>JAGPEG010000082.1 GCA_018057165.1 Tabrizicola sp.
ATCCAGGCCCGATACAGCCGCGCCGGTTGCGCCGACAGGATGTCGCGCCGGAAGGCCCGCAAATGCCCCCAGAGCGAAACCTTGTCGGCCCTGGCCTCGGGCTTCGGGGGCAGCGGCGGGGCGGTCATGCCACATCCCGGAACGGCGACAGCGGGGCGGTGATCCGGCTGGACGAGGGCTTCCTTCCCCGGAACCGCTCCTCCAGCGTCAAGGGCCCCGCCGTAATGCGGAAGTAGTCGTAATCCCCCGGCCCGCCGCTTAAAGCATCGAAGGCGCAGAGATACTGGAAATGCAGCCGGAAATAGCGCCGCTTCAACGCCTGCCACGTCTCCGGGCTCAGGGTCTGGGTAAAGGCGGCGGACAGGATCAGCGGCCAGTGTTGCCCCTCGGGCGCAACCCCGCTGACTGCCACCGGATCGCACAAGGCAAAGCTGCACCCATCCCCCGGCGCAGTCACGTCGACCCAGGTCAGCTCCTGCCGCGTCGAGAGATAGGCCAGGTCGCCCCGCAACCGCGCCGCCCCCGGCAGGTAGGACACCATCGGCACCGCCTGCCCCAGGCTCAGGAACCCCAGCGCCGGGCCGTCCGGCACCCCCTCGCGGATCAGGTCCGCCAGCACCGAAACCCCCAGATGCACGCCCGAGGAATGGCCGACGACCAGCACCTCGTCCACACCCGACTCCAGTGCCGCCCGCACCTGCGCCCGGAACTCTGCCAGCCGCGCCTCCAGCACCACCGGATAGGCCCCGCCCGCGACCGTGGTGAAGGCATAGTCATGCATCAGGTAATAGACGAAAAGCCGGTGGTCGATGCGCCGGAACCCCTCCAGCACCGCCCAGCCTGCCACAAGCGCCAGCAGCCAGCCCAAAGCCCAGGGCAAGCCAGCGCCCAGTCCCAGCACCAGCCCCGCCACCAGCACCGCAGCCAAAGCCTGCGCCACCAGCGCCACCGCCGGATACAGCGCCGCGATCATCGGCCCCTTGCGCAGCCGGATCAGCCGGATCAAAGCGCCCGAGGACAGGTAAAGCCAGGCCGTCCGCGCCAGCTGGGCATAGGTCCCCGCGATCCCCCGCCCCATCGAGCCCTTCACCAGGTCCGACCAGACCAGCACCTCGACCTCGGCCTCGACTGCCCGGCCCTCGATCTCCGCCGCCACCCGCCAGCCATAGGTTTCGCCCGCACGCGGCTGAATCGCCAGCCGATACCCCGAAATCGTCGCCTGCGCCGCCCCTTCCGTCCGGTAAAGCTCACGGTAGCGGCGCGGCGGGAAGGGATCGTAGCCGGGGATATAAAGGACATGACGCCGAAAGACGCCCGCTCCCTCCCTGATCTCGATCTGTGAAGCCACGCGCATCTCGCCACTGTCGCCGGCACAGCTTAACCGCTGGCTGCCAAGAGGGAAGCCTCAGCCCGGCAGGGGCACGCCCAGGAATTCATAGGTTTCCAGCATCCAGTAGCTGAAATCGGTGAAGGCCCCCGTCACCAGCATCACGCCCACCAGGATCAGCAGGCCCCCCATCAGCCGCTCGATCAGCTTCATGTGGCGCTTGAGCTTCGCCATCAGATGCATTGATTTTTCGATGAAAATCGCCGCCAGAAGGAAGGGCAGCCCCAATCCCAGCGCATAGACCCCCAACAGCACCGTGCCCCGCTGCGTGCTGCCTTCCTGCATCGCCAGCGACAGGATCGCCCCCAGTTGCGGCCCGATGCAGGGCGTCCAGCCAAAGGCGAAGGCCAGGCCCAGAAGATAGGCGCCGAAGGCCGATCCGCCCCGGTCGCCCGCATCCACCCGCATTTCGCGGTGCAGCATCGGGATGGTGAAGACGCCCAGGAAATGCAGCCCGAAGATGATGATGATGCCGCCTGATATCCGCGCCAGCAGGACCTGGTTCTCCAGCACGAAGCTGCCAAAGGCCGAGGCGGTGAAGCCCAGCAGCAGGAAGATCGTCGACAGGCCCATGACGAAGAACAGCGCCGGCAGGATCACCCGGTGCCGCTGCGTGCCGTCCTTCATCTCGCCCATCGAAATCCCGCCCATATAGGCAAGGTAGGGCGGCACGATGGGCAGGACGCAAGGCGACAGGAAGGACAGGATACCCGCCACCAGCGCGACCAGCATCGCGGGCAGAAGGGCAGCGTCAATGATCTCGATTCCGAACATGTCCTGCCCCAGATAGCGGCTTTCCCCGGCCCCGTCACGGGGACAGGGCGTCACATCCCCGTGGCATCGCTGTAACCTTGCCGCGCTGCGGTCCTCCGGCTACACCCCCGCCATGGCGGATTGGGACATCGAGATCGATTGCGAGGGGCTCTTATGCCCGCTCCCCGTGCTGCGGGCCCGGAAACGGCTGCTTGCCCTGGCACCCGGCAGCGTGGCCTGCGTGCGAACCACCGATGCGATGGCGCTGATCGACCTGCCGCATTTCTGTACCGAAGCGGGGCATGTCTATCTCGGATCGCAAGCCGAGGGCCCGGCGACGCTCCACCTGATCCGCCGAGGCCCAAGCCCCCCGCTGAAATAGATCGGGGCGGCCGAAATCCCGACCGCCCCGCATAACTTCGATCCGTCGCCTCAGCGCCCGAGCGACCACCAGCCCTTGCGCTTGGGCTTGGCCGGATCGTCCGCCGCCGGTTCAGGTGCCGCAGCTGCCGCCGGATCGGCGACCACGGTTTCCGCAACCGGCATCATCCCCGGATCAGGCACCAGCACCGGCGCCGCGACCGCACCCTCCGCCACCGGCTCGACCACAGCTTCCGCCACCGGCTCGACCGCAGCTTTCGCCCGCGAACCCCGCCCGCGCGCAGGCTTCGCCGCCGGTTCTGCCACAGCCACGACCGCGGCTTCTGCCGCAGCCTCGGGTGCCGCCGCCTTCGCCCGGCTCGCCCGTTTCCTCGGCGCGGGCTTCTCCGCGACGACCGGCTCGACCACGGCGTCTGCCACAACCGGCTCGGGCGCAGCCTCGACCACCGGGGCCGCCTCGACCACCGGGGTCGCCTCGGTCACCGCTTCGGCCTTTGCCCCGCGCGGCTTGCGGGTCCGCTTCGGTTTCGCCGCCGGAGCGTCCTCGACCGGAGCAACCTCCGCCGCTTCGGTCACGACAGAAGCCTCGGTCTCGGCCTCATCCTCTTCGCCGTCATCCTCGCCATCTTCGTCAGCACCCGCCTCGGCCCCTGTCGCCGCACCGTCACGCGGGCCACCGCGCCGCCGACGCCGACGCCGGCGCTTCTTGCGGCCCGGTTGCCCGTCCCCCTCGCCCGCAGGCGCGGTCGGAGCCGCTTCCGACGCCTCCTCGACTTCTTCCTCGACCAGATCGTCGACGATATCCTCGTCTTCCTCTTCCTCGGCCACCGGCGCGCCCATCAGGCCAGCATGGCCCGAGACGACCGGCGTCTCCGGCACCACGCGCAAGGCGGTCTTGAACTTCTCGATCGAGTAATCGGGGCTGACCATCGCCGGATCGGCCTCGATCCGCACCGACATTCCGTAGCGCGCCTCGATCATCGCGACATGTTCGCGCTTCTGGTTGAAGAGATAGTTCACGATCCCCACGGGCGCCTTCAGCAGCACCTCGCGCGACCGCTTCCGCGTGCCTTCTTCCTCCAGCGCCCGCAGCACCGTCAGCGCCATCGAATCATCGCTGCGAATAAGCCCGGTGCCATGGCAATGCGGGCAGGCCTGCGTGGTCGATTCCAGCATCCCCGGCCGCAGCCGCTGACGGCTCATCTCCAAGAGGCCGAACCCGCTGATCCGCCCGACCTGAATCCGCGCGCGATCCGTCTTCAGCTTGTCCTTCAGCCGCTTCTCGACCGTGGCGTTGTTGCGCCGCTCTTCCATGTCGATGAAGTCGATGACGATCAGGCCCGCCAGGTCGCGCAACCGCAGCTGCCGCGCGATCTCTTCCGCCGCCTCGACGTTTGTCTTCAGCGCGGTCTCCTCGATCGAGCCTTCCTTCGTGGCCCGGCCGGAGTTCACGTCGATCGCCACCAGCGCCTCGGTGACACCGATCACGATGTAGCCACCGGATTTCAGCTGCACCACCGGGTTGAACATGCCCGAAAGATAGCCCTCGACCTGGTACTTGGCGAACAGGGGCGTCTGGTCCTGATAGCGCACCACCTGCTTGGCGTGGCTCGGCATGATCATCCGCATGAAGTCCTTGGCGGTGCGATAGCCGCCCTCGCCCTCGACCAGCACCTCGTCGATCTCGCGGCTGTAAAGATCGCGGATCGACCGTTTGATCAGGTCGCCTTCCTCGTAGATCTTGGCCGGAGCGATGGATTTCAGCGTCAGCTCGCGGATCTGCTCCCAGAGCCGCATCAGGTATTCGTAGTCGCGCTTGATCTCGGGCTTGGTCCGCTTGGCCCCCGCCGTGCGGACGATCAGGCCCGCGCCTTCCGGCACCTCCAGCTCGCCCGCGATCTCCTTCAGCTTCTTCCTGTCCACCGCATTGGTGATCTTGCGGGAAATCCCGCCGCCCCGCGCCGTGTTCGGCATCAAGACGCAGTAACGACCCGCGAGGCTCAGATAGGTGGTCAGCGCCGCGCCCTTGTTGCCGCGCTCTTCCTTGACGACCTGGACCAGCATGATCTGCCGGACCTTGACGACTTCCTGAATCTTGTAGCGCCGGGCACGCGGGCGGCGGGGCTGGGCGATTTCGTCGGCCAGATCCTCTTCGGCGATGGATTCGATCTCTTCGTCGGTGTCGCTGGCGTGGTCCACCGCGCGATACCGCCCGCCTTCGCCCGCCTCGACCGACTCGTTGTGGTGGTCGTGGGCATGATCATGCCCATGATCCTGGTCCTGTGCCGGGCCATGGTCATCCTGCGGCTCGCCAGCCGAGGCCGCCTGGACCAGTGGCCCGTCCGATCCCTCGTCCTCGCCAAGGTCGACGACATCCATTCCCGCCGGGCCTTCGACCACGGCATCATCCGTCTTCACCTGCTCGGCCTTCACCGCAGGGCGCGGCGGGCGGCGGCGGGAGCGACGGTTGTCTTCCTCTTCCTCGGCGCGGGCCATCGCCCGCTCTTCCTCGATCAGCGCCTTACGGTCGGCGACCGGGATCTGGTAGTAATCCGGGTGGATTTCGGCAAAGGCCAGGAACCCGTGGCGGTTGCCACCATATTCCACGAAGGCCGCCTGCAGCGAGGGTTCGACCCGTGTCACCTTGGCCAGATAGATGTTCCCGGCCAGCTGGCGTTTGTTTACGGTCTCGAAATCGAATTCTTCGACCTTGTTTCCGTCAACCACAACCACCCGGGTTTCCTCGGAATGGGTGGCGTCGATAAGCATTTTCTTTGACATGTTTGTCCAATGCGCCCCGGGCGCAACGGGTCGCCTGGCGGACCAGACGGGGAAACGGAACGAACGGGGCGGCTTGTCTGTGCGCGGACGAAGGGGCCATGCGCAGGGGTTCGGCCCAAGGGGCCAGACTCTCCGACATGCAAAATCCCGATACGCCTCATCGCGGTTACAAATTGAAGGGCCTTTCAAGCCCTCCACCTAATCAAACCAGCAAATCCAGGGACTTGCGGGCAATGTGCACGGTCTTGCGACCGATCCGGCTCCTTCAAAGGGACGCGGGTTAACACGCCCGGCAACAAAGGAGAGAATGTCCAGGGCGGACAGGCCGCCTCACCGTGACCCTATCGGGAAAAAGCGACCAAGGGCAATGGCGAATTTCGCACGCCCGACACAGACCTGTTGCACCCGCCAGGCGCTTACGGCCCTCCGGCACGGCTACCGCTCCAGAAGCGAGGCGCAGTTGCCGCTGGGGTCGCTGGCCGGGCAAATCGCCCGCACAGCTGCCTCAAGCCCCGCCGGGCTGTTGTCGGCGTCCCGGTCGTTCCGGGGCGCCAGCGGGATCGCCAGTGCAAGGTCGACAAGGCTCAGGTCCAGAATGTCAGGCCGCAGCGTCGTCAGGTTCAGCGCGCCCTGGCCCGGATCAAGCGGGGCCAGCAGCAGCCGCACCGCCGCACCGCTTCCCATGCCCGACATCTCGGGATTCATCCGCAGCCCCGCCTCGATCGGGCCTGGGTCGGACGGATAGAAGGGCCTTGCGGTCGCGACCAGATAGTCGATCCGCGCCGCAGCCTCCCGGCGTTCTTCCAGCGTCAGTACGCTACGCCGGATGTCGTCGGCGACCGAGGGTTGCGCCCAGAATTCCAGTGGCAGGTCCACCAGCGAAACCGCCTGGGTCAGGTCCATGCCGTCAAGCGCAGGCGTCAGGATCACATAGGCCCCCGCAGCCCCGCGCCCGCGCAGCACCGCCTCGCAGGCATCGTAGCTGCAATACTGGTCCGGCGTGATCAGCAGCGGTGTCCGGCTGATCAGGGCCGGAGGTTCGCCCAGGATCTCGCGCGCTTCCATCCGCTTCAGGGCCCAGCCCAGCCAGGCCTGGCTGACCAGCGGCACGCCGATTGCCAGCAGGGCGGTGATCCCCAGCCCCCAAATCCCGGCCCGCCGCCACTTGGCACGGATCAGCATGACCAGCAGGACGATCCCGATGACGCCGTAGGCAGCAATCGATGCCAACGCCGCGACCATATCGTCAAGGCATGACCCCAGACACTCGGCGCGCGCCGGAGTTGCCGCCGATAGCAGAAGGCCCAGGCCGATCAACCGTCTTTTCCGCACGTCTCACCCTCCTGATCCCGGTCGGGCCAGAAAGGCACGGTTGCAGAGTACCGGCAAGTCAGGCGCGCCCCTCCTCGTTCGACTTCGTCTTCTCGTCGGACGAAGAGCCGCGAGAAGGGACGAAGTCATCGACGAGCCACCGCATCAGGTGCGGACAAATCCTAACAATTCCTGAACGCCCACGCGCAAGTCATTGATTTTCCTGCCGTCGAAAATCTGTCCACCATGGACAGCCCGGCATCACACATAGTCCCCCCGGGTCAGCCCATACTTCGCCATCTTCTCGTTCAGGGTCCGGCGCGGCAGGCAGAGCTCCTCCATCACCGCCACGATCGACCCCTTGTGCCGCCGCATCGTATTGTCGATCAGCATCCGCTCGAAGGCCTCGACATAGTCCTTCAACGGCTTGCCTTCGGTGGTCAAGGCAGGCCCCGACGCCTCGTTCTCCGCCATCAGAAGCGAGGCAATCGACCCCGACCCCCGCCGGTTCTGCAACACCGCCCGCTCGGCGATATTGACCAGCTGCCGCACGTTCCCCGGCCAGGGCGCCTGCAACAGCTGCGCCGCCTCCTGCGCCGTCACCTGCGGCGCGTCGCAGCCGTATTCCTCGGCGAACTGCTCGGAAAGGCGGGTGAACAGTTGCAGGATATCCTCGCCCCGCGTCCGCAAGGGCGGCAACAGGATCGTCATCGCCCCCAGCCGGTAGAACAGATCCGGTCGCAGCGCCTGTTCCAGCGTCGTGTCCGGCGCATGGCTGTTGCAGATCGCGATGATCCGGGTTTCGGGCGGCAGGCCCTGGTCGTTGATGAAAGTCAGAAGCCGCGCCTGCAGCGCGTTCGGCAGCGCCTCGATATCCTCCAGGCACAGCGTCCCGCCCCGCGCCTCCTCGACCAGCGGCAGCGCCCCGTCCTCGCCCGGACCAAAGAGCCGCGCCGCCAGCTTGTCCTCGGACCAGGCGGCACAGGAAATCGCCACGAACTTCTTCGACGCCCGCGGTCCCACCGCATGCAGGGCATGGGCAACCAGCGTCTTGCCCGTCCCGGTCTCGCCGTCGATCAGGACGTGACTGTCCGCCTGCCCCAGATCAAGGATATCCTCGCGCAACCGCTCCATCGCCGGGCTGGTGCCGATCAGCTTCTTGATGATCGTGGACCCATCCGCCAGCTCCTTGCGCAGCGCCCGGTTGTCCAGCGTCATCCGCCGCGCCTGGGTCGCCCGCTTGGCAAGCTCGGTCATCCGGTCCGGGTTGAACGGCTTTTCCAGAAAGTCGAAAGCCCCGACCCGCATCGCCTCGACCGCCATCGGCACGTCGCCGTGGCCGGTGATCATGATCACCGGCAGGCCCGAATCCTGCCCCATCAGCCGCTTCAGGAAGGCCATCCCGTCCATCCCCGGCATCTTGATGTCGCTGACCACGACGCCCTGGAAATCCGGCCCGATCACCTTCAGCGCCTCTTCCGCGCTGGCATAGGTTTCCGTGTCGAACCCCGACAGCGCAAGCCATTGGCTGATCGACTGTCGCATGTCGGCCTCGTCATCGACGATTGCCACTTTCATTGCGCGGGCCATTGGGACCTCTTCATTCTGCTGCTTCCTGTTTGTTGCCCAGGATCGGCAACTGCACCTCGAAAACCGCGCCGCCGCCTTCGCCGTTCCGTGCGGTCAGACGACCCCCCAGATCGGTGACGATCCCGGACGAGATCGCAAGGCCAAGCCCCACGCCCTCGCCCGGTTTCTTCGTCGTGTAGAAGGGTTCGAACAGGTTCTCGAGATCGATGATCCCGTGGCCGTTGTCGCGCACCGTCAGGGTCGCGGTTTCGCCCGCCGACAGAAGAATGTCGATCTGCGGGTCCTTGGTCTCTTTCGTCGCATCCAGCGCGTTGCGCAGAAGGTTGATGATCACCTGCTCCAGCCGCAGACGGTCGGCCATGACCATCACCGCCTGACGCGGCATCCCCCGGCTGATCTTGACGACGCGGGCCTTCAACTGCGGCTCCATCATCGCCAGCGCCGAAGAGACGCAGGCGCGAAGATCAACCTCTTCAAAGGCTTCGCCGCCCTTCCTGGCATAGGACTTCAACTGCCGGGTAATCGCGCCCATGCGTTCGATCAGGTCATCGACGCGCTGGAAGGACGACAGCGCCTCGTCCGGGCGCTTCCGTTGCAACAGCAGCCGCGCCCCGGCGAGATAGGTCTTCATCGCCGCAAGCGGCTGGTTCAACTCGTGGCTCACCGCCGCCGACATCTCGCCCAGGGCCGCCAGCTTCGAGGACTGCGCCAGCGTCAGCTCGGCGACCTCCAGATCCTTCTTCACCTTCTCGCGTTCGGCGATCGCCCGTTGCAGCCGCGCGTTCAGCAGCCGCAGTTCCGCCGATTCCCGCTGGAACGACAAGGACCGCGACCAGGCCCGCCGCGACAGAAGGTAGAAGGTGAAGGCCATCAGGATCGCGAACCCCATGATCTCCAACGCCAGGATGCCGTTCACCTGCTCGCGGACCGAGCCATAGGCGGTGAAAGTGGCGATCTTCCAGCCCCGGAACGGGATGCGCGCCTCGGTCTTCATCACCCCCTCGCCGCGGACATAGGCGTCGGGCGGGTCCTGGGTCCATTCTGCCGTCGCCCGCAGAGCGCGTGCCAGCGCCGAGGGCGGATCGCGCAGCGCCAGGGCATCCGCCATCGGCAGGCCCCGCCAGCGCGGCTCGGTTGACAGCACCACTGTGCCCTCGCTGTCCGTCACCATGATCGCGTCCTGCAGGCCCGTCCAGGCGCGTTCGTATTTCATCAGGTCGACCGAGACGATGATCACGCCCAACGGCTTGGAATCGACCATGACCGCGCGGGAATACAGGAAATCAAACCCGCCCGCCTCGCGCTTGACCGGCGAAAAGATCGTGTCCTTGGAGCGTTGGGCCGCGACGAAATAGGTCTCGTTCCGATGGTTGGTGCCCAGCACGTTGCGGTTGGTCGCACCCACCACCCGGCCATCCGCGTCAACCAGCCGGATCGAGGCGACACCCAGTTCCTCCTGCAACGAGATCAGCTTGGCCGAGGTCGCCGAGAAATTGCCCTCTTTCAGCGCCTTGCGCAGATCCGGGTCCGAGGCCAGCAGAAGCGGCACGACCGAGGTCCGCTGCAGTTCCGCCATCAGGTTCCCGGTGTAAAGCGCCAGCCGCACCTCGGCCCGGCTGCGGGTGTCGGCGGTGTAACGGTCGGTCAGCAGGCGGTTCGACACCAGCACGACGACCACCGCCAGAATCACCAGCAGCACCACGACCAGCTTGGCACGCCAGGGCAGGCCCGGTGCCGTGGGGGAAGTGGTTGTGGTTTCGGTGGCGGTCATGGCCCAAGATTAGGGCCGGGTCCGGGCCGCCTCAAGCCGATGGGGCTCAGGCCAGCGCCATCCCGCGCATCAGCGAAGCGAAAACCCCCTTGCCGTCGGTGCCGCCCAAAGCAGCCTCGGTCGCGCGTTCCGGATGCGGCATCATCCCCAGCACGCGGCGGTTTTCCGACAGCACCCCGGCAATGTCCGCCATGCTGCCGTTGGGGTTCGCGCCATAGGTAAAGGCGATGCGATCCTCGCCCTTCAACCGCGCCAGTCCTGCGGCGTCGATGGTGTAGTTGCCATCGTGATGCGCGATGGGAATACGAATCTCCTGCCCCGGCCTGTAGGCGCTGGTGAAATCGGACTGCGTGGTCGCGACCTTCAGCGTCACGGCGCGACAGACGAACCTCAGCGTGGCATTGCGCATCAACACGCCGGGCAGCAGCCCCATCTCGGTGATGACCTGAAACCCGTTGCAGATGCCCAGGACATAGCCGCCCTTTTCGGCATGGGCACGGATCGCGGCACTGATCGGCGATTGCGCCGCGATGGCCCCGCAGCGCAGGTAATCGCCAAAGCTGAACCCGCCGGGGATGCCCACCACATCCACTCCCGCAGGCAGGGCGCTGTCCTTGTGCCAGACCCGGTCAACCTGGAAGCCCGCCCCTTCGAAGGCGACGGCAAGGTCGCGGTCGCAGTTCGATCCCGGAAAGGTGATGACGGCGGCTTTCATCGGGGCGACTCCCATTGTGCTGGATGGCCGCCTGATAGCCGAAAGCGCCGCGAAGGACCAGAGCTTGTGCCGGGGTTGAAAGCCGGTAGTCTAGGGGGATGCTGGATGATCCCGCCCTTCACGCCCTGCGCGCGATCTTTGGCGACCGGATCTCGGTTTCCGCCGCGGTTCTGGCCGAACATGCGCAAAGCGAAAGCCTGGTGACGGGCGGCCTGCCCGATGCGGTGGTCTTCCCCCGCTCGACCGCCGAGGTCGCGGCGCTGGCGGAATGGTCCACGGCGCAGCGGGTGCCGCTGACCGGCTGGGGTGCGGGCACCTCGCTGGAGGGGCACGCGCTGGCGCTCTCGGGGGGCGTGGTCGTCAACTTCCGCGAGATGGCCGCCGTGCTGGAGATCCGGGCCGAGGATCGTCTCGTCCGCGTCCAGCCCGGCATCACGCGCGAGGCGCTGAACCTTGAACTGCGCAGCACGGGCCTGATGTTCCCGGTCGATCCCGGCGCGAATGCCTCGCTTGGCGGGATGGCGGCGACCCGCGCCTCGGGGACGACGGCGGTCCGCTACGGTACGATGCGCGACAATGTCCGGGGGATGGAGATCGTGCTGGCCGGGGGCCGGATCATCCGCACCGGCACCGCTGCCCCGAAGACGGCGGCGGGCTATGACCTGACCGCGCTCTTTGTCGGTTCGGAGGGGACGCTGGGCCTGACCACCGAACTGACGCTGCGGCTGCATGGCCAGCCCGAGGCGGTGATGACGGCGGTGGCGGCCTTCCCCTCGGTCGCGGCGGCGGTGGATTGCGTGATCGCGACGATGCAGATGGGACTGACCCCCGCGCGGATCGAGTTTCTGGACGCCGAGACCGTGGCGGCCTGCAACGCCTGGTCCCGCCTGGACTTGCCCCCTGCCCCGCAACTTCTGGTGGAGTTTCACGGGCATACGGCGGCTCTGGACGAAGATGTCAGCCGCTTCCGCAACTTGGCGTCAAAGTTCGGGGCCTCGGGGCTGGGCTGGGCGGAACGTCAGGAGGAGCGCAGCCGTCTCTGGGCCGCGCGTCATGCGGCCTATCGGGCGATCCTGGCCTCGCGACCGGGGGCGAAGGCGGTGGTGACCGATGTCTGCGTGCCGATCTCGCGGCTGGCCGAAGCGGTGGAGGAAACGCGGGCCGACATCGCGGCGTCCGGGATTCCGGGGCCGATCCTGGGCCATGTCGGTGACGGCAACTTCCACGCGATCCTGCTGGTCGACCCCGCATTGCCAGAGGAAGTCTTCAAAGCCAAAGATCTTGCAACCCGGATGGCCGAGAGGTCGCTGCGCCTTGGCGGCACGATCACCGGCGAGCATGGCGTGGGTTTCGGCAAGCTGGGGCTGATGGCGGCCGAGCATGGCGCGGGTTGGCAGGTCATGGGCGCGGTCAAGGCCGCGCTCGACCCTCTGAATCTCATGAACCCCGGCAAGCTGGTGCCGGGTCAGCCATGATCAGTGATCAAAGCTCGACCGGCGGAACAGGCCGCGTTCGATCTCGCGCTGACGGCGTTCAAGATCAGTCAGCGAGACCGAGTTGTTCAGATAGGCGCGCTCCAGATCGGCGATGCGGGGAAAGGCATTCCCGGAAACCAGCGATTTGAACAGGTTGAACATGATGTGTTCCTTTCTTCTTGGCCAGAAGATAGGACGCTGCGGCGCAGCATTACAGGGACAGTGAGGCAGTCCCGTCATGCGCCACACGCATGGGTCGCCACAGTTGCGCCGCGGCTTCAAGCAGCGCGCCTAGCCTTGCAGCAAGGCCCGCGCGGCGGCGCGCGCCGCCTCGGTCACGGTGTCGCCGGCCAGCATCCGGGCGATTTCCTCCACCCTCTCCCCGGCCCCCAGACCCGTGACGGTGGACAAGGTCTGCCCGCCCGCAACCCGCTTTTCCACCCGCCAGTGCTGCGCCCCGAAGGCCGCGACCTGCGGGCTATGCGTCACCACCAGAACCTGCGCGCCCTGCGCCAAGGCCTTCAGGCGGCGGCCCACCGCATCCGCCGTCGCCCCGCCCACGCCCCGGTCGATCTCGTCGAAGATCAGCGTCAGGCCGGGGCTGTCGCCGGTCAGGCACACCTTCAGCGCCAGAAGAAAGCGGCTGAGTTCGCCACCCGAGGCAATCCGGTTCAAAGGCCCCGAAGGCGCGCCGGGATTGGTCGCCACCGTGAAGGTCACGGCATCCACCCCGTCCGGTCCCGGCTCGCCGCCGGTGATCTCGGTCGCGAAGACCGCGCGCTCCATCTTCAAGGGCGCAAGTTCCGCCGCCATCGCCGCATCCAGCCGTTTCGCCGCCTTCTGCCGCGCCACCGTCACCCGCGCCGCTTCCGCCGTATAGGCGGCCTCTGCTTCGGCCACGGCCTTGCCAAGCCTGGCAATCCCCGCCGCGCCGCCATCGATCGCCGCCAGCCGCAGCCGCAGCCCCTCGGCAAAGCCACCCAGATCGTCCGCCGGAACCCCGTGCTTGCGCGCCAGGGCCCGGATCGCGAACAGCCGCTCCTCGATCCGCTCCAGCTCGCCCGGATCGAAGTCCAGCGCCTCCAGCGCCCGTTCCACCCCGCCCTGCGCCTCGCCGAGTTCGATCAGCGCGCGGTTCAGGGACTCCATCGGGGTATCGAGCCGCCCTTCGGCTTTCTCCGCCGCCCCGTCCAGCCAGCGCAGCGCATCGCGCATCCGGCCCTCGGCGCCTTCGTCCGACAGGGCCATCAGCGCCTTCGCCACATCCTCG
>JAGPEG010000226.1 GCA_018057165.1 Tabrizicola sp.
ACCTCTCTGGCGCCGAGGATCATCCAGGGCATCCGGGACGGCGGGCAAGATGTCTATGTGCGCCTCAGGTCTGCCAATCTGGACGAATGCTTCGCGCTTCTTCTGTCGCGGAACGCGGACCTTGCCATCGTCTACAGCCTGCCCGGAAGCGATATGTTTTCCGGCGACTATCTCGAGATGATCGATTTCTGGTCGGATCGGCTGATCCCGGTGCTGCATCCGGCCATGGCGCAGGATCTCCTGGCCGGGACGGCCATTTCCGAGCTTGCCTACATCGCCTACCCGCAAGAGGTCTTCTTCGGCATGATCGTGGCCGAGCGCGTCCTGCCTGCGCTTGGCCCGGATATTCTTGCCTTGCCCCGCGCCGAAACCGCGCTGACGATGGCCGCGCTGGAGATGGCGGCCGCGGGGTTCGCGGTGGCCTGGGTGCCGGAGACGCTGGCGCGTCCGGGCATCGCACAGGGGCGCATCGCCGATCTGTCGCCGGTCCTGCCAAGCTGCCCGCTTTCGGTCCGTGCGGTCCGGCTGAAGGGCGCCCGCGGTCCGGCGGAGGAGGTGATCTGGAACCACATCCTCGCACTGCGTCAGGGCGGGCTTGCCGATTTCGTCGGCGCGTGAGCCGACGGATCAAAACTCCCGGCCGCCACCTTTGGGCAGAGATGAAGCCGGGGACGCAGAGTAGCGGATCGGTGCCGCCGAGGAGGGCGGCGGCGGTGTGACGGGGCCGAACGGGGCCGGAAACCTTGCGTGTCAAAATTGACCCGCGCCGCGCCGCCCCGGCCTTTCTGTTGCCGAAAGCCGACGGAGTGCGCATAGGGGATGGAGCAGCGAAGGGGAGGGCGCGGCTTGCAAGGATCGCATTTCGGCTCTGCTTGCCGGTTGCTGGCCATTCTGGCGGCGCTAGCGGTGACGGCTTCGGCCGGGCTGGCGCAGCAACTGCGCATCCTGACCTCGATGCCGCCATCGCTGACCGATCCTTTCATCGCGGCCTTTCGCCAGGAATTTCCGCAGGCCGATCTTCTGGTGCTGAACAAGAACACCAATTCGGGCATCGACGAGATCACCCGTGGCAATGCCCGCGGATTCGACATCTTCTGGGCCTCCTCGCCCGAGGCTTTTGCCGTGATCGGCGAGCATCAGGGTTTTGACGCCAGCGCCTGCCCGGTGCTGGATGCTTCGGGCCATGCCAGCTTTGCCCTGTCTTCGATCGGCTGGGCGCGGCGGGCACATGCCGGGATCACCATGCCGGGCGACTGGGATGATCTTCTGCTGCCCGCCTATCGTGGCCACATCGGCATGGCGCTGCCCTCGCATTCGGGCACGACGCATATGATGATCGAGCGGTTCCTGCAGGTGCGGGGCTGGGAGGCGGGCTGGGACTACTTCCTGCGCCTGTCGGAGAACCTGTCGACGCTGACCGCGCGCAGCTTCGGGGTGATCGACGGGGTCAGGTCGGGGCGCTTTGACATCGGCTTGACCATCGACTTTCTGGCCGAGGTCGAGCCGGATCTGGAGTTCCGCTATGGCAAGCCGGTGATGATCTTTCCGGCCCAGATCGGTCGGCTGGCTTATGGGTTGGAACCGGGGCTGGCCTGCGATTTCATCGGCTTCGTGCTGTCGGATGCCGGTCAGCGCCTGCTCCTGGACCCTGGGGTCGGGCGGATTCCGGTTGCCGCCAGCCTGCGCGACGACGCTGCTGCCGCGATCCCCGATCCGATGCGCGAAGCGATCCGCCACCAGTGGCAGGGCTATGATGCCGGT
This sequence comes from Tabrizicola sp., assembly GCA_018057165.1. GTDB lineage: Bacteria > Pseudomonadota > Alphaproteobacteria > Rhodobacterales > Rhodobacteraceae > Tabrizicola. The sequence continues at coordinate 1,762 of JAGPEG010000226.1, forward strand.
CTGGCGCAACAGCGGTTCTGGGCGGTCAACGCGCTGTTCGATATCTTCATCTCGGATGTCCTGCCGCGCCGCCGCGAGTTGTGGGAACGGTTGCGCGCGTTGCAAGGCCATGCCGCTGCCGCCGAACTGGCCCCGATCGAGCGGTTGCTGACCCGCCTGCCGGTGTCCGAAAGCGAGGCGGCGCGCGAGGAGCTGAATGCCAGTCCGGGCCGGATCTCGGACCTGATCATGATGACCCCGGAACAGGATGAAGCGCGGGCGGACTGGGCCGCCGCCGCCGCCCGGCAACTGGACGAAGCCGACCGGGCGCTGGCGGTGCTGGAACGCCGGGCCAAGGGGATGCGGCCATGAGGCTGGCGCCGCATTGGGGGGTCTGGCAGCGGTTGATGCTGCTGATCGGCGGGACAGTGGCGCTGATGTGGCTGGGCCTTGCGCTGACCAGCGTGACCTTCGCCCGGTTCCAGACGCAGTTTTCCGGGCTGGCCGCCTCGCAGGTGCCGCGGATCGCACTGACCGGCGAGTTGGCGGGCCATTCGGCGCAGCTTGCCGGGCTGACGACCCGCATCATCGGCGGCGGCGGCGAAAGCGCGGCCGAGCTGTCCGAGGTCGCCGCCGTGGCCGCACGGTTGACGGCGGCATTGCAGGACCCGGCGCTGCGCCTGCCTGCGGACAGCCAGATCCCGGCCCAGGTCGAGGCGTTGCAACGCGATCTCGCGGCACTGCCGCCGCTTTACACCCGGCGTCACGATCTGGCCCTGGCCAATGCCCGCGATGTCGAGGCGCTGCGCTGGCTGAACATCGACATCCAGGATGAGGTCGACCCGCTCTTGGACGATTATGACTTCAACATCCGCGCCCGGATGCTGGAGGTGGAGGATCAGGAGGATGCCGGTATCCGCGCCGCGCTGGTCGATCAGGTGGAGCGCGACCGGCGCTTGCGGGACCGGGTGTTCCAGGTCGGCACCGATGCCGGTACGGCGGTCACGCTGATGTTGCAAATCGCCGTGTCGCAGGATGAGGCCCAGATCGAGCAACTCTCCGGCCTGGCCTGGGACATGCTGGCAAAGCTGGGGGAATCGGTCGACGTGCTGCCGCAGCGGACCGAGTTCCTGACCCTGCGCCAGTCCTATGAGAGGCTGCGCGCTCTGGCCGATCCGATGGACGGGCTGGTGCAGCGACGTCTGGCCGGGGTGGCGGCGCAGGCGCAGATCTACGGCATCATCCAGTCGGCGCAGGACGGGGTGGCCCTGTTGCAGGACCATCTGGCCGGGCTGGCCGTGGGCGAAAAGCAGCAGGTGCTGGCCACCATCGCCGATACGGCCGAGCGGGCGCGGGGAACCATGGCCGGGCTGGTGGCGCTGACCCTGGCACTGGGTCTGGTCGGGCTTGCCATCGTCTTCGGGGTCATGCGGTCGCGCATTGTCGCGCCTTTGCGTGAGCTGATGGGCCGGATGCTGACCATCGCCGACAGTTCAGGAACCGCCGTTCCGACCACCGGCACCCCGGATGAGATCACCCGGATGCGCGCCGCTGTCGACGAATTCGGCCATGCGATCACCGCCCGCGATCAGGCGATCCGCAAGCTGAAGGAAACCCAGGCCGATCTGGTGCAGGCGGGCAAGATGGCCGCGCTGGGAAACCTGTCGGCGGGGATCAGCCATGAGTTGAACCAGCCGCTGGCCGCACTGCGCTATCGCATCGTGCTGCTGGAATCCGCGCGCGAGGCGGGCGACGATCCCGAGGCCCGGCGCCAGCTGGACCGCATCGCCGATCTGACCGACCGGATGGAGGCGATCATCTCGCATCTGCGCCGCTTTGCCCGTCGGTCCGACAACAAGCGCGAGCCGCTGCGTCTGGGCGACCAGATCGCGGGGGCGTTGTCGCTGTTGCAGGGCCGGATCGAGGAATCGGATGTCACCATCAGCCCCAGCGATGCGGCGGCAGAGGCCAGGGTGATGGGCGATGCGATCCTGATCGAACAGGTGATCATCAACCTGATCAGCAATGCGCTGGACGCGATCGAGGAACGCAACGGCGATGGCCGCATCACGCTTGATGCC
>JAGPEG010000083.1 GCA_018057165.1 Tabrizicola sp.
TGGATTTCCTGCAAGGCTGGGATATCGGCTCCGGCCTCGTCAAAGGCGCGGTCTTCGGCTTCATCGTGGCGCTGATGGGCTGCTACCACGGCATGAATTCCGCCCGCGGCGCGCAGGGTGTGGGGGCAGCGACGAAGGCCGCGGTGGTTTCGGCAAGCGTGCTGATCCTTGCCGCGAATTATGTCCTGACCGAAGTGTTCTTCTCGTCATGATCGAGCTTCGGGATGTTCAGAAGCGGTTTGGCGACAACCGGGTGTTGCAGGGGGTGAACCTGTCGATTGCCTCGGGCACCTCGATGGTGATCATCGGCGGGTCGGGAACCGGAAAGTCGGTGCTCTTGAAAGGCATCCTCGGGCTGGTGCGCCCCGATGCGGGCACGATCACGCTGGACGGGCAGGACGTGACGAAAGGCGACCGGGACGCCTTCCTTGCCCGCTTCGGGATGCTGTTCCAGGGCGGCGCGCTGTTCGACTCGCTCCGCGTCTGGGAGAATGTCGCCTTCCGGCTGGTGCGTGGCCCGAAGGCGCTGCCCAAGACCCAGGCGCGCGAGGTGGCGGTGGAAAAGCTGCGCCGTGTGGGCCTGAAGCCCGAGGTGGCCGACCTCTTCCCCGCCGAACTGTCGGGGGGCATGCAGAAGCGCGTCGGCCTCGCCCGCGCCATAGCGGCGGAACCGGAGATCATCTTCTTCGACGAACCCACCACCGGCCTCGACCCGATCATGTCCGGCGTCATCAACGACCTGATCCGGGAGATCGTGGTGGAGATGGGGGCGACGGCGATGACCATCACCCATGACATGTCCTCGGTCCGCGCGATTGCCGACAACGTGGCGATGCTGCATGGCGGAGTGATCCGCTGGACCGGGCCGGTGGGGGAAATGGACGCGACGCCAGATGCTTATGTGCAGCAGTTCATTCATGGGCGGGCAGACGGGCCGATTGAGAGTGTGAGGTAGGTGTTCTTCGCGGCTCTTATCGTTCCCGCAATCGGAGCTTATATCTTTCTCGCATCCATTATTCATATGTTTTCCAGGAGTTTGTCCGCGATCTCACGCTTATGTCTTGTTACTGCTATGCTTTTGTCAGCACCACTGTTCGTTTCGATTGTTCAATCAGGCATCAGTTTCAATTCATTCTTCGCGTGGATCTTGTTCTATCCATTTTACGGTTCGCTGCTTGCATTTTTTGCTCTGGCATCATTTCTCGTTGGAAGGGTCGGCAACGGCGGTCGAAAGAAGGATCTGCTGGCACTTGGCGTTTTTGTAGGTCTTTTCATCGTCGTCCTGATACTTACCAAGTGGTAAACACCAGTGAGATTGTGAGGCCAATGACGCTCAAGCTCCTCAACCTCGCCCTCCTGATCCTCTTCCCCGTCGCCTGGTTCGCGCCCCTCCTCCGCGCCGCGATCCTGCCGATCTTCGGGATGGACGAGATCAGCGTGATCACCGGGCTACAATCGCTGTGGGAGTCCGACGCGGCCTTGGCCCTGCTTGTCACCTTCCTTGCGGTCTTCGCACCCTATGCAAAGACCATCGGCCTGGCGCTTCTGCACTGGAACCTGCTTTCCCCCCGCACCCTTCCGGGACTGGAAATCCTTGGCAAGCTCGCGATGGCCGATGTCTTCCTGATCGCGCTTTACATCGTGATCGTGAAAGGCGCGGGGATGGTGACGGTGGAAACCGCCTGGGGTCTTTATCTTTTCAGCGCCTGCGTGCTGGCCTCGATCCTGATCTCGTGGCGGTCAAAGCCCACCGCCTGAAGCTTCCGAACCTGCGGCGGCCTTGCCTTGATGCTGCCCAATATTCCATGCAGTGTCGCCCCCGATGAAACAGAACGTCTCTTTCACCTGCACTGTCTGCGGCGCGGCCTATCGCAAATGGGCCGGCAAATGCGATGCCTGCGGCGGGTGGAACACCATCGTCGAGGAGGCGCCGCTCTCCACCGGCCCGAAGGCGCTGGGGGCTAAGGGCCGCACGATCCCGCTTTCCGACCTTGCGACCGAGGAAGCCCCGCCGCCCCGCGCCTCTTCCGGCATCGACGAGCTGGACCGGGTATTGGGCGGCGGACTGGTCCCGGCCTCGGCGATCCTGGTGGGGGGTGATCCCGGTATCGGGAAATCAACGCTTCTTCTGCAAGCCACTGCAAGTTTCGCCCGCAAAGGGCTGAAATGCCTGTATATCTCTGGCGAGGAGGCCAGCGCCCAGGTCCGGATGCGGGCCCAGCGTCTTGGCCTGACCGATGCCGCCGTCCAGCTTGGTGCCGAAACCAACCTGCGCGACATCCTGACCACGCTCGATGCCGAACGCCCGGCGCTGGCAATCATCGATTCCATCCAGACCATGTGGCTCGACCAGGTCGAGGCCGCTCCGGGTTCCGTCTCCCAGGTCCGCGCCGCCGCGCATGAGCTTGTGACCTTTGCCAAGCGCAAGGGCGTGGCGGTGATCCTGGTCGGCCATGTCACCAAGGACGGCCAGATCGCCGGCCCCCGCGTGGTCGAACACATGGTCGATACCGTCCTCTACTTCGAAGGCGAGCGCGGCCACCAGTTCCGCATCCTGCGGGCGGTGAAGAACCGCTTCGGCCCGGCCGACGAGATCGGCGTCTTCGAGATGACCGGCGGCGGCCTTGCCGAAGTGCCGAACCCCTCGGCCCTGTTCCTCGCCAACCGCGACCAGCCCGCCCCCGGCAGCGCAGTCTTTGCCGGGATCGAGGGCACTAGGCCGGTCCTGACCGAGATCCAGGCCCTCGTCGCGCCCTCCACCCTCGCCAGCCCGCGCCGCACGGTTGTCGGCCTCGACAGCGGACGGGTCTCCACTATCCTCGCCGTGCTGGAGGCGCGCTGCGGCATTCCCTTCGCCGGGCTGGACGTGTTCCTGAATGTCGCCGGGGGTCTCCGGGTCTCCGAACCTGCCGCCGACCTTGCCGTCGCCGGGGCGCTGCTTTCCGCGCGCGAGGATGTGGCGATCCCGCCCGACATGGTGCTTTTCGGAGAAATCAGCCTCTCCGGGGCGCTGCGCCCGGTGGGCCAGACCGAAAACAGGTTGAAAGAAGCCTCGAAACTTGGTTTCTCACAGGCAACTGTGCCGTCCCATTCGAAAATCGAAGGGGCCACAGGTCTGACGGTGCGGCAGATGCCCGACCTGACGGCGTTTGTGGGCGAAATGTTCGGGGCAGGATAAGCCCTTGGAAAAGAACGAATGGGGACGTGACGCATGGAAAACCTGACCATAGTTGATGGGGGCGCGGCGCTTATCATCATCATTTCGGCCATCCTTGCCTTCTCGCGCGGTCTGGTGCGGGAGTTGATGGCAATCCTTGGCTGGATCGGCGCCGCCATCGCCGCCTATTACTTCGCGCCGGGCGTGCAGCCCCTGGTGAAGGAACTGCCCGTGGTGGGCGAATTCCTGTCGGACAGCTGCGAACTGTCGGTGGTCGCGGCCTTTGCCGGGGTCTTCGTCATCGGCCTGATCGTCGCGGCACTTTTCACCCCGCTTTTCTCGGGCGCGGTGCAACGCTCGGCGCTTGGCGGGATCGACCAGGCGCTTGGCTTCCTGTTCGGGGCGGCGCGTGGCGTGCTTCTCATTGCCATCGCCTTCATCGTCTATGACCGCGTCCTCAGCGACCAGCGGATCGAGATGGTCGACAACAGCCGCACCGCGCTTGTCTTCGCGAACTTCCAGCGGCAAATCGACGACAACATCCCCTCGGATGCACCGGGCTGGATCGTCGAACGCTACAACGAGCTGACCAATGTCTGCGCGACCGGCACCGCCCCGGCCCCGGCAGCCCCTGCGACCGAGGCTCCGGCGGCGCCAGCCACCAACCCGTGATCCGCGAAGGCCGTTTCGGGGCGTGACAGCCCCGGACGCCTGCCGTAAAGAGCGGGCCAAGGCAATGGACAGGATTCGGACGCATGGCCCCCTTCCGCTCGCACCCCTTCGATGACGACAAGCTGAAGGAGGAGTGCGGCATTTTCGGCGTGGTCGGCGTGGCCGATGCATCGAACTTCGTGGCGCTTGGCCTGCACGCCCTGCAACACCGCGGGCAAGAGGCGGGCGGGATCGTCAGCTACCACCCCGACCACGGCTTCAACTCGGCCCGCCGCTTCGGCTATGTCCGCGACAATTTCACCAAGCCCGACGTGATGGACACCCTGCCGGGTGCGCTCGCCATCGGCCATGTCCGCTATTCCACCGCCGGGTCCAAGGGCGCGACCGCGATCCGCGACGTGCAGCCCTTCTTCGGCGAATTCTCGATGGGCGGCTGTGCCATCGCCCACAACGGCAACCTGACCAATGCCAGCGCCCTGCGGCGGGAATTGATCGAACGCGGGTCGATCTTCCAGTCCTCCTCCGACAGTGAATGCATCATTCACCTGATGGCGCGGTCGATCCAGAAGAACCTTTCGGAACGGATCAAGGACGCGCTGCGCCGGGTGGAAGGCGCGTTCTCGGTCGTCGCCATGACCCGGACCAAGCTGATCGGCGTCCGCGATCCCCTGGGTGTGCGGCCGCTGGTGCTGGGCCGGATCGGCGACCACGGCTGGGCGCTCTCCTCCGAGACCTGCGCCCTGGACATCATCGGGGCTGCATTCGTGCGCGAGATCGAGCCGGGCGAAATGGTGGTGATCGAAGGCAACAAGGTCAACTCGACCCGCCCCTTCGCCCCCGCGAAATCCCGGTTCTGCATCTTCGAGAATGTCTATTTCTCCCGCCCCGACAGCATCATCGGCGGCCGGTCGGTTTATGAGACACGGCGGCAGATCGGCGTGGAACTGGCGCGCGAGGTTCCGGTGGACGCCGATCTCGTCTGCCCGGTCCCCGACTCCGGCACCCCGGCAGCCATCGGCTACAGCCAGGAATCGGGCATTCCCTACGCGATGGGGATCATCCGCAATCAGTACATGGGCCGGACTTTCATCGAGCCGACCGACCATATCCGCAACATGGGCGTGCGGCTGAAGCTGAACGTCAACCGCGCGCTGATCAAAGGCAAGCGGGTGATCCTGGTCGACGACTCGGTCGTGCGCGGCACCACCAGCCGCAAGATCAAGGACATGATCCTGGAGGCTGGCGCTGCCGAGGTCCATTTCCGCATCGCCTCGCCCCCGACCGCCTGGCCCTGCTTCTACGGCGTCGATACCCCGGAACGCTCGAAACTTCTCGCCGCGACCATGTCGGAAGATGAGATGCGCGAATGGATCGGGGTGGACAGCCTGAAGTTCATCTCGCTCGACGGCCTTTACCGCGCCGCGGGCGAGGCTGCGGGACGCGATGCCGCCAGCCCGAAATTCTGCGACGCCTGCTTCTCGGGTGACTACCCGGTCGCGCCCTCGGACAAGATCGAGGAAGGCTTCCAGATGAAAGCGGCAGAGTGACGGGCGAGGTCGATTCTTACCTCGCCGCCCTCCCCCTCGATCAGCGGGAGGCCCTGACCGCGCTGCGCGCCCGGCTGAAGGCCCTGCTCCCCGATCATCTGGAAGTCATGTCCTACGCCATGCCCGGCTTCCGCCAGCCGGGACCGAAGGGCAGGATGGTCGCGGGCTATGCGGGTTTTGCCAGGCACCTCGGCCTCTACCCGCATTCCGGCAGCGTCATCCCGCAGATCGACTGCTCCCCGTTCAAGTCCTCGAAATCCGGGGTTCTCTTCTCTCCCGACCAGCCGCTGCCCGATGCGCTGCTCCGCGCGATCATCGAAACCCGCCAGGCCGAGCTTGCTGCGGGATATGGTCGCAAGGGCTGATCCGCCCTCCCCCTTGCCATTTGCTCTTTTCAAAAATACTCCCGCCGGAGGCTCCAACACCCCCGCAAGGACTGACAGATGACTGACCGAATTGCCCTCGTCACCGGAGCCTCCCGCGGCCTCGGGTCCGCCATCGCCGAACAACTCGCCCTGCGCGGCTGGCAGGTGGTGGCTGTCGCTCGCACCGTCGGCGGGCTGGAGGATCTTGACGACCGCGTCAAGCGCGCGGGCCTGCCGGGGGCCGGGGGGCTGACGCTTGCCCCGATGGACGTGACGAATGACGACGCGATGCGGCATCTCTGCCGGTCCATCCATGACCGTTGGGGTGGCCTTGGGCTTTGGGTGCATGCAGCGATCCATGCGGCCCCTCTGGCCCCCGCCGGGCATATCGACCAGAAGGATTGGGACAAGTCGCTTGCCACCAATGCCCGCGCCACCGGCATGCTGATCCCGATGGTCGAACCCTTGCTGAAGGCACATGCGGGCACCGCGCTTTTCCTTGACGACCCCCGCGCCGGGCAGCCGTTCTTCGGGGCCTATGGCGCGACCAAAGCCACCCAGATGGCGCTTGCCCGCAGCTGGCGGGCCGAGACAGCAAAGCACGGGCCGCGGGTGGTCATCGCCGAACCGGCGGCGCTCCCCACCGCCACGCGCGCGCGGTTCTTTCCGGGCGAGGACCGGACGAAGCTGGCCGAGGTTCAGGCCGAGGCAGCGCGGATTCTCGACATGCTTTGAGCACGGGGTACAAATTCCTTGAGTAAGGAATTTGGCAAATTTCTTGCTCAAGAAATTTGGCCCCTACCCGGCGAGCGCGCCCTCGATGGCGGACCACAGGGTTTCCACCGGCTCCACCCCGATCGAGAGCCGGATGAAGCCGTCGGCCACCGCATCCCCCCAGCGGGACCGGCGCTCGGCGGCGGAGTGGACCCCGCCGAAGCTGGTGGCCTGCTCGATCAGCGGGCAGCGGGCAAGGAAGGCTTCGGCCTCCGCCTCGCCCGCCAGTTCGAAGCCGATCAGGAAGCCGCCGTTCACCATCTGCCTGCCAACCGACTTGTGCGAGGGGTCGCCCGGCAGGCCGGGATAGCGCAGGCCCCGCACCTTGGGCTGCGCTGCCAGACGTTCGGCGATCACCGCTGCCGAGGCGCACATGCGGCTGAGGCGGACCTCCAGCGTTTCCAGCCCGCGATGGACAAGATAGGCCTCGAAGGGCCCCGGCACCGACCCCGACTGCCGCCGCCATTCGCGGATGCGGGCCATCAGGTTTACATCCCGTCCCGCGACATGGCCGAAAAGCGCGTCGGAATGGCCGGCGGGGGCCTTGGTATCGGCGGCGACCACGAGATCGGCCCCAAGGTCCAGCGGGCGTTGCAGAAGCGGCGTCATCGTCGTGTTGTCGGCGATCAGCAGCGCTCCGGCGGCATGGGCCTTTCGGGCAAGGGCGGCGATGTCCACCGTGTCGAGGCCGGGATTCGAGGGGGTTTCGATGTAGATCACCTGGAAGCCGGTGAAATCCTCGGCCACCATCTGCGTGGTGGGGACCTGCACCACCTCGACCCCGTAGACCCGCAACAGGTCGCGGCCGAGGAGGCGGGTGACGTAATAGCCGTCGGCGGGGAGCATGACCTTTGCCCCCGCTTTCAGTGAACAGATCAGGGCCGCCGTGATCGCGGCCATGCCGGAGGGGAAGGCGACGGTCTCGGCATTCTCCAGGATCGCCAGCTGCGTCTCGACCGCGTCCCAGGTCGGCTGGCCCGAGCGACCGTAGTAATGGGCGGCCCCCTGCGCCTCGGGCAGGTGGAAGGTGGTCGCGAGCGAGATCGGCGGGACGACGGGGTCGCCCAGGGCCAGGCCGGCCTTGCGGTGGTGGAGAAGGCGGGCGATGCGGGCGTCGGTCTCGGCGGTCATGGCTGGCTCCTGGGTGTCCACAGTGGACAAAGAAGACACCCGTAGCAAAATCAATGGCTTGAACGCGGGCGTTTACCGAACCTTAACCCGTGGCCCCGGCCCCCTCAAGCCGTCACTCCAGCCGCGTCGGGAAGCCCTCGGCGCGCAGGTCGGTGCGCAAGAGATCCTCAAGCAGCTTGGCGATCATCGGGGACTGCGCCTCACCGCCGAAGGCCGCCTTGGCCGCGATATAGGTCTGGTTGGTGACCGAGGCGAGGTCCAGCGGCACCCCGAATTCCTTGCCGAAGCCAAGCGCAAACCCGAGGTCCTTCAGCGCCAGGTCGATGTTGAAGGCGATGTCATAGCTGCCGTTCAGGATCAGCGCGCCTTCGGTTTCATGCACGAAAGAATTGCCCGACGAGGCCTGGATCGCGTGCCAGGCCTGCCCAAGGTCGAGCCCGCCGCGTTTCGCCAGCATCAGCGCCTCGGAGGTCGCTTTCAGATGGATGAAGGCCAGCATGTTGGTGATCACCTTGATGATCGCCGCCGAGCCAAGCGGCCCCATGTGGAACATCCGGTTGCCGATCACCGACAGCGCCGGGCGATGCAGGTCGACCAGATCCTGATCACCACCCAGAAGCACCGTGATCTCGCCCCGCGCGGCCAGATGGACGCCGCCCGTCACCGGCGCCTCCAGCAGGCGCACCTCTCCGATCCGGGCAAGACCCGCGAGCCGCAGCACATCGTCACGGCCAAGGGTGGAGTTCTCGATCCAGGTGGATCCCGGTTTCAGCCCGGTCATCAGTTCGGCCAGCACGGCTTCGGATACGCCGGGGTTCGGCAGGCAGGTGAAGACATGGTCCACCTGTTCGGCCATCGCGGAAACCGAGGGCGCAACTGTCGCCCCCAGGGCCGCGTGGCGTTCGGCCAGCGCAGGGTTGCGGTCGAAGACCGTCACGCGGTGGCCGGCTTGCAGAAGGCTGGCGGCAAGATGGCCGCCAAGATTGCCGAGACCGATATAACCGTAGTGCATTTCGTTGTTCTTTCCAGTGCGTTACGCGCATTACTCGAAGTAGATGTTGAACCGTTTGCGGATGGCGGCGTCGATTTCCGGGTCGATCCGGCTTCCCGCCTTGGCCAGGATTGCGTTCTTCCGGGCGATGGCGGTGTCGAGAAGCAGCGGCTTGCCGGCCTCGTTCCATTCCTTCGGCGACATGCGGTTGCCGACATTGGGATAGATGTATTCGGTCTGCATCAGCTTCAACGTCTGGTCCGAGCCGAGATAGTGACCGGGCCCGCCGAGGCAGACCTGTTTCATCGCGTCAAGCGAGGTCGAATCCGGCGTCACGTCGATGCCGCGCACCAGCCGCATGGTCTGGCCGAGGAGATCGTCGCCGAGGACGAGGCTTTCGAGACAGAAGCCGAGGAGCGAGGCGTGCATCCCCACGGCCTCATAGCACATGTTGAGGCCCGCAAGCCCGGCAAGCGCGTTGGTGATCCCCTGCTCCCAGCCGGCCTGCATGTCGGGGAGTTTCGAATCGGAAATCCCCGAGGCCGCCCCCCCCGGCAGGTCGTAGAAGCGGTGCATCTGGGCGCAACCGGCGGTGAGAAGCGCCTGTTCGGCGCTGCCCCCGGACATGGCCCCCGTTCTCAGATCGGAAACGAAGGGCCAGGTCCCGAAGATTGCCGGGGCACCCGGCTTGATCGCGTTGACATAGACCACACCCGCCAGACATTCGGCCACGGCCTGCACGATGGTCAGCGCGATGGGCGCAGGCGCGGTCGCCCCGGCCTGCCCGGCGCTGAGCAGCAGCATCGGCATGCCGCGGCGGATGCAATCCTCCATCGTGATGCAGCTTTCCTCGGCAAACTTCATCGGCGGCACGACGAAGCAGTTCGAGTTCGAGACGAAGGGCCGTTCCAGCCATTTCTCCTCGCCACCCGCGACAGTGTAGAGCATGTCGAAACAATCGGCGACGTGAGACGGGTCGGAAAAGCTGGTTCCGACATGTTTCGCCGTGCCGGAGAGGCTGCCGTACAGCGTGTTGAGGTCCATCTCCTTGTTGTCCATCACGTCGCGGCAGACCATCGTGCGCTGGTAGAAATGGATGTTGTCCAGGTTGTCGACCAGCCGCGCCGCGTCATAGAGATCCTGCGCGGTGGATTCGCGGTAGTCCAATGTGATCGGGTCGACGATATGCACCGCCGCCCCTGCCGTGCCGTAGTGGACGTTGGTCCCGGTCAGGTGCAGGTCATGCTTCGGGTCGCGGGCGTGCAGCGTGATGTTGCGGGCGGCGATGGCCAGCATGTCCTCGACCAGCGCGCGGGGAAAGCGGATGCGGCCGTCATCGCCCTGGATCGCCCCCGCTTCCGTGAGAAGCTTCACGCCCGAGGGCGGGGCCTGGGAAAGGCCGATCTGTTCCAGCGCGTCAAGGGCTGCGGCGTGGATCTGGCCTACGCTCGCCTCGGTCAACGGCTTGTACTGTCCGCCGGGCAGGCCGGGCCGGACGGGCTTCACATCATCGGCCAAAGGCGCGGCGCGCATTGCCACGCGGGCCTGGCGGCCACCGGAGCGGCGGGCGCGGGCGGGTTCGCAGGCCTCGCCCAGAAGGGTGGTGTCATCGGTCATCGGGCTGATCCTTGCAGGAGAAGGGCGTCGATCTCGTCGCCGTTGGCGGTGGCCATCAGGGGGGCAAAGCTGCCCTGCCCCAGCATGGCGGTAGTGGCGTCGCGGAGGGCGGCATGGGTGAGGCGGGCGATCTGGCTGCCGGTGGAGATGCGGCGGACGCCGATTGTCGCAAGTTCGGCAACAGTGAGCTGCTTGAGCGGCCCGGCGGCGAGGGCGTTTACCGGCTTGGTGACGGAGGCGAGGATTTGCACCAGTTCGGCCCTGCCGGGGGGCACGGGGATGTAGAGCAGGTCGGCCCCGGCAGCCTCGAAGGCTTGCAGGCGACGGATGGCTTCGGCGAGGTCATAGCTGCCGTGCATCACCCCGTCGGCGCGGGCGCAAAAGACGAAGGGGCGCTTCAGGGCACGGGCGGCGGCGGCCCCGGCCTTGATGCGTTCCACCGCCAGATCAAAGGCATAGGGCGCATTGCCGGGGATCATCTGCGTATCCTCGACGCTGATGCCGGACAGGCCCGCCTCACCGGAGAGGCGGACGGTTTCGGCCACATCCTCGGGCGCGTCGCCGAAGCCGTTCTCGAAATCGCCCGAGACCGGAAGGCGGGTGGCGGCGATCAGACCTTCCGCATGGGCGAGGGCTTCGTCACGGGTGACGGTGCCGCCGTCCGTGCGGCCAAGGGTGAAGGCATGGGCGGCGGAAGAGGTGGCAAGCGCCTTTGCCCCCAGTGCCGCCATCATCTGCGCGCTGCCGCGATCCCAGGGGTTCGGGATCACGAAACAGCCTGACTGGTGCAGGTCATGAAAGGCCTGATGACGCTGGGCAAGGCTCATGCGCGGATCCTTTCCGATTTGGGGTCATACATCGGGGCCAGGGAGGCGACGGCCTCATGCCGCTGGCCTGCAACCTCGATCTCGTAGCGGGAGCCGCGAATGTCGTCGTCCGACTGGCCGTTGGCCGGGACATAGCCCAGACCGATGGCTCCTCCGAGGGCATGGCCGTAGGCGCCAGAGGTGATCGGTCCGACGATTTTGCCATCCCGGACAATGGCTTCGTTGTGGAACAGCAGCGGCTCGGGGTCTTTCAGGCGGAACTGGAGGAGTTTGCGGTCCAGGCCATGCTGTTCCTTGCGCAGCACCGCGTCGCGCCCGAGGAAGGCAGGCTTCTTGCGGCTGACGGTGAAGCCAAGGCCCGCTTCCAGCACATGATCCTCATCGGTGATGTCATGGCCCCAGTGGCGGTAGGCCTTCTCGATCCGGCAGGAGTCGAGCGTGTGAAGGCCGCAGAGCTTGAGGTCGGGGGCGGCCTCCATGAGGGTTTCGAAGACATGGGCGGTCTGGTCGGCGGAGACGTAAAGCTCCCAGCCCAGCTCGCCGACATAGGTGACGCGGTGGGCGCGGGCGAGGCCCATGCCGATCTCGATCTCCTTTGCCGTGCCAAAGGGATGCGTGGCGTTGCTGAAGTCGTTTGGCGAGACCTTGGCCAGCACGTCGCGCGACTGCGGACCCATCAGGCAGAGGACCGACTCGGCGGCGGTGACATCGGTGATCACGGCGAAGTCGTCGCCGAGATTGGCCCGCATCCAGGCGAGGTTCCTTTGCAGCGTCGCGCCGGGAACGACGGCCAGGAAGGCGGTCTCCGAGAGGCGCGTCACGGTAAGGTCGGCCTCTATCCCTCCGCGATCATTGAGGAACATGGTGTAGATGATCCGCCCCTCCGCCACGTCCATCTGGGCCGAAGAGATGCGGTTGAGGAAGGCGCAGGCGTCGCGGCCCTCCACCCTGATCTTGCCGAAGCTGGTCATGTCGAACAGGCCCGCCTCGGTGCGGACGGCCATGTGCTCGGCGCGCTGGTTGTCGAACCAGTTCTGCCGCTTCCAGCTATAGCGATACTCCCGCTCCTGCCCCTCATTCGCGAACCAGTTGGCACGTTCCCAGCCTGCGACCTCACCGAAGACGGCGCCCCGGGCTTTCAGATGGTCATGGATCGGCGAACGGCGGATGCCGCGCGAAGTCGTCATCTGCCGGTAGGGGAAATGGTCGGCGTAAAGCAGGCCCAGCGTCTCGGACACCCGTTCCTTCAGATATTTGCGGTTCTTCTGGAACGGCTGGGCGCGGCGGATGTCCACCTCCCACAGATCGAAGGGCGGCTCGCCTTCGGTGATCCAATGCGCCAGCGCCTGCCCCGCGCCGCCCGAGGAGACGATGCCAATGGAGTTGTACCCGGCGGCGATCCAGTAACCTTTCACCTCGGGCGCCTCGCCCAGATAGTAGCGGTCGTCGGGGGTAAAGCTTTCCGGCCCGTTGAAGAAGGTATGGATGCCCGCGGTCTGGAACAGCGGCATCCGGTGCATCGCATGTTCCAGGATGGGCATGAAATGGTCCCAGTCCTCGGGCAGCGTGTCGAATTCGAAGTCCTTGCGGATGCCCTCCATCCCCCAGGGTTTCGCCTTCGGCTCGAAGGCCCCCAGCATCATCTTGCCGGCGTCCTGCTTGTAATAGGCGCATTCGTCCGGCACCCGCAGGACCGGGGTCATCGGGTCCAACCCCGCAACAGGTTCGGTGATCAGATAGAAATGCTCGCAGGCATGCAGCGGCAGGGTGACGCCGTTCTGCAAGGCAAGGTCCCTGCCCCACATGCCGCCGCAGTTGACGATGACATCGGCCTGAATATGGCCCGGCCCCTCGGCGGTCTCGTAATCCACCCCGGTCACGCGGCCCCCGGCGGTGGTGATCTTCGTCACCAGCGCGCCCTCGAAGATCTTCGCGCCTTTCATCCGCGCACCCTTGGCCAGCGCCATCGCGATATTCGCCGGGTCGCACTGACCGTCCAGCGGCAGCGCCACCGCGCCGACGACGCCGTCGATGTTCAGGTGCGGATAGCTCGCCTTGGCCTCGGCGGGCGAAATCTCATGCACCTCGACATCGAAGATGCGGGCCACCGTCGCCTGCCGGAGAAGTTCCTCATGCCGCTCTTTCGTCAGCGCGACCGAGATCGACCCGACCTGCTTCATGCCCGTCGCGACGCCGGTCTCCGCCTCCAGCCCGCGATAGAGATCGGCGGAATACTTG
>JAGPEG010000227.1 GCA_018057165.1 Tabrizicola sp.
CGCGAGCGGGGAAACTGGAAGGCGGAACTGGCCGGAGGCCTGCTGGTCGGCGGTGCCCTGGGCAACATCATCGACCGAATCGCCTATGGCGCGGTGGCGGATTTCCTGAACATGTCCTGCTGCGGGATCGAGAACCCCTATGCCTTCAATGTCGCCGACATCGCGATCTTTGCCGGGGCACTGGGGCTGGTGATCTTTGCCGGGGGGCAGGCGAAGGGCGGAAAACCCGTCCGCCGTCGTCGCTAAACACCCGTGACGCCCGCTTTGCTTTAGGCTAAGACGGGGCAAAGACGGGTTCGGAGGCAGGCATGCGGGCAGGATACGGCAGGGCGGTCATCGCGGTTGCGGCGATGGTCACGCTTGCGGCCTGCGGTGGCAAGGGCGATCCGCAGCTGATGAACCTGCGCACGGGTCAGGGGCCGGACGAATTTGCCATCGTGCCGCCCAAGGCGCTGGAAATGCCGGAAAGCCTGGCCGACCTGCCCGAGCCGACCCCCGGCGGGTTCAACCGCACCGACCAGACGCCCGAGGCCGATGCGGCAGTGGCGCTGGGCGGCAAGCCCTCGGCGGCGGGGGGCATCCCGGCGGGTGACTCGGCGCTGTACGCCCATGCGGCGCGGCTGGGTCTGGATGGCGGCATCCGCTCGACGCTGGCGTCGGAAGACCTGGACTGGCGGCGCGACAACAATGGTCGCATCCTGGAACGGCTGTTCAATCTGAACGTCTACTACCGGGCCTACAGCAAGCAGCGGCTGGACCAGCAGGCTGAACTTGCGCGCTGGCGGGCTTTGGGGGTCCGCACGCCTTCGGCACCGCCGCGTCAGCAGGGCGAAGAGTAACAAGCGCGTGGCCTTGGCCTGCCCTGGCTTGAATGTCGGGGCATTGCGCCGCAGTTTCCCCAAAGACCTGACCTGGAGACACCGATGCTCGGACGAATTGGCGCCGGCGCTGCCCTTGCGCTGACCCTGGCCCTGCCTGCCGCCGCCGATGAGCCGGTGACAACCTTCACCCTGGACAACGGGCTGAACGTGGTGGTGATCGAGGATCATCGCGCCCCGGTGGTGGTGCAGATGATCTGGTACCGGGTGGGCGCGGCGGATGAACCGGCGGGGCATTCCGGCATTGCGCATTTCCTGGAGCATCTGATGTTCAAGGGCACCGAGAAGATCGCGCCCAATGCGTTTTCCGGCATCGTCGAGGCGCAGGGGGGCGATGACAATGCCTTCACCAGCTGGGACTACACCGCCTATTTCCAGCGCATCGCCGCCGACCGGCTGGAGCTGGTGATGGAGATGGAAGCCGACCGGATGCGCAATCTGCGGCTGACCGAGGACGACGTGACGACCGAGCGTCAGGTGATCCTGGAAGAACGCGCGCAGCGGACCGACAGCGATCCGAGCTCGCTTCTGATGGAGCAGATGCGGGCGGCGCAGTTCCTGAACACGCCCTACGGCATTCCGGTGATCGGCTGGCGGCACGAGATGGCCGAACTGTCGCGCGAGGATGCGCTGTCCTACTACCAGCGTTTCTATGCCCCGAACAACGCGACGCTGGTGATCGCGGGCGATGTCACGCCGGACAAGGTGAAGGCGCTGGCCGAGACATACTATGGGCCGCTGAAGCCCTCGGACGGGATCGTCCCGCGCATTCGTCCGCAGGAACCGCCGCAACTGGCCGAGCGTCGGCTGGTGCTGGAGGACGAGCGGGTGTCGGAGCCCTATCTTTTCCGCACCTATCTTGCACCCGAGCGTGACCCCGGCAACCAGCGCGAGGCGGCGGCGCTGACCGTGCTGGCCGAGCTTCTGGGCGGCAACGGCCAGACCTCGGTGCTGGCGCGGGCCTTGCAGTTCGACACGCAGGTGGCGGTCTATTCCTCGGCCTTCTACGACGGGACCAGCATCGACGATGCGACCTTCGGGCTGGTGGTGATGCCGGCCCAGGGCGTCAGCCTGACCGATGCCGAGGCGGCGCTGGACAAGGTGCTGGCGGATTTCCTGAAGACCGGCCCCGATCCGGCGGCGCTGGAACGCATCCGCACGCAGGTTCGGGCGGGCGAGATCTATGCCCGCGATGACGTGGAAAGCCTGGCGAACCGCTATGGGCAAGAGCTGAGCGTGGGCCTGACGATGACCGATATCGACACCTGGGACGAGGCACTGTCGGCGGTCACCGCCGAAGATGTCATTGCGGTGGCGCATAAGGTGCTGGACCGGAAGAACGCCGTCACCGGCTGGCTGACCCGGCCTGCGACGGAAGGGGAGGCCCAGCCATGATCCGCGCTTTGTTCACCGCCGCCCTGCTGCTGGCCGCCCCCGTGCGGGCCGAGATCGCGATTCAGGAAGTGACCTCGCCGGGCGGGATCAAGGCCTGGCTGGTCGAGGATCACAACATCCCCTTCACCGCGCTGGAGCTGCAGTTCAAGGGCGGCAGCTCGCTGGAGGCGCCCGACAAGCGCGGGGTGGTCAACCTGATGACCGCCACGCTGGAAGAAGGCGCGGGCGAGATGGACAGCAAGGCCTTTGCCGAGGCGCGCGATGCGCTGGCGGCGGGGATCAGCTTCGATTCCGGCGCGGATTCGGTGGGGGTTTCGGCCAAGTTCCTGACGGAAAACCGCGACCAGGCCATCGAGCTGATGCGCGCGGCGCTGGTCAACCCGCGTTTCGACCAGGATGCGGTGGACCGGGTGCGCGAACAGGTGCTGTCGAACCTGCGCGCGAACGAGAAGGATCCGGGCACTCTTGCGTCCGAGAAGTTCGACGCTTTGGCCTTCGGCGACCACCCCTATGCGACGACCGGGGACGGGACCATCGAGACGGTAACGAAGCTGACCCGCGACGACGTGGTGGCGGCGCACAAGGCGGCTTTGGCGCGGGACCGGGTCTTCGTCGCGGCGAGCGGCGACATCACGGCGGAGGAGCTGGGCAAGCTCTTGGACCGGCTGCTGGGCGACCTGCCGGCGACCGGCGCGCCGCAACCGGACACCGCGCCCTGGCTTCTGCCGCCGGGGGTGACGGTGGTCGATTTCCCGACGCCGCAGTCGACGGTGTTCTTCGGGCAGCTGGGCATCCCGCGCGATGATCCGGATTTCTTCCCGGCCTTCATCCTGAACGAGGTGATCGGCGGCGGTCGCTTCACCGCCCGGCTGATGACCGAGGTGCGCGAAAAGCGCGGGCTGACCTATGGGATCGGCACCTATCTGGTGAACATGGAACATGCCGACATGCTGCTGGGCCAGTTCTCGGCCTCGAATGACAAGGTGGCCGAGGCGATCAAGGTGGTGCAGCAGGAATGGGGTCGGCTGGTCAGCGAAGGCGTGACCCCGGAAGAGCTGGAGACGACGAAGACCTATCTGACCGGGTCCTATCCGCTGCGGTTCGATGGTAACGGGCCGATTGCCAGCATTCTTGTGGGCATGCAGATGGACGGGATGCCGATCGACTATGTCACCACCCGGAACGCGAAGATCGAGGCGGTGACAGCCGAGGACATCAAGCGCGTCGCGGCCCGGCTCTTCAAGCCCGAGGCCTTGCAGTTCGTGGTGGTCGGCCAGCCCGAGGGAATGTGACCAGCCGTGCGGCGGAGCGGGGCAACTACCCCCTTCCCCCTGCCGGACCCATGGTCTACCAATTTGGTATGATCTGGACGATCCCGAATTCGCTGACCGTGCTTCGTCTGCTCGCCGCCCCCGGTGTGGCGATCATGTTCCTGTATTGCCACCGCCCCTGGGCCGACTGGCTGGCGCTGACCCTGTTCGTGGGGGCGGCGATCACCGACTGGTTCGACGGCTATCTTGCGCGTCTGTGGAAG
>JAGPEG010000084.1 GCA_018057165.1 Tabrizicola sp.
CATAGCCGCGGAAATCACCGAAATACTTGGTGATCGCAGCCGTCAGCGTCGTCTTGCCGTGGTCAACGTGACCAATGGTCCCGATGTTCACATGCGGTTTCGTCCGTTCAAACTTTGCCTTCGCCATTGCGCTTTCCGCCCTTGCTCAGATCGGGCCCTTGCGGCCCGTGGTGATACGGGCGGCGACTTAGCCCTTGGGCGCGGGAATTTCAAGCCTGATCAGCCCGGTCGACCGGGTTCTGGCCGCGCGGCGCTTTGCCCTGGGGCCGGGACGGTCTATGTTTGCCGGATCATGCGTCAGGTCCCCGCCCCCCTGCCCGTCCGCGTTCCCCTCCACACCGAACCCATGGGGGTCTGGCAGAGCTTTCGCGCCGCGCAAAGAAACGTGCTGGAGCTGATCCCCGAGATCGCGACGCGGGTGCCGATCCTGTCGGGACGGACGGGCAAACGCTGGCACATGCTGATGGACCCCGAGGGTCTGAAGCAGGTGTTGCGCGACCGCGTGGACGATTACCCGAAATCGGTGGTGACGAAGCTGATCCTGGAGCCCGCCATCGGCGACAGCCTTTTCGTGGCGGAAGGCGCGCAGTGGCTGTGGCAGCGGCGGACGGCCGCGCCGGTGTTTTCGCACCGCAACGTCAGTGCCCAGGGCCCGGTGATGACGGCGGCGGCAGAGCGGTCGGTCGCGCGGCTGAGCCGGGCGGGCGGGGCGGCGGACCTGTTCGAGGAGATGGTGACGGCGACCTTCGAAGTGATCGCGGATGTCACCTTTTCGGACGGGTCGGGCTTCGACAGGGGGGCGGTGCATCAGGCCATCGAGCAATATATCGGCGCGACGGCAAAGGTGTCCCTGCTGGACATTCTGGGTGCGCCGACCTGGGTGCCGCGGCCGAACCGCCTCTTCACCGGATCGGCGATGCGGGCGACGAAACGGCTGGCCGACCGGGCCATCGAGGCGCGGAAGGCCGAGGGGGCGAAGGCGCCGCCTGATCTTCTCGACCTCCTGATGGCCGGATCGGACCCCGAAAGCGGGCGGCGGATGACGGT
The DNA here is from genome assembly GCA_018057165.1 of Tabrizicola sp. Lineage (GTDB taxonomy): Bacteria > Pseudomonadota > Alphaproteobacteria > Rhodobacterales > Rhodobacteraceae > Tabrizicola. The sequence continues at coordinate 1,048 of JAGPEG010000084.1, forward strand.
GGCAGAGCTGCGGGACAACCTTCTCACCTTCATCGTGGCGGGGCACGAGACGACGGCGCTGACGCTGAGTTGGGCGCTGTATCTCTGCGCCTTCGACCCTGCGGTGCAGGAAGCCGCACGGGAAGAAGCGCAGGCGGTTCTGGGCGACCGGGCAGCGGGGGTGGCGGACCTTGCGCACCTGCCACTGCTCCGGCGGATCGTGGACGAGGCCTTGCGGATGTATCCCCCGGCGGCGTTTCTGTCCCGGACGGCGCTGAGGGCCGACACCCTCTGCGGGCGCGAGGTCCGCCCCGGCGATACGGTGATCCTGCCGATCTATGCACTGCACCGGCACCGGCTGCTCTGGGACGATCCCGACGCCTTCCGCCCCGACCGTTTTGCCGACCCGAAGGCGGTGCCCCGCTTCCAGTATCTGCCCTTCGGCGACGGTCCCCGCATCTGTATCGGGGCAAGTTTCGCCTTGCAGGAGGCGGTCATCGTGCTGGCGACGCTGCTGGCGCGGTTCCGGTTTTCTCCACTGCCGGGGCGGGAGCCGAAGCCGGTGATGATCCTGACGCTGCGGCCGCAGGGCGGAGTCTGGCTGAGGGTGGAGCGGGTTTGAACACCAGCCTCGTCGTTCGCCTTCGTCTCCTCATCGGAGATGCCCCGACGAGAAGTACGATGTCATCGACGAGCGGACGCTCAGGTGAACCTGTTGTCCCTCGGGAACCCGCGCGGGGCCATCTTGCCGGCGCTGGCGCGGGCGCCGGACCATTCGACAAGATCGGTCTCGGTGCGGGTGCGGCCGGCAGGGTCCTTCCAAGACAGGCCCTCGGCCCTCAGGAAGGTGATGGCGTCGGACAAGCCACCGTCCTTGTACTTCTGCAACCTTACCCCCTTGCCTCTGGCCATTTCTGGCAGTTCCGATAGTGCAAAAACCAGCATTTTCCGGTTCTCGCCCACAACGGCGATGCTGTCGCCCCGGACGAGGATGCAGACGGCGGTCTTCACACCGTCGCGGGTGGTGAGCACGGCCTTCCCGGCCTTGGTCTGGGCCAGAAGTTCCTCGGAGGGCACGATGAACCCGTCACCGGCGCTGGAGGCAAGCAGGTATTTCTGGCCAGGCTTGTAGATCAGCAGGTCGGTGATCCCGGTGTCGTTCGGCAGATCGACCATCAGGCGGACCGGCTCGCCCATGCCGCGACCACCCGGAAGGTTGGCGCCAAGCAGGGTGAAGAACCGCCCGTTCTCGGCCACCAGAAGGATCTTGTCGGTGGTTTCCGCGTGGAAGGCGAAGCGGGGGCCGTCGCCATCCTTGAATTTCTGCTCGGCGCTCAGGTCGACATGTCCCTTCATCGCGCGGATCCAGCCCATGCGCGAACAGATCACGGTGATCGGTTCGCGGTCGATCATCGCCTCATAGGGGATGTCCTCGATCTCGGTGGCATCGGCGAATTGCGTCCGGCGGCGACCCAGTTCCGTGCCCTTGCCATAGATCTTGCGGACCTCGTCCAGCTCCTTGCCGATGTGCTTCCACTGGCGGCGGTCGCTGTCCAGAAGATCGGCCAGATCGGCGCGTTCCTTCATGAGCGCGTCGCGCTCGGCGTTCAGTTCCATCTCCTCCAGCCGCCGCAAGGACCGCAGGCGCATGTTCAGGATCGCCTCGGCCTGCACTTCGGTCAGGACGCCCTGCCCTTTGGCGGGCGGCTGGTAATCCTTTTCCGACATCGCGCGGATGTGCGATTTTGACCAGTCCTCGGCCATCAGCGCGGCCTTCGGGTCATTGTCGTAGCGGATAATGTCAATCACGCGGTCGAGGTTCAGGAAGGCGATCAGCAGGCCTTCCAGCACCTCGAGCCGCGCATCGATCTTCTGGGTCCGGTGCAGGCTGCGCCGCCGCAGCACGTCGCGGCGATGGTCAAGGAAGGCGCGCAGGACCTCTTTCAGCGAGCAGACCTTCGGCACCTTGCCGTCGATCAGCACGTTCATGTTCAGCGAGAACCGCACCTCAAGGTCGGAGTTCTTGAACAGGCTGCCCATCAGCACGTCCGGATCCACGTTGCGCGCGCGGGGTTCCAGGACCAGACGGATATCCTCGGCGCTTTCATCCCGGACATCGGCCAGCAGGGGGACTTTCTTGATCTGGATAATCTCGGCCAGCTTCTCGATCAGCTTCGATTTCTGGACCTGGAACGGGATCTCGGTGACGACGATCTGCCAGGTGCCCCGGCCCAGATCCTCGACCTGCCATTTGGCGCGGGTGCGAAAGGCGCCCCGGCCCGTCCTGTAGGCTTCCAAGATGCTGTCGCGCGGCTCGACGATCACGCCGCCGGTGGGGAAATCCGGGCCGGGGATCAGGGCGACCAGCGCCTCGTCGGTCAAGCCAGGGTCGGCGAGCAGCGCCTGGCAGCCAACGATCAGCTCGTCCAGATTGTGCGGCGGGATGTTGGTCGCCATGCCCACGGCGATGCCGCTGGAGCCGTTGGCCAGAAGATTCGGGAAGGCGGCGGGCAGGACGACGGGTTCTTCAAGGCGGCCGTCGTAGTTCGGGCGGAAGTCGACGGCGGTCTCGTCGATCCCTTCCATCAGCGCCTCGGCGGCGGCGGTGACGCGGGCCTCGGTGTAACGCGAGGCCGCCGGATTATCGCCGTCGATGTTGCCGAAGTTGCCCTGCCCGTCGACCAGCGGGTAGCGCATGTTGAAATCCTGCGCGAGCCGCGCCATCGCGTCGTAGATCGCCTGGTCGCCGTGCGGGTGGAAGTCCCCCATCGTGTCGCCGCTGATCTTGGCCGATTTCAGGAACCCCCCCGTCGGCGTCAGCCGCAAGCGCCGCATCGCCCAGAGGATTCGCCGGTGGACCGGCTTCAGCCCGTCGCGCGCGTCCGGCAAGGCGCGGTGCATGATCGTCGACAGCGCATAGGTCAGATACCGTTCCCCGATGGCACGGGAAAGCGGTTCCGAGGTGGTCAGGCCTTCCGGCCCTTCGGCCCTGGGCCCCTCGATCTTGGGCTCGTCGTCGTCAGCTGTCATGGATGTTGTGTAGGCAAATTCATGCCGCCGGTCCAGATGGCATCGCCGGGTCGGGAACCATCGTCAGGGTTGTGGAATTTTCTTCCACTCATCCATCGGGCCTGTGCTAAGACCAGCGCAGAATTGGGGACGAACCGACCATGCTGCGTATGACATTGATTCTGTGTGTTGGCATGTATGCCGCCCTGATGATTGCCGGGGCCGACCGTGGGCAATTGCGCCCCGGACTGGCCGATGCGGCGGTACAGGCGGGGGCAAGCGGTGTCACCGCCAATAATTCGGACCAGCTTGCCGCGGTGGAGCCTGTGGTGGCTGCGCCGGTGGAAACTGCGGTCGTCGAGGTCGCTGTGCCGGAGGTGGCAGAGACCGCTGTCGCCGAGACCGCGCCCGAGCCCTATGTCGAGCCTGCCCGTACGGTCGTGACGGCGGTGGAGGAGCCGATCTTCTCGCTGGCTTCGGTCGGCAACGAAGCCGTGCCCGCCGCCCCCGAGGTGCCGGACGGCGGCGAGGGGACGATCTGGTATGTCAACGCCAGCTCGGTCAATGTCCGGGCCGCGCCCTCGACCGAGGCAGAGGTTGTCGGGCGCCTTGGCTCGGGTGAGGCGACGCTGTTGGTGCAGACGGTCGATGACGACTGGGCGCGGATCGTGATCCAGGGCGACGGGGTGGAAGGCTTCGTCGCATTGCGCTACCTGAGCGCCGAGGCCCCCTGACGGGCTGTCCGGCCGGGGGCATTGATGACCGCACGTTCGATCCTGATCACCGGATGCTCCTCGGGCATCGGGCTTGACGCCGCACGGGGCCTGAAGGCCCGCGGCTGGCGGGTCTTCGCCACCTGTCGGCAAGAGACAGATTGCGAACGGCTGCTGGGCGAGGGGCTGGAAAGCTTCCGGCTGGACTATGCCGACGAGGCCAGCATCGTGGCAGCGGTGGCCGAGGTGATTGCGCGGACCGGGGGCACTCTGGACGCGCTTTTCAACAACGGGGCCTTCGCCTGCCCCGGCGCGGTCGAGGACCTGCCGCGCGGCGCGCTGCGCGAGATATTCGAGACCAATCTCTTCGGCTATCACGACCTGACCCGCCGGGTGATTCCCCTGATGCGGGCGCAGGGGCATGGACGGATCGTCAACTGTTCCTCGGTCCTCGGCCTTGTCGCACTGACCTGGCGCGGGGCCTATGTCGCGACCAAGTTCGCGATGGAGGGCCTGACCGATGTGTTGCGGATCGAGATGAAAGGCACCGGGATCGAGGTGATCCTGATCGAGCCGGGGCCGATCGCGACGAAGATCCGCGAGAACGCCATTCCGCATTTCGAGAAATGGGTGGACTGGGAGCATTCGGCGCGGGCCGCGCAGTATGTTTCCCTGCGCGGGCGGCTTTACGACAAGAAGACCAAGAAGGATACATTCGAGCTGGGGCCGGAGGCGGTGACGGCCAAGCTGATCAAGGCGCTGGAGTCGCACCGGCCCAAGGCGCGCTATTTTGTGACGGCACCGACCTATCTCATGGGCATCGCCCGCCGGCTGCTGCCGACGCGCGCCTTGGACTGGCTGATTGCCAAAGGGTAGGTCTAAAAATTTTCTGCGAAAATTTTTAGACCTACCCCTCGCGCAGTTTTGCCTTCGCTTTTCGCCCGCGTGCGCCTAGATCAGAGCAAAGGGAGTGCATCCATGTTTTCCGATCCGCTGTTCCTGTTCGCAACCATCGCCTGCCTTGTGGTGCTGGCCATCCTGCTGTTCGGGATCGGCACCTTCGCCAAGGGCGGCGAGTTCAACAAGCGCAATGCCAACAAGATCATGCGCTGGCGGTTGGGCGTGCAGTTCGTGGCGGTGGTGCTGATCGTCGCCTTCGCCTGGCTGCGGTCAAGAGGGTAAACCATGGTCGTCCTGTCGAAGATCTACACCCGGACCGGGGATGCCGGCGAAACCGCACTGGGCAACGGCGCGCGGGTGCCAAAGCACTCGCCGCGGGTTTCGGCCTATGGCACCGTCGATGAAACCAACGCAACAGTGGGGCTGGCGCGGCTGCATGCGACCGGAGAATCGGGCGAGGCGCTGAAGCGCATCTCGAACGACCTCTTCGATCTCGGGGCCGACCTTTGCACCCCCGACCGGCATCTGGACGCGACACGGGACTATCCGGCCCTGCGGATGATCGAGGGCCAGGTCACGCGGCTGGAACGCGAGATCGACGCGATGAACGCGCGGCTCTCGCCCTTGCGCAGCTTCATCCTGCCCGGCGGCTCGGTGCTGGCCGCGCAACTGCACCTGTGCCGGACGGTCTGTCGCCGGGCCGAGCGGCTGGTGGTGGAACTGGCGACGGTCGAGGACGTGAACCCCGACGCCGTGCGCTACCTCAACCGCCTGTCGGACTGGTTCTTCGTCGCCGGTCGCATTGCCAACGGTGATGGCAAGGACGACGTGCTCTGGGTTCCCGGCCTGACGCGCTGAACCGCTGATCGGCCCCAACGATCAAAACGCGGCGTCCGGTCGCGGAAACCTGTCGCATTTGGTCTGTTCCGACCGCCTGCCTTCCGGTAACAGGCGGGCGAGAGCTTGTGCGGCCCCTCGGGGCCAATGTCGGATGAGGAGTGCGGCCCATGAAAGTGCTGGTCCCGGTCAAGCGGGTGATTGACTACAACGTGAAGGTTCGGGTAAAGGCGGACGGGTCGGGGGTTGACCTTGCCAACGTCAAGATGTCGATGAACCCCTTCGACGAGATCGCGGTGGAAGAGGCGATCCGGCTGAAGGAAAAGGGCGTCGCGACCGAGGTCGTCGTCGTCTCCATCGGCGTGAAGCAGGCGCAGGAAACGCTGCGGAACGCATTGGCGATGGGCGCCGACCGGGCGATCCTGATCGAGGCGACCGACAACGTCCACACCGACATCGAACCCCTGGCGGTGGCAAAATTGCTGGCTGCCGTGGTCAAGGAAGAGGCTCCGGGCCTGGTCCTCTGCGGCAAGCAGGCCATCGACAATGACATGAACGCCACCGGGCAGATGCTGGCGGCGCTTCTGGGCTGGTCGCAGGGCACCTTCGCCTCGGAAGTGGCGATCGAGGGCGACAAGGCCCGCGTCACCCGCGAGGTGGACGGCGGGTTGCAGACGATCACCGTCACCATGCCGACGATCATCACGGTGGACCTGCGCCTGAACGAGCCGCGCTATGCCAGCCTGCCGAACATCATGAAGGCCAAGGCCAAGCCCTTGGCGGTGAAGACGCCCGCCGATTATGGCGTGGACGTCGCGCCGCGCCTTGCGGTGGTCAAGACGGTCGAGCCTGCGGGCCGCAAGGCCGGGGTCAAGGTGGCCTCCGTGGCCGAGCTGATCCAGAAACTCAAAGACGAAGCGGGGGTGCTGTAAGATGGCCGTTCTTCTTCTGGCCGATGTGGTCGACGGGAAACTGGCGACCGATCAGGTGGCAAAGACCCTGACCGCGGTGAAAAGCCTTGGCCCGGTGACGGTGTTGGTCGCGGGCAGCGGCGGCGATGCCGCTGCGGCCGAGGCGGCAACGCTGGCGGGCGTCAGCAAGGTGCTGTTCGCCGACGACCACGCCTATTGCCATGGCATGTCCGAACCGACCGCCGCGCTGGTCGTGTCGCTGGCCGGCGACTTTGAGCATATCGTTGCCCCCTCGGGTGCCCTGTCCAAGTCGGTCCTGCCGCGCGTGGCGGCGCTTCTGAACGTGATGGTGATCTCGGAAGTGCTGGCGGTGGTCGATGCCACGACCTTCGAGCGCCCGATCTATGCCGGGAACGCGATCCAGACGGTGAAATCCTCGGACGCGAAGAAGGTGATGACGATCCGCACCGCGACCTTCGACGCGGCGGGCAAGGGCGGCAGCGCTCCGGTCGAGAAAGTCGCAGGCACGGTCGAGGGCGGGCTTTCGGCGTGGGTCGAGGACAAGGTGGCGTCCTCGGACCGCCCCGAACTGACCTCGGCCGGGATCGTCGTCTCGGGCGGTCGTGGGGTTGGCTCTCAGGCCGACTTCGCGCTGATCGAGAAGCTGGCGGACAAGCTGAACGCGGCAGTCGGGGCCTCCCGTGCGGCGGTGGACTCGGGCTATGCGCCGAACGACTGGCAGGTCGGGCAGACCGGCAAGGTCGTGGCACCTGACCTTTATGTCGCCATCGGCATCTCCGGCGCGATCCAGCACCTTGCCGGAATGAAGGATTCGAAGGTCATCGTCGCGATCAACAAGGACGAAGAGGCGCCGATCTTCCAGGTCGCCGATTATGGTCTGGTCGCCGACCTGTTCCAGGCCGTGCCGGAACTGATCGAGAAGCTGTAAGCGGCGGGGGCGCCCCCGGATCACGAACAAACGGGGCCGCCTTCGGGCGGCCCTTTCGTTTCAAAGCAGGCCACGCAGCACGGGGGCCAGTCGATCCGCCACCTCGGCATGGGCGGCGGCGCCGGGCAGGCAGGCGGCTTGGGTGGCCTCGGTCTCGGGGTAGGTCATGTCGAGGCGGGCCATGGCGCGGGCGCGCGGGCTGGCTGCCGCCTGAACCACGGCGGAAACCTCGGAATGCAGCGCCCCCAGCATCGCGCGGTCGATGAAAAGCGGCGCGGGATCAAGGCTGTCGGCCCTTTCGGGCGCATCGGTATCGGCGATCCATAAGAGCACGCGGCGCATCGGAAGCCGCGCCAGAAGCTGCCGCATCTTCGCCAGCCAGTTCTGCTGCAATCCCAGAACGACCTGCCCGAAGCCCGCCCGGTCGCAGCGGCACAGGACCTGCAACAGGTGGCGGGTGAAATGAATGTCGGTGAAATCCACCTGCGGGAACAGCGCGCGCAGGGCGGGCGTCGCGGCAAGGAAACGGTCGTTGCGGCGGCCATGCACCGAATAGAACGGGTTCGACACTGCCTCGGCCCCGGTGATCTGAACCACGGCGAGTTGCGCGCCCGCCGCCACATCCATCAGGCCGGGATCGGACAGATAGAAATCCGGTCCCGCGTTCAAGCCCCCCAGATTGGCGACCGGCAGACCCAGCGCCCGTTCCACCAGCGCGGGATAGGGGTGATCCACATATTTGCCAAAGGTCGGCGAACCGCCCAGCATCGCGACATAGGGCCGCGACAGGTCCCGCAAAGGCCCGCGAAACAGCGATTTCGACGCGCCATAGCGGCATGGGAAATAGTCGAGCGCCCCCGCGCCCGCGTCAAGCATCAGCATCACACACCCGATTGCAGTCTACCCAAAGCAAACCTGCCCCAGAGTGGTTGCCGAATGGCTAAAATCGGGCAGATGGCTAAAGGTCTAGGCATTTCTCCCCGCCTTGCGCCGGGGGGGCCGGGCGGGCATAACCGGGGGCGTGAGATGGAGGTGCGGGCGATGGAGATCAGGCAGGTTGGCATTGTGGGCGCCGGGCAGATGGGCAACGGCATCGCCCATGTCTTCGCGCTGGCGGGCTATGACGTGCTGCTGACCGACATTTCAGCCGAAGGGCTGGAAAAGGCGCTTGTCACCATCGAGAAGAACATCGAACGGCAAGTGTCGCGTGGCAAGGTCCTCCCCGCCGACAAGCGCGCGGCGCTGGAGCGGATCAAGACCACGCTGAAGCTGTCCGACCTTGGCCAGTGCGACCTGATCATCGAGGCCGCGACCGAACGCGAGACGGTCAAGCAGGCGATCTTCGAGGACCTGCTGCCGCATCTGAAGCCGACGACGATCCTGACCTCGAACACCTCGTCGATCTCGATCACCCGGCTGGCCAGCCGCACCGACCGACCGGAAAAGTTCATGGGCTTCCACTTCATGAACCCGGTGCCGGTGATGCAACTGGTGGAACTGATCCGGGGCATCGCGACGGATGAGCCGACCTGGACCGCCTTGCACGAGGTCGTCCGCAAGCTGGGCAAGACCGCCGCGTCAGCTGAGGATTTCCCGGCCTTCATCGTCAACCGCATCCTGATGCCGATGATCAACGAGGCGGTCTATACTTTGTACGAAGGCGTGGGGTCGGTCAAATCCATCGACGAGTCGCTGAAGCTGGGCGCAAATCACCCGATGGGGCCGCTGGAACTGGCGGATTTCATCGGGCTGGATACCTGCCTCGCCATCATGAACGTGCTGCACGAGGGGCTAGCGGATACCAAGTACCGTCCCTGTCCCCTGCTGACCAAGTATGTCGAGGCGGGGTGGCTGGGGCGGAAGACGCAGCGGGGGTTCTATGACTACCGGGGCGAGGTTCCGGTGCCGACAAGGTGAGATGCAGGAAGGTGCGTGAAATCACGCACCCTACCGAATGCGCGGCGTAGGGTGCGTGATTTCACGCACCTTTTCGCAACCCCAGCGTATGCTCCCTGAGCCAGGCCAGGAACCCGCGCGGGTTCCCCTCCCATTTCTTCAGCTCCTCCGCGGGGATCGGCTGGCCAATCACCGGGCGGGTCGGCTTGAAGAGACACCGCTTGATCTCATACAGCAGCAAGCCCTGCCGCACGGTATCCGACACCTGGTTGGCGATCTGGAACAGGCGGCTGTTCTGGCCGGGAAAGTAGACGGGCAGGATCGTGGCCCCGGTGGACCGCACGATCTTGTGGGTGAAGACGTTCCACTCGCCTTCCACCGCCGGACCCCACCAGCCTTCGGACATCGCGACCTTGCCCGCCGGGAACAGGATGATCACCCCCCCGGCCTTCAGGTGCGCCAGCGTGTCTTCCCGCATCTGCAACCCCAGCTCGCGGGCGTTGTCCTCATGCGGGAAGGGCACGGGGATCATGAACTCCTCGACCTCGGGGATGCCGGTCAGGAGCGAGCGGGTGAGAATGCGGAAATCCGACCGGACGCGGTTGACCATCTCGGCCAGCACCATGCCATCCACCAGCCCCGAAGGGTGGTTCGACACCACGACCAGGGGGCCGGTCGCCGGGATGCGGGCGATCTCTTCGGCGGGGGTGTCGATGCGGATGCCCATGTGGCGGATCGCCTTGGGCCAGAACGGCGCACCATGCGGGGCGCCGGATTTCTCGAAGCTGCGGATCAGGCTCAGCAGCCGCAGCTTGGCGGTCAGCCATTCCAGCGCGCGGATCGTGCCGGCCTTCCAGGGATTCTTGAACGTGCCGGCATAGCTGAGCCGCCGCATGTCATACTGACGTTCAGCCGGACCTGCCGCAGACGACGGCGTCTCGGTGGCGATCTGGCTGTGGTCTGTCACTAAACGGTTATCCCCGGAGCGTGCCCGGAACGAGTCAGGGCATCCGCCTCAATAATCCTCTCCGAAGCGGGCCGCAACAAGGGCCTCCAGCGCATCGGCGAGTTTCTCCGCATCATCCCCGCTGGTGGTGACATCAATCGAGGTCCCGCGCGAGGCGCCCAGCATCAGAAGCCCCATGATCGAATCGCCCGAAACCTCCATCCCGTCCCTGGTGACGGTGGCGCGGGCCTCGTGTGCCTCGACAACCTCGACGAATTTGGCACTGGCGCGGGCATGCAGGCCCTTTTCGTTGACGATGCGGAAGGTACGGCTGGTCATGAGCATCCCTTACGCCCCGCCGCCAAGGTCGAGGCTGTTGATATACTTGCGCCCCGCATCCAGCGCGGCGGCCACGGCTTCAGGAACACCCAGGTCGCGCGACTTGGCAAGCTTGATCAGCATCGGCAGGTTCGCACCATAGAGGATGCGTCGCCCCGAAGTCGCACAGGCGGGCAGCGACAGGTTCGAGGGCGAGCCACCGAACATGTCCGTCACCAGGACCACGCCCTGCCCGGTATCCACCGCATCGGCGGCCTCGCAAATCTCGGCCTGCTTGGCGGAACGGTCGTGATCATCCTCGATGGAGATCGCCCGGACCCCGTCCTGTCGGCCCACCACATGTTCCACCGCCGAGAGGTATTCCCGCGCCAGACCGCCATGTGCCACGATCACGATACCGATCAAGCCCCTGCCACCTTCGTTGCGTCCGGCTGCTGCGCCGCAGCCTTGCGTTCAAGTTCACGGTGCCGTTTTGACACCGGCCAGCCTGCCTCTGCAAGCGCCTTCCCGACCATTTCGACCAGGGCAACCGACCTATGTTGCCCCCCGGTGCAACCGAAGCCAATGGCAAGATGGGCCTTGCCCTCGTCCAGATGGGCCGGAAGGAGAAAGAGCAGAAGCTCGCTCACCTTTCGGAAGAATTCGTCGAAGCGCGGGTCGGCGCGGACGAAGCGTTCCACCGCCGGATCGCGACCGTCCAGCGCCCGCAAGGCCGGTTGCCAATGGGGATTCGCAAGGAAGCGGCAGTCGAAGATCATGTCCATCCCGCGGGGGGTGCCGCGCTTGTAGCTGAAGGACTGGACCGAGACCGAAAGCCGCCCCAGGGGCGTGATGTCGAAGATCGTTGCCAGTTCGGCCTTCAGGTCATGCTGGGTCAGATCCGTGGTGTCGATCAGGTGGTCGGCACGGACGCGGACCGGGGCCAGCAGGTCGATCTCGCGCTCGATCCCTTGCGCCGGGGTCTCGTTCGGGGCGAGCGGGTGACGGCGGCGGGTTTCGGAATAGCGCTGGATCAGCACGCCCGGCGCGCAGTCCAGATACAGGACCTCCAGGTCCACGCGCGGGTCGCGGGTCAGGCTGTCGATCAGTTCGATCAAGGCGGTGGCGTTGAAGTCGCGGTTGCGGACATCCAGCCCCAGCGCGATGGGTCGGCCCAGCGGCGCACCTTCGACCAGACGGGGCACCAGCGTGAGGGGGATGTTGTCGATGCCCTCATAGCCCAGATCCTCCAGCACCCGGATCGCCGTCGTCCGCCCGGCGCCCGAAGGGCCGGTGACGAAGATGAGGCGGTGGTCGTGGGCGGTGTCGGGTGTCATCGAAGGGTCCAGGCAGCAGTCATGCCTGCCGTCCGTAACGAAGATAGAGCAACAGCGCGTCGGGAAGATGGTCATTTTGCGCGTGCAGCACAAGGGGAAGCGGAACTCCCAGTAACGTGACCGAGCGTCGGGGGGGAAGACGGTCCGTTTCGGGCCGGCCAAGGTCGACGACCAGCCTGATCGCCACAGTTGGCACGGCTTGCGCCCGCAAGAGCCCGACGCCGCGTACTTCGATCAGCCCATGCAGGGCCGGGTTCGGGCAAGTGGCCCACAGCTCGTCCTCGACAACCGTCACCCGTGTCTGGTCGTCAGAGACCAGAGCGGCCCCAAGCGAAGAAAGCCGCAGCGCCAGCGACGACTTGCCCGCGCCGGATGGGCCGAGGATCAACAGGCCATGAC
>JAGPEG010000228.1 GCA_018057165.1 Tabrizicola sp.
GTCCACCCTTCACCTCCACGTGGTCACCCCTTCACCTCCACGTGGTCCACCCTTCACCTCCACGTGGTCCGCGTTCACCTCCACGTGGTCACCCCTTCACCTCCACGTGGTCCGCCCTTCACCTCCACGTGGTCCGCGTTCACCTCCACGTGGTCACCCCTTCACCTCCACGTGGTCGGGTGACTACCTGCTGTTGAAATTTGAGTCTCTGAACTGCTGACAGCGATCTTGCATCAGGCTGTCTACGGCAGAGAGCTGGCGGTACAGCTCCGCTGGCACGGCTTCCCCACGCCGAAGCCGCACCAGCACATTCGCTGACGCTACTACCGCAGCCGTGGTGGCCCGGTGACAGGCTCTGGCAGGTTCATCCTGGCGATGCTGCACCTTGGCCGTGTAGTAGCCCGCCTCATGGTCAATCCGATCGACGTTGGGGGTCGATCCAAACGAACAGCCACCGAGAATCACAGCCAGGCTAATGCGCATCACCCTGATCCGCATTCTGTCCACCATCCGGTCGAAGGAGGTCCTTGCACTCGCAGCGACTACCGATCGCATTGCATTCGACAACAATCTTGGCTGGGTCTTTGCCATCGCAGTTTTTCCTTGGTTCTCGCCAGCTTGAGCTGGGTCGATCTGGGGACTGCGGGCTCCCAAAGGGCCAATTGCAGGCCATCAGGTTGAAGGCCGAAACAAACAAGATCCGTTGCTTCCATTTCATGTGACTCGTCTCGCTAGTCCGCCCCGCAGGGTTAGAAGGGGACGGTTACGTAGTAGGAGGCTTGGCCTCGGAAGACCAGCATGACGGTGTCGGTGCCGGGGCGGATCTCGCCGATGGCGCTGTAGAAGTCGGTGGCGGAGCGAACCTGCTTGGCGCCGATCTGCAAGATGGCGTCGCCGGGCTGGAAGCCGATGCGGTCGGCGATGGCGCCTTGGCTGACTCGCTGGACCAGCGCGGCGCGGCCTTGGGCATCGACGACCTCTAGGCCGAGTCGCTTGCGGGCGCGCTGTGACATCTCGCGCGGGTCGAGGGCGGTGCTGCGGACGCTGACCTCGCCTCGGGTGAGCCGGACCCGGATCTCTTCGCCGGCCAGGACGCGGTGGACGCGATCCCAGAAGCGCTCGACCGTGACCGTGGCTTCGTCGCCTAGGTGGGTGATGACATCGCCGGGAACCAGGCCGGCTTTCTCGGCGGGGCTGCCGACATCGACCTCGGTGACAAGGACGCCCGTGGCTTGGCGGCGGCGCTCATGGATGGGGGCGACGCGCAGGCCGAGGAAGCCGTAGCGGACCCGGCCAAACTGGAGCAGATCGTTGACGATGGTGCGGGCGCGGTCGATCGGGATGGCGAAGCCGATGCCGGGACCACCCGAGTGGACGGCGGTGTTGATGCCAATCAGCTCGCCATTGACGTTGAGGAGCGGCCCGCCCGAGTTGCCGGGGTTGATCTGGGCGTCGATCTGGATGAAGTCCTCGTAGGTGCGGTTCTTGGCGCGGACCATGCGGTGCAGGGCCGAGATGACGCCCGAGGTGACGGTGTGGGACAGGCCAAACGGGTTGCCGATGGCGATCACCGTCTCGCCGATCATCAGGTCGCTGGCGGTACCGATGCGCAGGGAGGGCAGGTCTTTGAGCTCTTTGCTGTCTTTGCCGTCCTTGCCGTCTTTGCCGGTCGGCTCGATGCGCAGGACCGCGAGGTCAAACGACTGATCGGCGCCGACCAGCGAGGCCGGCAGCTCTCGACCATCGGCGAGCAGGACCCGGATGCGCGCGGCCCCGGCAACGACGTGCTCATTGGTGACGACCAAGCCCCGGGGATCGACGATCACGCCGGAGCCAAGCGAGGTGCGCCCGCTGTCGTCCTCCTCTTCGAGTCCGAAGAAGCCGAACGGATTGTACTGCGGCTTCTGCTCGGTCAGGATCGACACCACCGAGGGGGCGGCGCGCTGGACGGCATCCACCACCGGGGTGCGGCGGCTCTGCTGATTGGGGGTAAGGGCGGTGGGCAACGGGGTAGCGACAAGGTCAATGCCACCGCTGGGCTTGCTCGTGGGCAGGGCGGGACTGGCGGGAAGCGTCGGGCCGGCAGCGGGCGGGCCGCTCGGGGGCGGGGCGACTGCGGTGCCGGACCGATGGCCGGCTTTGGTCGAGTCGCCTTTGCCCTGACAGGCGGGCAACAGTCCAAGGGCGATGGCCAAGAGGGAGAGAACCAAGGGTGAAGACCAGGCGAGCCGTGGGCGCATGCAGGATAAGGTTTGGCGGACGCCGGTCAGTGTCAAGCCGAAGGTGCAGGGGGGGACGCTTCGTAGTCCGCTCCATCTAGGTCATCGCCAAGCCAGGCCCCCACCAGTACCGAGGAAGACTGGAACGGGGTTTGCGGGGCCGAAACGGGCTTGTCATTGTCCCAGGGCCTGCCTATGGTCCGCCCGATGCAGCGGCGTCTCCTTCGTGTGCTCGTCTTGCTGGGCTTGCTGCTGGGCTTGCTGCTGGGCTTCGGTCCTGCCAAAGCCGAGCCGATCGCCCTGCCGCAAGCGGCCCTGCTTCCCAGCGCGAGTCCGCTGTGCAACAGCTCGCTCGTTCCCTGCCTCGACATCGACGATCTCGCCGCACATGCCTACGCCCACCTGATCGTCCTGCCAAATACCGAACAGCGCAGCACCGCCGTCACGATTCCCTACGGCCTATCAATCGGTCTGTTCGGTCGCCTCAGCGCCAGCCTCTCTTCCCACACCTCCTTCTTTACCCAGTCCGGCGAGGATCTCCGCAGCCAAGGCCCGCTTCGCCTCTCTGCCACGCTGCGTCTCTGGCCTCTGTTTCCCCTTCACTCCTCTACTCCGTCCGCGCTTCGCCTGGGAATCACCTACGATCACGAGCTGCGCGTCGGCCCTTTCGATGGCGCAAACTCCCTCGGCCTACTTGCGAATCTCAGCGCTGTTCGCGTGGTCGCCGCGCAGTCTCTCGGTCTGTTTGAACTCTCGCTGAGCGTGGGCGCACTCCTCGATCCGCTTCGCCAATACGCCACCGGAGAAGCCGCCGCCCAGCTCGCATTCCAGCTGCCTTTCCTTCGTTCGCTCAAGCTCTCTGTCGATGCCCTCGCGCGCGGCGCTCCTTCCTACGTCCATCCAGAGTCCGCCGCCACACTCGGAAGCAGTCCGATTCCCATCCAAGCCGCGCTGGCGTTAGGAATCAGCTATCAGCCGCATTCCAGAGTTGACTTCGGAGTCTCTGTTACACGCGCGGTCGGCGGAATCGCACCCTGGTCTGTGCTCTTCCGCTTCGTCACGATCAGCGTAGGCAAGCAGTACCAAGGCAGCGCCGCAACACCCCTCACGGAATTGGGCGCAGACCTCGCCGTACTCGGGGCAGAGAAGGTGAAGGAGGGCATCGAAGCACTCCTTCGGGAGACGTTTGAGGAGTCCCCGATCGACCCGAAGCTCGACGCGAGCTGCCTAATCCGCGATGACGATGGCAGCATCATGGGGCGCTTTGGGAATCGGACTCCTGATGGTCGATTCTGCGAAAGGGACGGCGTCAAAGTCCCGATCGGAAAGGAACTATGGCGCGACAGACACGGCGACCGACTCTGTAACGAGAGCCGATGGAATCCCCGAACCCGAGAGAAAGAGCTGTACGACTGCGTGATGTGGCGCCGGCAGAAGGAGTGGCTGCCCGCCCATCAAGCACGGCTCAACGATCGCTGCGAGCTACGTGATGACGACGGCAGACTGCTCGCACAGGTCGGCCAGATCAGTAGCGAC
>JAGPEG010000002.1 GCA_018057165.1 Tabrizicola sp.
CACCCCAGTTCGCCGGTATACCCCGTCCGCGACACCATCACCGGCGCGCCGCTCGGCCCGCCAATGCGGCCCACCGTGAAGCGGAACCAGCCCAGTTCCTCGATCGTCGGCTGGTGTGGCGCCGTCCAGATCACGCGCTTCATGATCTCGCGGCTGTTCGGCCCCTGGACTGCCAGGTTGTGCAACTGGTCGGTGCTGCTGCGCACCATCACCTTCAGCCCCAGCTTTTCTGCCTGCTCGCGCAGCCAGAGGCCGGAATAGTCATCCCCGCCGATCCAGCGGAACTGGTCGCGGCCCAGCCGGAACACCGTGCCGTCGTCGATCATCCCGCCATGCTCGTAGCACATCGCGGTATAGACGACCTGACCCTGGCTCAGCTTCTTCATGTCGCGCGTCACGCACCACTGCATCAGGGCTTCGGCGTCCGGCCCCGTCACCTCGAACTTGCGGAGCGGCGACAGGTCCAGCACCACCGCCTTTTCGCGGCAGGCCCAGTATTCCTCCAGCGCGCCGTTCTGCGCGAAGATATGCGGCAGCCAGTAGCCTTTGTATTCCACCACATTGCGCGTCTTGGCCGAGATGCGGTCGTGAAACGCGGTTTCCTTGGTCATCTTCGGCTCCGATTGTGGCGTTGTGCGGTGGGCGATGGCGCGGCTGAAGGTCTCCGCCCCGGAATAGGTGCGGACGTGGATGTCGCTCAAGTACCAGCCATTCGCAGGCGAGGTGTCGTCGGGGCAGGCCGAGTTGACGCAGACGATGTCGGTCAGCGCGCGGAACAGCACATAATCCCCCGGACGGCTCCAGGGTTCATCACTGACCAGCACCCCATGCGCGTCGATGTTGGTGTTGAAGAACAGGTTCACCGCCATCCAGCCCGGACGCGGATCGACGCCGTGCTGCGCCAGCGTCTTGTTGAAGTTGTCCGAGCAGTTGACATGGCCGGGATAGCCGATGTCGTCGTAGTATTTCGCTGCGCAGGCCATGGCAAAGGCGTCGTGGCGGCCCACGGTGTCCTGCACCACCTCGACCAGCGGCACCCAGTCCTGATCGAAGTATTTCGAATGCAGGCCCGGCATCGAATAGGCGTGGCCCATCAGGGTGCGGCTGGTCGTTACGTCCAGCGCGTGCTGGATGCCCTTGTCGAGCTTCCGCGCGTCGAAGCACTGGAAGTCGGTGCATTGCCGACCATCCACGTCGAGGATCTGGATATAGTCACCAGCCTTGACGAAATAGCTTTCCGCCGTCGCCGATTTGACCCGCAGGTCCAGGATCGGGTTGGCCAGCGGATCGGGCAGGTCATACTGCCCCACCAGTCGCGGCTTCGCCCGCTGAAGCAGAAGCGTGATAGGCGTTGCCGTGTCCTGCGCTTCGGGGGCCATCGCCACGCCGGGCGCGGCGATCACCAGCCAGCCCTCGTCCAGCGCCGTCAGCTCGGCCCGCGCCCCCGCCGGAGTCTCTGGCGAGAAAAGCCGCAGCGCGCCCGCCTTGGCCAGGTCGATCCGGCGGCTCTCCAGCCCCTTGCGCAGGCGGACAAGGCTTGCCTCGCCCTGGGCCAGCATCGCCTTCAGCCCCTCGGCCCCCGAGTTCGAGGCCTGCCCCAGGATCATGGCGTCGATCCGCCCGTCCTTCGCCGCCGCAACCAGTTCGACCGGCTGCCCGCCCTCGTCATTCACAAGCGTCAGCCGGTCGCCCACCGCCAGCTGCACAAGCATCGCGCCGCCGCCCGGCACCACATGCCGCTCCTGGCCGTGATGGCGTGAAAAACCTTGCGGCGTCAGGATCCGGCTTGGCCGCGGCGGACCGGGAACCACATTGGGATAGATCGAATCGAGCATAGCACACCCCGTCTTCAAACCCAGGCCCGGTTGGCCCGGAAAGTTTAACAAGGATAAAACTTGTTCATCCACAAGAATAGCGTCAGGGTAGGGCTGACACAAGCACTACGACAGGAAAAGGCGATAAATGCTGGCGCTCGGCTTTGGCCTGACGGCCGCCCTGATCTGGGCGGTGCATGATTTGCTCGCGCGCAAGCTCAGCCAGGGTGCGGCGCTGCTGCCGATCATCGTGATGGTGCTGCTGACGGGAAGCCTCGTGCTTGCTCCCGTCGCGCTGGTCTGGGGCGACTGGGCGGCGATGACCGGGACCGCCGTCGCCATTTCGGTCGCCTATGGCCTCGCCTATGCGCTGGCGGGGGGTGCGCTTTACAAGGCGTTCAGCCTGGCCCCCGTGCGCCTGGTTTCGCCCGTGATCGGGGCTTACCCCATGCTGTCGCTGATCGTTGCCCATGCCCAGGGCCAGCCCGTCACCCTGCCCGACTGGCTTGCCGTGGCTGCCATCGTCGCGGGGATCGCCATCGTCGCCCTTGCCGCCCGCAATGATGCGCCCGACGGCTATGCCGCGCCCCCCGCCGTGGCCCTGGGCTGGGCTGCTCTCAGCGGGCTGGGTTTTGCGGCCACCTTCGCGCTGGGGCAGGAGGCGACGCGGCAGGGGGCCGAGCTTCCGGTCATGCTGATCGGTCGCCTCGTCGCACTGGCGGCCATCCTGGCCCTCGCCATGATTCTTCGCGCCCCGGTCCGGCCGCAGCGTGGCCAGACCTGGCTGCTCGCCCTGATGGGGGGGTTCGACGCCGTCGCTCTTGGCCTCGTCACCGCCGCGGGCGCCCTTCCCCGAGCCGAATATGCCTCGGTCACGTCCTCGCTTTTCGGGGTGCTGACCGTCCTCCTCGCCGCCTGGTTCCTGCGGGAGAGGGTCCGCGCAGTGCAGTGGCTGGGCATCGCCGCCGTCTTCGGGGGGCATCGCGGTGCTGGGGTTGCAGGAGTAAAGTGTCCACGGTGGACAAACCCGTCTTTTCAGAGTGATCCCAAAGACTTGCTCGCGGATGATAACCGTTTCTTAAGATTTTCGGCCACGCTTCCAGGAGCCGCAAAAAGGGGGCGACGAGCTTTTCGCAGGGCGAGAAGAAATGCTCCACCCGCCCCCCATCCGAGGCGAAGCCGACAGGCCGGTCAAACCGATCCAGGCGCGATCTAGGTCGGTGCGGGAGTGGCGCAGATTGGCGGACACCAAGTCGGGGTCGCAAAGCGTTGCGAGTGTCGACCCCGAATGCGGACGCTGGCGTCTAGCAAAGTTTCGCAAGGGGTTCGAGTTTGCGCGCAGGGCGGGCCAAGCCAGCCATCGGGGGCCTGCCTCGATGGGTTTCTACTTGGAAAGGAGATCGGCGATCCTGATTGATCGCGACAGTGATCGCTTGATCTGCGATGCGAACGCTTCTCTCGACGGAGCTTCCTTGTACAGGATCGCATTCTGCAGGCTCGAATGGCTTGTGCCTTCGACAGTCACGAGTTTCGGACGATATTCCTGCGGGTTCTCGGGATCTGTCTCAAGGCAATATGTCATGAAGATGATGTTGACATCAGGACTCTTGACGTCAGTGGAGCGCAAGAAACCTGCCCGCTTCTTGATGTAGTCATAGACCTGTTCCGGGATCACCGCGACGATCTTGGATTTCCAGTGATGATGGAAATACCCCTTGCGGATCAGTTGAGTAATGTATCGCTTGTAGACGTTGTCCCAGTTGAATCCATAAGACGGCTTCTTTTCCAAGTCTTCGCCAGACAGCAAGGCCCGGTAGGCCGGGAAGACAGACCCCGTTATGTCGATGGCTTGCAGTTCGACCGACAGAAACTGCTGGACCTCACCATCTATCCCGACATCGGCAATTACGAAGTCCACATTCCCGAAGCCTGCCATCTTGACCTCAGGCACCACCGTCGGATTTCCTGGTGCATCGCCAATCCAACAGTGTTTTACGACCTCTGCGAGGAAATCGACTTCGTAGAACCGCTTGGGGCACACGAAGATCAGTTCTTTCTGCGGATCAGTCCTTGGTCCCTTTCCGAGCCAGAGCGAGCAGATGGGATAAGGTTTCCCAGTGATCTGTGTGCTGCGCTTCGAACAGCGCGACTTGATGAAGGGGCATAGATAATCAGAGGTTGAAGGATCTGAACCCTTCACTGCCCGACGACCAAGTATCTCGCCAACAATGGTCTCAGGATTATACGGCAATCGGCAGTTCCTCGCGTTCACACGCAACTGGCCTCGATTGAGTCTTGTTGAGCGTGTCCGCAAGGATCAAAGCTTCTGCCACACGTTTTCCCAGCAGCGGCGGGACTGCGTTGCCAACCTGAACATACTGTTCTGTCCGACTGCCCCGGAATTCGAAGAAGTCCGGAAAGGATTGCAGCCTGGCAGCTTCCCTGACCGTAAAGGCCCGGTCCTGAACCGGGTGGATGTACGCCCCCCAATGGACATCACACTTGGTCAGGATGGTACAGGCCTGATCCGTCTTGCGGGGGCGACCGTAGCGTTTGGTATGGTCACTCCGTTTCGCCTTCAGCATACCCGCAGGGAGCAGGTCGAGAGGGATATCACGCCAAGATCCACCTGCCGGGATGTGGCGCATCCTTTGTTCGTTTATCAGGGAAAGCCGACCGGCAGAATGATTATGCAGCTTGGTGCAGTCACCGCGCAAAAGAGCTTGGAAAGAGTTTTGCGGTGCGGCTGCATACTTCGTGGGCGCATACTTCGCCCCATTTTCAAGCGGCGGAAGGTCACAGATCGCATCCCATATCGTGACCAGCGGGAGCCTATCCTCTCCGTGCGTAGGTTCAGGGAAACGTATCTGGGCGTCAGTCCTCGTGGCGATGAAGAAGACCCGCCGACGTTCTTGCGGAACCCCATATTCCTCGGCCCTCAGCACCTTCATCTCGACGCGATAGCCAAGACGCTCCATGCCACCAAAGATTTCGCGGACGATGCTTCCATCAGCAATCGAGGTGATCCCGGTTACATTCTCCATCACCAGCCAACGCGGGTGGATGCCTTCGACGATACGAAGATACTCGCGGAACAGGCTTGCCCTGGGGTCATCCTCGCCCCGCTGATGGTTGTAGACCGAATAGCCCTGGCAGGGCGGGCCACCAACGATGACGTCGATCTCTCCGCGCTGCTTGCCAGCTGCCTGAAGAAGGATGTCCGGCGTCACGCTCTGGATCGGGCCTCCGATGAATGTCGCCTCCGGGTGCGTCGCGGCAAAGGTTGCGCCCGCCTTCTCGTCGTAATCCTGGCCCGCAAGAACATGGAAACCGGCCTGACGAAAACCTTCTGACAGGCCCCCCGCCCCACAGAAAAGATCAATGGCAGTGAGCTTTTCAGCTGTCATCTGTCAAACTCCAGCGGCCCTTGCGAGGCATATTGGCACATTTTCGTCCATCGAGTTTAACAATGTATGTTCCGCATTCGTTCGTCAAGCGCACGGGCGAACCCTGCGGCGCGGAACCTGCGTGCGTTGTTCGACAGCCTCATGCGCTGGTTGTGGCATGGGTCCGGCGGTTTGGGAAGCTTACTCCGCCGCTTCCACCCGAACGGGCGCGCGGCGCATCGTCTGGGTCAGGCGGCGTTCATCACGGGGCGAGACGCCGAAGAACCCGGTATAGTGCCGGATCATCGGGCTGGAGGTCATGTAGCCGACCGAGGCCGCGATCTCGCGCAGGCTGTCGTTGGAGTAAAGCACGCGCTGGCGGGCCTTCATCAGCCGCAGGTGGTGGTAGTAGCGCAGGGGGCTTTGCCCGGTCTCGCGCTTGAACATGCGTTCGAAGTGGCGGCCGGAGAGGCCCACGGCGGCGGCGACATCCGGGATGCGCAAGGGATCCTCGACATGGGTCTCGAAAAGGCGGATCGCCTCGCGGATCGCAGCCGGAAGGGTGTCGGTGGTGCCGCCGGCGCGGGCGACGGGAACCTTCTGGCTGGCATCGGCGTCGCGGACGAAGGGGTGCTGGAACCAGCAGGCGACCTCGGTCATGCAGTCGCGGCCCAGACGTTCCTCGATCAGGCGCAGCATGGCGTCGAAGACGGCACCGGCCCCGCTGGCGGTGATCCGGCGGCCTTCGCGCAGGATCGTCACCTCGCGCGCCTCGACGCCCGGAAAGTCGGCCTTGAACGCCGCCTCATAGCACCAGTGGACGGAACAGGGCCGCCCTTCCAGAAGGCCCGCCCGCGCCAGGGGGAAGATCCCGCCCGAGAAGGCGCCCAGCGTGACCCCGGTGCGGTCCAGCCAGCGCAGCTTGGCCGGGCTGCGGCGCGGGTCGGCATATTCGGCGGTCGGCGGCGAGAGAAGGTAGATGTGATCCACCGCCTCCAGATCGGTCAGCGTCACGTCGGGCTCGAACCCGATCTCGGCGCTGGAGCGGACGGCGGCGGGGCCTTCGGCGATCAGCGACCAGACGAATTCCCGCCGCCCGGTGATCTCGTTGGCGGCGCGCAGAGGTTCGATGGCCGAAGTGAGGCAGGCCATCGGAAAGCCGGGGAACATCAGGAACCCCAGGCGGAGCGGCCCGCGTTCAGTCATCGGCCCACCAGCCGACCGAGGTGGGCAGGCCGTCGTCATGCTTGGCCAACCACTCCACCATGGCGGGGCGGTTGCGGATGAAGCCCTTGTAGGTCGCCAGTTCCTCCGGCAGGTCGCGGATCACCCGGTGCAGGCGGCGCGCCCATTTCGGCACGGTCACGATCTCGTCGAAGCTGGCGAGATAGCAGCGGATGTCGAAGGCGATCGCGTTCGAGCGGGGCAGGCGGTAGAGGGTTTGCAGTTCGACCCGCAGATGCTGCTTCTGGCCCAGGTTTTCGGGCGTGATCGTGGCCTTCATCGGCCCCCATTTCGGATAGGTCTCGGGCGCGGTGTCGAGGAGCGGGTTCACCGTCATCGTCCAGTTGAAGCGACGGACGGGGGCACCATGCTGGAGTTTCAGAAGGAATTTCAGCGCCCGGTCGAAGACGCCCTTCTCATGCGCCAGCGGGACCGGAGCATGCCATTCGTGGAAGTTCATCCCGATGTCGAAGTCCACCGACCAGTCGGCCTGGCTGGTCGCGATGCCGGCATCCATCCACAGGGTGCCGTCGCGTTCGTCCTGCAGGGTCCAGTCGCCTTGCGTCTGGCGCATGATGTATTCGAAGGGCGGATAGGGCAGCGTGCTTTCGTCCAGGAATGTGAACGACTGTTCGATTCCCAGCGGGCGGTTCACCCAGTGCCAGCGATTGCCGTCCTTGGTCAGGCTGAACCATTGCGGGTAGTCCCGCGCCTTCGCCTCCATGATCAGCTCCAGCGTGTCCCAGCCGGCCAGCGTCATGTGCGGCAGCGACTGGCAGCGCAGCGGATCATCGGCCAGCACCTTGGAGCGGTCGATCATCTCGGCGACGTAATGTTCATCCACGTCGAAAATATGCTCGAAGATCGAGCCCGGTCGCGTGGGGACATGCGGCTCCATGTTGACCGAATACATGTAGTCGTCGCGGTCGAAGGGGAACGGGAACCGGCGCGGATTGCTGTTGCGATAGGTGAAATCGCCCCGGAACGTTTCGTCCCGGAAAAAGTCGTTGAAGGCACCCGTCTTGAAATCAAGGCTCATCGTCGTCTCCTATCGGTCGATGACGAGGGTCTTGCCCTCGAAGCGGCTGACGCAGGGCATGATCTTCTGGTTCGAAGCATGCTCTTCCGGTGTCAGCCAGTGGTCACGGTGCAGGATGGTTCCGTCACATTTGTGAACGGTGGTTTCGCATTGGCCGCAGGCTCCGCCCCGGCAGAGATAGGGCGCATCCACCCCGGCGGCTTCGATCGCCTCCAACAGGCTTTGCGTCGGGCCTACGGTGATGGTCTTGCCGCTGGCGGCCAGTTCCACGGTGAAGGGCAGGCCGGTGCCGGGGGCGATGAATTCCTCGGAATGCAGCGCCTGTTTCGGCCAGCCCATGCTTTCCGCCGTGGACAGGACCCAGCCGATCATCCCCTTCGGGCCGCAGACATAAAGATGCGTGCCAATCGGCTGGTTCTGCAGCAGATTCTTCAGGTCGATCATCTGCTTCTGATCGTCGAAGTAGCAGTGAACCCGGTCCGGATGCGCCGCAGTCAGCCGGTCCATATAGGCGCCAAGCGGCTTTGATCGCGCCGAGTAATGCAGTTCGAACTTGCCGCCCAGATGGCTGAGCTGCCGGATCTGCGCCAGGAACGGCGTGATCCCGATGCCGCCCGCGATCATCAGGTGCTTCTTCGCCCGGTTGTCCAGCGCGAAGAGGTTCACCGGGTAGGACAGCGTCATTTCCATGCCCGCTTTCACATGCCCGTGCATGAAAAGCGATCCGCCACGCCCGACGTCATCGCGCCGGACAGAGATTTCATAGCCCGACCGATCCTCGGGGTCGGACATAAGGGAATAAGGGTTCAGCCTGCGCGTGCCATGGTCATCCATCTCGACAACGGTATGCGCGCCGCCGGAAAACGCAGGCAGGTCGGACCCGTCGCGCGCCACGAAACGGAAACGCTTGATCAGGTCGTTGACCTTTACAACCTCGGCCACCCGGACCTGAAGCTTGGCACCGCCGCTCATTTGAACCTCACCACGCTTTCCGGCACCAGACCTGGGTCTTCGGCGTCGATATTCACCCCCTGGAAGGCCGCGAGCCGCCGGGAATAATGGTCGCGGACAAAGAGACTTAGCCCGCAATGGCTGCATCTGAACGGGTCGGTCGCCACGTTTTCGGTGACTCCCTTGCAATGCACGCATTGCACCCGCCGGAGTGTCGAGCCGCGGTGTTCCTTCTGGACCGAGGCATGCGGAAAGCCGGTATTCATGACTTCGCGCTCGGCCTGGCCGATCAGGCCTTCGGACCCCGCCAGATAGAATTGCGTGCCCATATGGGCCGCAGACAGCACCCGTGCCAGACGCGGCAGAAGCGCCGGGATCGAGGGCGCGCGGAAATATTGTGCCGCACCCAGCCCTTCCAGCCTTGCCGCCTGATCGGTCCCGTCCGGGCCGGGGCAATACATCACATGCATGGTTGCAAGCATTTCCGAACGATCATTCGCCCTGTCCAGCAAATCCACCACCGCGCCCGCGCCTTCACCGTCGGCGACGATCAGGTGCAGGCTGGCGGGTCGAGGATCGAGGGCCGCATAGATCGGGCGGCTTCGGATTGACGGCACGTCCACGGGGGTCAGCAAGGTCTTCACGGCTTGGGATTCCCTGGCAGGGGGGCCTGCCCGGCAGGCAGGCCCCAAAGGTTGCTCACTTGGCGGTCCGGCGCTTCTTGTCCACGTCGTAGAACGGCAGTGCCGCCGACTTGGCCTTGATCGGGCCATGCGTGCCGCAGCGCACTTCAAGCTCGGTGCCGTTGTTGGCATCCCCAACCGACAGGCGGGCGATGGCGATGGTCCAGTCGTTCAGCGGCGAATACATCGCCTGCGTCACCACGCCGACCTGCTTGCCACCCTTGAACACCGGAGCGCCGTTGCCCGGCACGTTCTTGCCTTCCAGCTTCAGGCCGGAAATCTTGAAGCGTTCCTTGCCCTTCAGCCGGTAATGCTCTTCCGCACCCCGGAAGCCGGTCTTGCCGGGCGACACCGTGAAGTCGAGCCCGAGTTCCCACAGCGTGTCGCCGGGGCCTTCATTCTCGAACGGGTACATTTCCGAATTGTCGAAGGGGAAGAACAAAAGGTAGCTCTCGGTCCGCAGCATGTCGAGCGTGGTGAAGCGGCAGGGGATAATCCCCATGCTGGCGCCTTCTTCCAGGATGCGGTCCCAGATTTCCACGGCGTCCTGGCCGCGGCAGAAGATCTCATAGCCGCGCTCGCCGGTATAGCCGGTGCGCGACAGGGTGATGGGCTTGCCGAAAAGGCTGGTCCCCATATGGCTGAAATAGGCCAGCTGGCGCACGCCCGGAACGTGCTTTTCCAGATAGTCCACCGCCAGCGGCCCCTGCAGCGACAGGTCGTGCAGGTTGTCGTCGAAGCGGATCGAGACATCGCGCCCGATGGCGGCCATGGTCAGCTGTTCATGCCCCTGGCCCGAGCCGTGGACGACGGTAAAGCTGTTCGGGCCCATCCGGTAGATCACGCAATCGTCGACGAACTTGCCGGCGTCATTCAGCATGGAGCCATAGACCGCGCGGCCCGGCATCAGCTTTTCCATGTTCCGCGTCGTGGCGCGCTCGATCACATGGCTGGCCGCATGGCCGGTGATGTGGACCTTCTTCAGGCCCGACACATCCATCAGCCCCGCCTTGGTGCGAATCGCCATGTATTCGGCATCCGGGTCGCCCTTGTCGTAGGACCAGGCAGTTCCCATACCGCTCCAGTCTTCAAGATTGGACCCAAGCGCGCGGTGCCGGTTGTTCAGCGTCGAGAAACGCCAGGAATTTGTCATAGGTCGACTCCCTGAGACATGTTGATTTTCGTCTAGTGTCTGGTGATTCCCGCCAGAAAGCAATAATGAAATGCAACAAAATTTCTTACCAGAAAACATAATCGTAAGAAAAAGGCCGCCCCGAGGAGCGGCCTTTTCCAAAAATTTCTTTCGGGCTTAGCTTGCCGGAGTGCTGCTGAACCAGGTCAGCGGCTGCATCAGGTAGCTGCCGAAGGGCATCCGCTCGGTACCTGGCAGGACAAAGTACCAGTTGGCCAGCAGAACCACCAAGGCACCGGCGATCAGCGCGAGATAGGGCAGCATGCCCGCCTTGCGCTCGCCCAGCTCGCCATAGGGCAGGCCAAGGTCGTCATAGGCTTCCTTCGGGAACTTGCCCTTGTCCACGACATAGTGGCGGTACCAGAACACCGGGAAGATGAAGGCCGCGAAGACAAGGCCCGACAGAAGCGCGCCGGAATAGCCCCAGACCTTTGCCCCGGCCCCAAGGAACAGGATGTTCGCGAAGGCTAGGCAGGTGTTCAGCCCGATCAGCCAGGTCGGCGCCTTCCAGGGCCGTTGCATGTGGGCACTGTCGATGCGGTGGATCCAGCCGGCGTTCAGGTTCAGGAAGTTGAACAGGATGTAGCCGACATTCGACACGGCGAGGACGTAGAAATACCCGCCAGCGTCCGATGCCAGCGCCAAGAGGATGACGTTGAAGGCGAAGTCGGTCCACATCGCGTTGCGCGGCGCACCGTGGCTGTTCACCTCGCCCAGGTATTTCGGCAGCCAGCCATCGCGCGAGCCCTGATAGAGCGTCCGCGAGGAGCCCGCCATCGCGGTCATGATCGCCAGGAACAGCGCCAGGATCATCAGGATCACGAAGATCTGGGTGATCACCGGCCCGCCGCCGATCATGTTGCCCATCGCCTCGCCCACGCCGGTGCCGTCGACGATACCGCCCGCGAGCATCCCTTCGACCCCGTAGACCCCCTGGAACGAGAAGGGGATCAGGAAGAAGAAGACGATGGCAAGCAGGCCGGAATAGAAGATGGCCCGGAAGGTATCACGCTTGGGGTCTTTCAGCTCGCGCGTGTAGCACACGGCGGTCTCGAAGCCATAGGTGGACCAGGCGGCGATATACATGCCGCCGAGGAACAGCGTCCAGCCGCCGATGTTCCATTCGCCATCGACGCCAGAATAGGCGGCGGTAGGGGGCACCAGATTGGTGACGTTCATCCAGTCGATCGCGCCGGTGAAGAGCGGAACCAGACCCACCAGCAGAAGCGGCGTCAGCACGATGACGGCCAGCCATTTCTGCGCGCTTGCCGTCGAGGCGATGCCCTTTTCCTGAATGAACAGGATGATCAGCATCAGCACCACGCCGATCAGGAAGGTCGAGTTGAAGTGCAGCGTGCCAAGGCCCGGAATGGTCAGCTGGAACGCCTCGAAGATGCGGAACCAGGGGGTCAGGGCATGAACACCGTCAGCCGATGCGACGGCCTGGATGGCCTGTTCGGCGGTGGTGCCGGCATTGTCGGCCATGTATTGCATGACGCTGGCGGTTTCGGCGGTATAGCTGCCAAGGTTCGCCGTCATCCAGTCGATCACCGGCTGGCTGTCCGCCAGCGGAATCGGGAAAAGCGCGTTCAGGATATAGCCCGCCGCGATGGCACAGCCGAGCGACAGCACCGGCGACCAGGCGAACCAGTTGCACCAGACCGACAGGGGGGCGATCAGCTTGCCATAGCGCAGCCAGGCCGTCGCACCGTAAACCGAGGTCCCGCCCGACTTGTTGCCGAACATCCCCGCCATTTCGGCATAGGTGAAGCTTTGCAGGAAGCCCATGACCATCGAGATCATCCAGACCAGGAAGGCCAGCTTCCCGGTCGTCCCGGCAATCCCGCCGATCGAGAACAGCACCAGGGGCGGCACACCCGCCGCAACCCAGAAGGCGCCCTTCCACGTCAGCGCCCGGACCATTTGGCCCGATCCAGTTTCAGTCGTCATTCCCTCACTCCTGTTGGGCGACACACGCGGACTCTGGGCAAATCTTCCTGCCTGCCCTTGGCTCCGGTGTGCGGTGTCTTAGATGTACAGACTCCAGATCGAAGTCGTCCCCAGTCTTCTCCTCCGTCCGGCGCAGAATCGTCTCAGGGCCCAGGCAGTGCCTGCGACCTGATGCCGCGCAGGAAAGCACGGGCGCACAGTCATGGCGAGCAAAATTTGATCCGTGCGAAAGAAAGTTTCCCAGTGATCATAATTTTTGCCCCAACGCGCCCAAAAGACAAGCGGCGCCGTTGCCGACGCCGCTTGCCCTGATCCATAGCCACCCGGCGTCAGTTCTTCAGGTAGCTTTCCATCGAATCTTCCAGCGCGTCCTTCCAGGGCGTGTGGTGGACCGGCGCCATCGTTCCGGTGATGACCGATTTGTAGGCATGGTTGCGGAAGGCCATGATATCGGCCTTCTTGTGTTCCTTCCACTCGAAGAAGGCCTCGCAGGCGCCGTCCACATCGAAGGACGGATAGTCTGTCTCGGCGATCAGCTCTTTCACATATTCGCCCTGGTAGTGGATGGCGTCATGCGCGTCCTTGCCCGCGTCCTCATGCGCGACCCGCTCCTCGACATCCTTCGTCAGGACCTTCTTGTCGGTCGGAATGGCAAGACGGCCCATGATCGCGTCGCGCACCCACCAGGCCTGGGCGTCGAACATGTTGAAGGTGAACCACTGGTCCTGCATGCCCAGATAGTACAGCTTCGGATTGTGGACATAGACCACGCCCTTGTAGAGATCCGCCGCCGCCAGCCGGTTCGCCGTCTTCAGCCGCAGGTCGTCGGGCAGGAACGGGAAGTGGTGCTTGTAGCCGGTACACAGGATGATGGCGTCGATCTTCTTGCTGGTCCCGTCCGAGAAATAGGCGGTGTCTTCGTCCACCCGTTCCAGCGCCGGAACTTCCTTCCAGTTGTCGGGCCATTTGAAGCCCATCGGTGCGTTGCGGTAGGCGACGGTGATCGTCTTCGCCCCGTATTTCCAGCACTGCGAGCCGATGTCCTCGGCCGAATAGCTGGAGCCCAGGAGAAGCAGATCCTTGCCCTTGAACTCGCGCGCGTCGCGGAAGTCATGGGCGTGCAGCACGCGACCGTTGAATTTGTCGAAGCCGGGGTATTCCGGCACGTTCGGCACCGAGAAATGGCCCGAGGCGACGATGACGTTGTCGAATTCCTCCTCATACATCCGGTCGGCCTTCAGGTCGTGCGCGGTGATGGTGAAATTCCCCTTCGATTCGTTGTAGCGAACCATGCGGATGGTCGTGCAGAAGCGGATCCAGTCGCGCACGCCCGCCTTCGTCACCCGGCCTTCGATATAGTCGACCATGACGGCGCGCGGCGGGTAGCTGGCGATCTGCTTGCCGAAATGCTCCTCGAAGGAATAGTCGGCGAATTCCAGGCCCTCTTTCGGGCCGTTGGTCCAGAGATAGCGGTACATGCTGCAATGTACCGGCTCGCCGAATTCATCCAGGCCAGTGCGCCAAGTATAGTTCCAGAGGCCGCCCCAGTCGGACTGCTTTTCAAAGCAGACGACCTCGGGGATGTCGGCGCCCTTCGCCTTGGCCGACTGGAACGCGCGCAGTTGCGCCAACCCTGACGGGCCCGCTCCGATGACGGCTATTCTTTTCTTCATGGTCAACCTCCGGTGTTGAGTCTTTGTCACGCGCGGCGCGCGCAGGTTTTGCGCTAGCCTAGATACAAAGTTGCGTCTGTGTCAAATCTTCTTCCTGTCGGTAAACATGACAAACCCCGGAAGCAGGAAGCTCCGGGGTCCAGATCACAACTCTTGCGTGAAGATTAGCCGCACACGCGGTCAGCGGGCAATGGTCACCGTGCAATGGGCGCGGGTGGCCACTTCGCTGGCGACCGAACCCAGAACCAGGCGCTGCAAGCCGCGCTTGTCGCCGGTGCCCATCACGATGTGGGTATAGCCGTTCTGCTCGGCATAGGCGATGATCGCCGGGGCGGCTTCGCGGGACACGATCTCGGTCACGCCGACCGTGGTTGCGCCTTCGCTGCGGGCCAGGGCCTCGGCATCGGCCAGCAGTTTCTGGACGTCTTCGGCCTTCCAATGGCTGATGGTCGGGCCGCGCACACCGCCATGCGCGATGTTGACCGCACAGATGGTCAGGTGGCCGCCGGTCGCCTTGGCGACTTCCGCCGCAAGAATGACACCCACAGTCGCGTGATCGCTTCCGTCGGTCGGGCAGAGAATCTTGCTTGTCATCGCATCCATCCTTGTTCTGGGTTTCCAAGAGTCAGTAACCATCAAACAGTCTAGCGTACTTTGACTTGGGTCAAGAAAGTTTACCTCAAGGCAAATTGCGCGCTGACAAGAGAAAAACCCCGGATTGCTCCGGGGCCAGTTGGGGGTTCAGGTCCGTCTCCGGACAGAGGTCGCCTTGGTCACGGGCCCACGCAAGCGCATGCGTGAGACCGGGCCGCAGCAAAGTCCCGCGCTGCCGGCCCGAGTCGCGCGTTGACGCGGGCCAGCAGCAGTTGCGGTTCAGCAGTCGAGCGTGGTCTCGACTTCCCACGTCGACAGATGCGAGCAGTACGAGTCCCACTCGCGGTTCTTGACCTCGAGATAGGCGCGCGAGAAATCATCGCCCATCATCGCCTTCAGGGTGGTGTCCTTGTCATAGGCACGCAGCGCATCCAGCAGGTTCAACGGCAACTTCGGCGCGTTCTTCACCTTGTGCCCTTCCTGGTACATGTCGATGTCCAGCCGCTTGCCCGGATCCGCCTTGGTGCGCATCCCGTCCAGACCGGCCGCGATGATGATGGCCTGCATCAGATACGGGTTGGCCGAACCGTCGGGGAGGCGCAGCTCGATCCGACCCTTGCCCGGAACGCGGACCAGATGGGTGCGGTTGTCGCCCGACCAGGTGACGGTGTTCGGAGCCCAGGTCGATCCCGAAGAGGTGCGCGGCGCGTTGATCCGCTTGTAGCTGTTCACCGTGGGGTTGGTGATCGCCGCCAGCGCGCTGGCATGCTTCATGATCCCGCCCAGGAAGTGCTTGCCCTTCTGCGACAGGCCCAGTTCGCCATCCGGGTCGTAGAAGGCGTTCTGCTTGCCGTCCATGCTCCAGGCCGAGATATGGGCATGCATGCCCGAGCCGGTCAGTTGCAGGAAGGGCTTGGGCATGAAGGTCACGCGCAGCCCGTGCTTTTCGGCAACCGAGCGCAGCATGAACTTGAAGAAGGACAGCTTGTCGGCGGTGGCCAGCGCGTCATCGTATTTCCAGTTCATTTCGAACTGGCCATTCGCGTCCTCGTGGTCGCTCTGGTAGGGTTCCCAGCCCAGATCCAGCATGTAGTCGCTGACTTCCGCGATCATGTCATAGCGGCGCATGATCGCCTGCTGGTCATAGCAGGGCTTCTTCGCGCTGTCCCAGGGGTCGGCGACCTTGTCGCCTTCCGGCGTCAGCAGGAAGAATTCAGGCTCGACGCCGGTCTTGACGCGGACGCCCTCCTTGGCGGCTTCGGCGACCAGGCGGCGCAGCACGTTGCGCGGTGCCTGCGCCAGCTCTTCGCCTTCCATGGTGCAGTTTGCCGGAATCCACGCGACCTCGGGCTTCCAGGGCAGCTGGATGGCGGCATCCGGGTCCGGCATGCCAAGCGTGTCCGGATGCGCGGGGGTCACGACAAAACCTGCGGCAAAGCCGGCAAAGCCCGCTCCGCCCGCCACGACGCCGTTGATCACCGATGCCGGAACCAGCTTCGCCCGCTGCGCCCCCGCGAGATCGGTGAACGACACCATGAAATACTTGACGCCCTTTTCATTTGCCCATTTGGCAAGGTCCTTCGCCATTCTTGTGACTCCCTAGGTCTCTTCTTGTTTGATGAAAGGGAAACGGCGGCTTAAAAGCCGCCGTTCCGTCCCGGTATCCAGCTGGTCCCAGCCAGGGGAACCCCAGCCATGGCCGCTGCCTCAATCGTCAGCGAGCACAGGTCCTCGGGTTCAAGGTTGTGCAGGTGGTTCTTGCCGCAGGCCCGCGCGATGGTCTGCGCCTCCAGCGTCATCACCTTGAGGTAGTTCTTCAGGCGACGGCCGCCAAGGACGGGATCGAACCGCTTGAACAGCTCCGGGTCCTGGGTGGTGATCCCAGCCGGGTCCTTGCCCTCGTGCCAGTCGTCATAGGCGTCGGCCGTGGTCTGGAGCTTCTGGTATTCCGCTTCCAGCTTCGGGTCGTTGTCGCCCAAGGCGATCAGCGCCGCCGTCCCGATGGCCACCGCATCCGCGCCCAAGGCCATTGCCTTGGCCACGTCGGCACCCGACCGGATCCCGCCCGAGACGATGAGCTGCACCTTGCGGTGCATGCCAAGGTCCTGCAGCGCCTTCACCGCCTGCGGGATGCAGGCCAGGATCGGCATGCCGACATGTTCGATGAACACGTCCTGCGTCGCCGCCGTGCCGCCCTGCATCCCGTCCAGCACGACGACGTCCGCGCCCGCCTTCACCGCCAGAGCGGTGTCGTAATAGGGCCGCGCGCCACCGATCTTGACGTAGATCGGCTTTTCCCAATCGGTGATCTCGCGCAGTTCGTGGATCTTGATCTCAAGATCGTCCGGCCCGGTCCAGTCGGGGTGACGGCAAGCGGAACGCTGGTCGATCCCCTTGGGCAGGTTGCGCATGTTCGCGACACGGTCGGAAATCTTCTGGCCCAGAAGCATCCCGCCCCCGCCCGGCTTCGCGCCCTGGCCGACCACCACTTCGATGGCATCGGCGCGGCGCAGGTCGTCGGGGTTCATGCCATAGCGGCTGGGCAGATACTGATAAACCAGCGTCCTGGAATGGCCGCGCTCTTCCTCGGTCATGCCACCGTCGCCGGTGGTGGTCGAGGTGCCGGCTTCCGAAGCCCCGCGACCCAGGGCTTCCTTGGCCGGGCCGGACAGCGCACCGAAGCTCATCCCAGCGATCGTCACCGGAATGTCCAGGTGGATCGGCTTCTTGGCGAACCGGGTGCCAAGCCAGACATCGGTCGCGCATTTCTCGCGGTAGCCTTCCAGCGGGTAGCGGCTGATCGAGGCGCCGAGGAACAGCAGGTCATCGAAATGCGGCAGGTGGCGCTTGGTGCCACCGCCACGGATGTCATAGATGCCAGAGGCGGCAGCACGACGGATTTCGGCGTTCACTGCGGGGGTGAAGGTGGCCGAGTAGCGCGGCGGGGTATGGGGAAAATCGCTCATCTTTGCCTCAATATGCCGCTGCGTTGTCGATGTTGAAGTTGTAGAGCTTCCGGGCCGAACCATAGCGCTTGAACTCTTCCGGCTTCGCCTTGCCGTCGGCTTCGCCGCGCTTCAGCAGATCTTCCAGAAGGGCGTAATGCTCGGGCCGCATCTCTTTCTCGATGCAGTCCGCGCCCAGCGATTTCACGCTGCCGCGCACGAAAAGCCGGGCTTCATACAGCGAGTCGCCCAGGGCGTCGCCGGCATCGCCCAGCACCACCATGTTGCCCGACTGCGCCATGAAGGCCGACATGTGGCCGATGGAGCCATGGACGACGATGTCGATCCCCTTCATCGACACGCCGCAGCGCGACGAGGCGTTGCCCTTGACGACGAGAAGACCGCCACGCCCGGTCGCCCCGGCATACTGGCTGGCATTGCCGTCGATGATGACGGTGCCCGACATCATGTTCTCGGCCACACCGGGGCCCGCCGAGCCCTTGATGCGGATCGTCGCCTGCTTGTTCATACCGGCACAGTAATAGCCGGTCGAGCCGCGCACGGTGATGTCCACAGGGGCGTCCACCCCGGCGGCGATGGCATGAGCGCCCTTGGGATTGACGACCTCCCAGTCGGTCATGTTGGTCTGGCCCTTCAGCGCGTGCAGCGCCGAGTTGAGTGCCCGCAAGCCCTCTTTGCCCAGATCGAAGCTCTGCATTCTCTCAACGCTCCCAGAAATAGACAGTGGCGGGTTCCGGTTCCCAGACGCGGGCGTCCTCGATTCCCGGCAGGTTCACAAGCGCCCGGTATTCCGACCCGAAAGCGACATACTGGTCGGTTTCGGCCATGACGGCAGGCTTGCAGGCGATGGGGTCGCGGACGACGCCAAAGCCGTTATGGGTGCCGACAACGAAGGTGTAGAAGCCGTCCAGATCCTCCAGACCGGATTCGAGAGCCTCACCAAGGCTCTGGCCCTCCTCGAGCTTCCGGCTGACATAGGCGGCGGCGACCTCGGTGTCGTTCTGGGTCTCGAAGGTCTTGCCCAGCCGGATCAGCTCGCGACGAAGGCCGTTGTGGTTGGACAGGCTGCCATTGTGGACAAGGCACTGGTCCGGCCCGGTCGAGAACGGGTGCGCGCCCATGGTGGTCACGGCCGATTCGGTGGCCATGCGGGTGTGGCCGATGCCGTGGGTGCCCGTCATCTTCGACACTTCGAAGCGGGCGGCCACGTCCTTGGGCAGGCCGACCTCCTTGAAGATCTCGATCGAGTCGCCCGCGCTCATCACCTTCACCGCCGGGCGCAGATGCGCCAGCGCCGAACGTGCAGCTGCCAGTTGACCCAGCGGCACCTCGATGACGGCATGGGTCGACTTGACCAGCATCGTCACCGGCTGGCCGATGGCGTCATGCAGTTCGCCATCCAGGTTCTTGAAATCCTCGTCCGGGGTGGCCGACTGGATCGTGATCTTGCCCAGACCGTCCTTCGCCCCGCCGTAGATCGCGATTCCGGCACTGTCGGGCCCGCGGTCGGTCATGGTGATCAACATATCCGTCAGCATGGCGCCTAGATGCGGCTCCAGCTTCGGATCCTTCAGGAATAGCCCAACGATGCCACACATGGATTCGTCTCCTTTACGTCGCTGGAGATGACGCTAGCACCGTCGCAGAATCGTTTCAACTGGGAAGAAACATTTTTCACCCGTCATGAAAATCACTGTCCGGAAGCGGCACAGCATCAGTTTTTCTTGACAGATTGCCGCAGCGTGCTTTCCCATAGGCAAACTTTTTTGCCGCGTGGGGAAAAGACGCTCGGGCCGCGTCGCGCGGAAACCCAAGAGCCCTAGGGAGGAAGAAGTGGGAGACCTTAATCAGCGGATTGAGGCCATGCACAGACGTGATGTCATGGTGGCATGGGCGTTCGTGGTCGGCCTCTGGTTTGCCATGATCTTCGTGGCGATCGCGACCTGGGATCTTGCACCGTCGGGCGGAGCGCGCGTGCTTCTGCTGATCGGCGGCGCAATCGTGCTGATCTTCAACACCGCAGCGATCCTGGCGATGCTGCGCCATTACCGCGATGACCGCGACTTCATGTACGGCATCGACATCAAGTTCCTTGACGAAGCCAAGGGCAGGAGAGGCTGATCATGGCACATTACAAACCCCCGAAGCAGGGCAAGGCCAGCCAGTTGATCGACGTCATCGTTCTGGTCGTGCTGACCGTCGGCGCCCTGTTCGCGCCGCTGTGGCTTGGCATGGCCGGTGCGGCGAAGACCGTGGCCGCTCCTGTTGCGAACCCCACCTGGGAATCGCTTGGCCAGAACGCCGCGCAATCGGCGAAATACGAGGCGCTCGGCTACACGCCGGAAACCGCCCACGACCTGATCCTTGCGCGATTCGACTACAGCTTCTCGGTCGGCGCGCTGATCACGATGATCGCGGTCATCCTGCTCTACTACTTCCTGATCCTGCGGTTCTCCGAAGTGGAGTATCGCGAGGTCATTTCCGAGAAATTTGGGGAATAAACCGCCATGGATATGTGGAGCTACTTTGAATACGGCGCCTGGGGCCTGTCGGCCCTGCTTGGCCTGCACATGCTGGTCGACTGGCTGAAGACCGACAGCACCTATTCCGAAGAGGTCCTCACCTCCTCGCGCGAGGGCGAGCTGGAAGCGATGGCCGAAGAGCACAAGGTGAAATCATGACCGAAGTCGACATCACCTCGCAAACGATGGACGGGATGGGGCCGCATGGCACCAAGGTCGGCCTGCTGCGCGTGCTGGGGCCGGCCCATGTCTGGGCGCTTGGCGTCGGGATCGTTCTGGTCGGCGAATACATGGGCTGGAACTTCGCGGTCGGGAAGGGCGGGGCCTATGCCGCGCTGATCGCCTGCTGGTTCGCGGGGATCCTGTATTCTTGCGTCGCCATGATCGATTCGGAAGTCACCTCGACCGTCGCCTCGGCAGGGGGGCAATATACCCAGGCCAAACATATCATCGGGCCGCTGATGGCGTTCAACGTCGGCCTCTACCTTGTCTTCGCCTATACGATGCTGGAAGCCGCCAACGCGATCACCGCAGGCTATCTCTTCTCCGAGGTGGCACGGATGACCGGGCATACCGGCGAACTGGACCAGCGGCCCTTCATCGTGCTGGTCATCACCTTCCTGGCCTGGCTGAACTATCGCGGGGTGCTGGCGACGCTGACCTTCAACCTGGTCATCACCTCCATCGCCTTCGTGGCGATCCTCATCCTGTTCCTGTCGACCTCGGGCATCCTGGGCGGCGGGATCATGGAACATGCCGCATTGTTCGAGGGGCATGAACTGCCCTACGGCTGGATCGGCGTGCTGGCCGCCATGCACTTCGGTCTGTGGTACTATCTGGGGATCGAGGGCACGACCCAGGCCGCCGAAGAGGTCCGCTCTCCTGCCCGCGCGCTGCCGTTCGGCACGCTGGCCGGGATCATGACGCTGCTCATCGCCGCGACGCTGACCTGGTACATCTGCTCGGGCGTGCTGCCCTGGGAATTCCTGGGGGACGGCGTCAACGGCGCGGTGGCGCCATTGTTCTCGACCGCGCAGCTCGCCGGGTCGCAAGGGCTGGTCTGGCTGCTGGGCTTCGGCACCCTCTTCGCCACCCTCGCCTCTGCCAACGGCTGCATCAACGACGCCTCGCGGGCCTGGTTCGCCATGGGCCGCGACAAATACCTGCCCGGCTGGTTCGGCGCGGTTCATCCGAAATACCGCACGCCCTACCGGGCCATCGTGTTCCTGGTTCCGATCGCGCTGATCTTCGCCCTTGGCGCACCCTTGGACCAGGTGATCACCTTCTCGATCCTCTCGGGCCTTCTGGGCTATACGTTCATGCCGCTCAACATCATCCTCTTCCGGCGCAAATGGCCGCTGGAGACGATCAAGCGCGGCTATGAACACCCGTTCCACCCGATCCCGGCGATCACCCTGCTGGCGATCTGCGCCGTGACCTTCTTCGCGGTGTTCCTGGGTTACGGGACGCAGCTGGTCGCGATGATCGCCTTCTACATTGTCGTGTCGCTGTGGTTCCATTTCTGGCGCTACCGCTTCGTGAACCGGGGCGCGCAGTTCACGATGCCCTGGCCGAAACCGCGGGGCTACTAAGGTCAAGCGGCCCGCCCTCCGGGGCGGGCCTTTTCCCATGTCCCCACTCATCCCCCTTGGCCTTGCCTTCGCCGCCCTCGGCCTTTGGCTCGCCCTCCGCCTTTTCCGCGAAACCCATGCCCGCGCCGCCGCGCGCGCCGGGTTCTTCCATGCCGTGAAGCCGCTTTTCGTCGGTGGCGAGACGCGCGTGCAACCGACCGGCTTTCCCCGCATGACCGGCCACCGCGCGGGCCTTGCCTTCGACCTGCAAGCGGTCCCCGACACGCTGACCTTCCGCAAGCTTCCCGCGCTCTGGGTCCTGATCACCCTGCCCGAGCCCCTGCCGCTGCACGCCACGCTCGACCTCATGGCGCGTCCCTCGGGGCACGAGCCCTTCACCCGATTCGCCAGCCTGCCACAGTCGCTGCCCACCCCGCCGGGCCTGCCGAGCGAGATCGCTATTCGCAGCGACAATGCCGCGCGCATCCCGCCGCCCGACCTTGTCGCCCGTCATGCCGGCCTGTTCCAGGATCTGCGCGTGAAGGAGCTGGTCCTGTCGCCCAAGGGCCTGCGCATCGTGATCCTGGCCGAAGAGGCCGACCGTGGTCGCTTCCTGATCTTCCGCGAGGCCGAGATGGGCCGCACGCCGCTTTCGCCTGCCCGGCTGGAACCGCTGCTCGACAGGCTGGCCGCCCTGCGCGAAGATATCCTGGCCCTGACGAAAGATCCCGCATGAAGCCGCCCTTGAACCCCTATCTGGTGCTTGCCGTGGCCCTGGTCCTGCCCGGCATGGGCCAGGTGCTGAACCGACAGCCGGTGCGGGGGCTGATCTTCGTCTGCTTCGCGATCCTGCTTGGCGCCTTCACCCTGAAGACCGCAGCGCCCGACGTGTCCTTTGTCGGCAAGATGGCGGGCGGGCTTTTCGTCTGGGCGATGGCGGTGCTGGATGCCTACAAGACCGCCCGCGTGCGTCACGCGGTCTGGACTCACGCGCACGCTCCTCGTTGACTTCGTCGCGAGACCGCGAGGAGAGGACGAAGCCGCACGAGACGCTAGTCCCGCCAGAGCGGACCCAGCATGCCTTTCAGCGCCGCCAGCGCCTCGGCGCCGTCCTCGCAGGCCGGGCCGACCCTGACCGCGACCGCCGCCGCAAAGCCGAAGGCCGCGCGGCGCGAAGCCCGGATCGTCACCTCGAACCCTTTCGGCCCGGCGACGACCGCCTCGATGGCGTCCTCGGCCCCGAAGGTTTCGTCGCTGGCCTCGAACCAGATCGGGCCGCCGCCCAGATCCTGCCGGAACAGCACATAGCCCTCGTCCGCATCCTCGCCCGCGGCGAAGCCGATGAACAGGCTGCCCTCGTCCTCGACAACCGAGCCATAGGCCGCCTTTACCGTGATCTCTGCCATTCCCCGCCCCTCAATACCATTTCGCGACGGGAGGCAGGCTCATCAGCACCGCATTCGCGTCATGCCCGGTTTCCAGGCCGAACTTCGTGCCCCGGTCGTAGACCAGGTTGTATTCAGCATAGAGCCCCCGGTGCAGCAGTTGAATGTCGCGGTCGGCCTCGGTCCACGGGGTCGCGACACGGCGTTCCGTCACCGGCAGGAAGGCGGGCAGGAAAGCCTCGCCCACTGAACGGGTGAAGGCGAAGTCGCGGTGCCAGTCGCCGGTGTTCAGGTCGTCGAAGAAGATGCCGCCCACCCCGCGCGCCCGGCCCCGATGCGGCACGAAGAAGTAGTCGTCGGCCCAGGTCTTGAACTTCGGATAATAGTCCGGGGAATGCGCGTCGCAGGCCCCTTTCATCTCGGCATGGAAATGCGCGGTGTCCTCGGCATATTCGATGCAGGGGTTCAGATCCGCCCCGCCGCCGAACCACCAGGCCTGCGGCGTCCAGAACATCCGGGTGTTCATGTGGACCGCCGGGGTGTGCGGGTTGACCATGTGGGCGACAAGGCTGATGCCCGAGGCCCAGAAGCGCGGGTCGCTCTCCATGCCCGGCACGCCCCGCGCAGCCATCGCGGCTTGCGCCTTTTCCCCAAGCTGCCCATGCACTTCCGACCAGTTGACCCCGACCTTCTCGAAGACCCCGCCGCCGCGCATCACGCTCATGATGCCGCCCCCACCATCGGCGCGGGTGGTCGGCGTCACCTCGAACCGGCCCGGCTTGCCCTTGGCATGGACATCCTCCAGCCCCTCGAAACCCGCGACGATCCGGGCACGCAACAGGCGGAACCAGGCAGCGGCCTCTGCCTTGCGGCTGTCGGTGGGATCGGTCATGGTCATGTCCTCGGATGCTGGTCCCTCATGCCTAGCACCGCCGCACGCTGCTTTCCACCGCTTGAGGAGGGCCCGATGAAACGGCTGACTTTTCTGGCACTTGCCGCGCTTGCGGCCTGTGGCACCCCGCAAGAGCAATGCATCAACCGCAACACCCGTGACCTGCGCACGGTCGACCGGCTGATCGCCGAGTCCGAAGGCAACCTCCAGCGCGGTTATGCCTATGAGACGATCACCGTCTACGAACCGGAATGGACCTACTGTCGCGGGCGCCCGTCCGTCGAGGGCCAGCCCGTACCGCCGCCCCGGCTGTGCCTGGACGAACGCCCCGTGTCCAAGACACGGCCAAAGGCGATCAACCTGAACGAAGAGGCACGGAAGCTGGCCAGCCTGAAGCAAAAGCGGAAAAGCCTGGCGCGTCAGGCCGAGGCGGTCATCGCCCAGTGCAAGGCTGCTTACCCGGACTGATCAATGGGCCGAGGCGCGGCCCGCGTCCAGGAGGCTCCGCCCGCCGTCGATGGTCAGCACCTGTCCGGTGACGAAGCCCGCCGCGTCGGAGGCAAGGAACTGCACCGCCTCGGCCAGCTCTGCGGGGGCAGCGATCCGGCCCAGCGGGGTGGCTTCGGTGATCTGATCGCGGAAGCCGGGATTTTCCTTCAGCGACGCTTGCAGGCTGGCGCTCATCACGCTGCCGAAGGC
This sequence comes from Tabrizicola sp., assembly GCA_018057165.1. Taxonomy (GTDB): domain Bacteria; phylum Pseudomonadota; class Alphaproteobacteria; order Rhodobacterales; family Rhodobacteraceae; genus Tabrizicola. The sequence continues at coordinate 24,542 of JAGPEG010000002.1, forward strand.
CACCGCATTGACCCGGATTCCCTTCGGCGCCAGCGCCACGGCAAGCGACCGGGTCATCTGGTCCATCCCCGCCGCGGCCATCGAATAGGCCAGAAGCTCGGGCCGCGTCGCCTGCGCAGTGATCGAGGACAGGTTGATGATCGACCCCAGCATCGCCCCCTCCTCGACCTCGGCCCGCTGGGCAAGCTGGATCATCCGTTTCGCCGTCATCTGCGCCATCCGGAGCGAAGAAAGGACATTGTGCCGCCAAAGCTCCTCGACCCCGTCGGCCTCGGGGTTCAGGATTTCGGAGACCAGCATCCGACGGCTGGCATTGACCAGAATGTCCACCCGGTCGAAGGCGTCGATGGTGGCGGACAGCAGGTTGGCGATGGTCAGCTTTTCGGCCAGATCGCCCGCAAACATCTGCACCGGGCCTTCGGCACGGGCGTCCTCACCCACTTCAGCCTCAAGCCGCTCTTCATCGACATCGGCGAACATCACGTTCGCGCCCTTGTCGAGCAGGTGCCGCGCAATGGACAGCCCGATACCCGAGGCCGAGCCGGTGACGATGGCAGTCTTGCCGGAGACGGAAAACGACATGGGGGACCTTCAGGGTTTCGCCCGTCTGGGCTTGATGGCATGGATCACGCGGAAGGCACCGTCGCCGGCGATGTCCCGGACCTCAAGGAAACAGGCCGACAGCTCGGCATCATAGGGCAGATGCCGGTTGGCGACCAACCAAAGCTCGCCGCTGGGGGCAAGCATCCGCCGGGCCGCGCGGATGAAGGCGGCCCCGAGCGCGGGGTCGGCGCTGCGTCCGCTGTGGAAGGGCGGGTTCATCACCACGACGTCCAGCAGCGTCTCGGGCCGCCAGCCGGTCGCGTCGGCCCAGTGGAACCGGGCGCGCGGGTCGGGGATGTTGACCCGCGCGCAGTCCAGCGCATCGGCCTCGGCCTCGACCAGATCCAGCTTCTTGACGCCCGGACGCTTCAGGATTTCCGCCGCCAGGAACCCCCAGCCCGCCCCCAGATCCGCGACCTTGCCACCCAGCTTCGGCGGCAGCGCGGCAGCCAGCAGCACCGATCCCCGGTCCGGCCCATCGGCAGAGAATATCCCCGGCAGGGTCTGGAACCCTTCGACCACGGACGCCCGCGCCTGCCAGTCCGACAGGTCCGGCCCCGCCGGGAAGGATGCCAGCTTGCCATGCGCCTTCGACAGGCTCTCGGACAGATCCGCCCGCCCGCGCAGGTCTTTCAGCGCGGTGTCGATGCCATCGGTCTTCTGCCCGTCGACCGCGATCCAGCCCCCCGGAGCGACCTCTGCCGCCGCCTGCGCGATCAGCGCCCGCGCCGCCTCGCGCGACCGGGGCAGGCAGACGATGGCGGCGGCATAGGGCGCGGAGGGCGTCACCGAACAGCGCAAGGCGAAATGATCGTGGTCGGGCTTGAATCCGGTCAGCACCACCAGACGGTCCTGCGGCAGGTCGGACAGGTCATCGCCGATCCGGGGCCGATAGACCGCGATCCGGCCATCGGACGGCAGGGTCAGCGCGCCGGTTTCCAGCGCCAGGGATAATCGGGCGGAGCGCATGGGCAGGGCCTCAGGCCCCCAAGCTCCCTGGGAAACGTCCCCTTCGTCCAACGCGCAAGGTCATTCCTTTTCCATCGTGCATTGCAACGGATGCTGGTGCCGACGCGCGAAATCCATCACCTGCGCGACCTTGGTTTCGGCCACCTCGAAGCTGAACACCCCCACCACGGCAAGACCCTTCTTGTGGACCGTCAGCATGATCTCGAACGCCTGGGCGTGGTTCAGGCCGAAAAAACGCTCCAGCACATGAACCACGAATTCCATCGGCGTGTAATCGTCGTTCAGCAGCATCACCTTGTAGAGCGGCGGGCGCTGGGTCTTCGTCTTGGTCTTGGTCAGAACCCGCGTGTCATTCCCCGGTCCATCCGTCTTGTCGGACATGGTCAAAGGGCGGATCGACACGGGATCATGCTCCGGGCATTGGGATTCGGGGTTGCAACGAACCCGTGAAATATAGCCTCTTTTGCCGGAACGAAAAGAGGGCGGCCATGTTGACGACAATCGGCTTCGATGCGGATGACACACTCTGGCAAAACGAGACCTACTTTCGCCTGACGCAGGCACGCTTCCTGCAGGTGCTGGCCGACCATGCCGCGCCCGAGCGTCTGGCCGAACGGCTGGAGGCCGCCGAGCGGCGGAACCTGGCCTATTACGGCTTCGGGGTGAAGGGTTTCACCCTGTCGATGATCGAGACGGCGGTGGATGTGACCGAGGGCCGGGTTCCGGGCCAGGTGATCGCCGACCTGATCGCGCTGGGGCGGCAGCTGCTGGAGCATCCGATGGAACTCTTGCCGCATGTGCGGACAACGGTGACGGCGCTGGCCAGGGATTTCCGCCTGGTCCTGATCACCAAGGGCGACCTTCTGCATCAGGAAAAGAAGCTGGCGCAGTCCGGCCTGGGCGATCTGTTCGACGGGGTCGAGATCGTGTCGGACAAGACCGAGACAACCTACCGCACCGCCTTTGCCCGGCACGGCACCGGGGCCGACCAGGCGATGATGGTCGGCAATTCGCTGAAGTCCGACGTGATCCCGGCGCTACAGGCAGGGTCCTGGGGCGTGCATGTGCCGCAGGAACACGAATGGGCTTTCGAGGCCGCGCTGGCCCCCAGCGATCATCGGCGGTTTCACGCCCTCGCCGATCTGGGCGCGCTTCCCGCTTTGGTGGATCGGCTGCAAAGCACCCCATAGCTAGACGGACAGATCGGACAAAACCCAAGATATGCCCGGATCGGCGCGATTGTGCTGCATCTGCGCAACCGCGTGAACTATTGCTTGAAAGCCTTTGGAATTTTTGGGTTTTCGGACGCCCAGAGCTGTGCTAGCCTTTCCGTCGAGGCAGAATAACGGCACCGGAAAATCCGGGCCAGCAGGCAAAGGGTGGGCGACGTGGTATCGCTTCTCGGGCGGATTCTAAACGCAGTTTTCTTGGCATTCGTCGTCAGCACTTTCGTGGTGGCGTCTCCCCTTCAGGCTGCGCCCTTCGCGGCCATCGTGATGGATGGGCGCACGGGCGAGGTGCTGTACCAGAAGAACGCCGATGCACGGCTGCATCCGGCGTCTCTCACCAAGATGATGACGCTCTACATCGTCTTCCAGGAGATCGAGGCCGGGCGTCTGTCGCTGGACACCAAGGTCACGGTGACGAAATACGCGGCTTCGCAGCCGCCCTCGCGGCTGGGGTTGAAGCCGGGGCAGAAGATCGCGGTGCGCTACCTGATCCGTGCGGCGGCGATCAAGTCGGCCAATGATGCGGCAGCGGCCCTGGGCGACCACATCGGTGGCGACCATGTGACCTTCGCCAAGCGGATGACCCGGACCGCCCGGCAGCTGGGGATGGACAACACCACGTTCAAGAACGCCAACGGCCTGACCGCCGAAGGGCACCTGTCGACCGCCCGCGACATGAACAAAATGGGCCGTCACCTGTTCTACGACTTCCCGCAGTATTATCACATCTTCTCGCGCCGGACGGCGGATGCGGGAATCGCGCAGGTGTCGAACACCAACACCCGCTTCCTTGACAGCTACGAAGGCGCGGACGGGATCAAGACCGGCTACACCTCGCCCGCCGGGTTCAACCTGACCGCCTCGGCGCATCGCGGCAACAAGCACATCATCGCGACGGTCTTCGGCGGCACCTCGACCGCCAACCGCAATGCGAAGATGGCCGAACTGATGGACATCGGCTTCGGCAAGGCGAAGAACAACGTCAAGGAGCAACCGCCGGTGGCTGCCGCTGTCGAAGATGCCCTGGTCGCCTCGCTTGAGACCGGGATCGACGAGATCGACGCCGAGGGCGGTGCGGGCAAGGTCGTGCGGGTGTCGGGCGAGGTGAAGACCTCGCCGCGTCCGAAGGCACGTCCGGTTGTGCCGACGGTCACGGAGGAGGTGGCGATTGCCATGGCCGAGGGGATCGAAGGCGCGCTGGCCGAAGCGACCGCTGTGCCCGCCCCGGCCGGAACGCTGGAATTCCAGGCCGAGGCAATGGCCGACGGGACGCCGGAAGCGGCGCCCGTGGCTGATCCCGAAGTGGCCCTCGCCTCTGCCGACCTGGCGGAGACGGCATTGGAACCGCTGGCCGCAGCCGTCGAGCCAGACCCCGCAGCCGAGGAGATTGTCGTTGCCGACGCCGGCACCGTCACCGGCGCGCGCGGCAGTTTCGAGGTGCAAGCGGCGGCGCTGGCCTCTGGCGCGGCCCCGGCCGAGACGCTGGTCGCAGCCCTTCCGCCCGTTGAAGAGGCCGCTCCGGAGGCAGAGATCGACCCGGCCCTTGCGGACATGAAGCCCAAGGCGCGGCCCGAGGGGATCACGGTCCAGCTGGCGACGGTCGATCCGGTGGCCGAACCGGAGGCTCCTGCCGTGGAGGAGGTCGTGGTCGCCGCAGCCGCGCCCGAGCCGGAACTGGTCGTCACCGACCCCGGCACCGAAGTCGCCGCCGCCAATCCCGAGATCCTGTTGGCCGACGTGACCGAAGTCGAGACCGTGGCCGCCCCCGCGACCATCGTGCCTGCTCCGGCAGATCTGGCCACGGTGGTTCCCGCTGCGAAGCGCAGCGCGCCGATCTTCGATGCGGTGGCCGTTGTCGAGTCTGCGGCGGCAGCGGATGAGGAAGTGGTCGTGGTGATGTCCACCTCGGGCGGACGGCATTTCGGGGTGAACGTGGGCGAATATCCCTCGCGCTACGACGCCGAAAAGGCGCTGTTGAAGACCGCGCTGGCGGAAAGCGCCACGCTGAACGACGGGCTGCGCAAGACCACCCAGTCGGGCGGGGCCTGGCGGGCCAGCTTCATGGGGCTGACCGAAGAGCAGGCCGAACTTGCCTGCCGTCGGCTGTCGGCCCGCGCCGTGCCTTGCGAAACCGTGGGGGGCTGAACGATGGTTGCCCTGGTCTTCCCCGCGCTGCCGACCGTGACCCTGCCCGTCACCGGCCGCGCCGAACGCTTCCCGGTCCGCCGCATCTTCTGCGTGGGCCGGAACTATGCCGAACACACGAAAGAGATGGGGGGCGATCCCGAGAAGGAGGCGCCGTTCTTCTTCACGAAGCCTGCCGATGCGGTGGTGGAATCGGGCAGCCGCATCCCCTACCCGACCGCGACCTCGAACCTGCATCACGAAGGGGAGCTGGTCGTCGCCATCGGCAAGGGCGGGGCGATGGTCTCCGAGGAGGGCGCCGTGGCGATGATCTGGGGGCATGCGGCGGGGAATGACCTGACCCGGCGCGACCTGCAGGCCGAGGCCAAGGCGAACCGGCGGCCCTGGGACATGGCGAAAGGGTTCGACAAGTCGGCGGTCGTGGGGGCGATCCGGCCGGGGGCGCTGCCGGAGGCGCGGCTGCGCTGTTCGGTGAACGGGGCGGTGCGGCAGGAGGCCTCGCTTTCGGACATGATCTGGACACCGGCCTCGATCATCGCGGCGCTGTCGCAGATGGTCAGCCTGTCGCCGGGGGATCTGATCTTCACCGGCACCCCGGCGGGGGTGGGGCCCTTGAACCGGGGCGATACCTGCAAGGTCGAGATCGAGGGGCTTCAGTCTGCGAGCGTGACGATCACCTGATCTGTCCACGGTGGGCAGAAAATCGGATACAATGAAGCCAACGGGTTGCGATTCCGCGTTTACGCGAGGTTAACCTTTGGGCGGAGACGGGCGGTGCGTGAAATCACACACCCTACGTCTTGCTCAGGGCTTCGGGCGGTCGTCCCAGTCCTTCGTCAGGATGCGGTTCGCGTCGCCCTCGGGATCGTCGAACTGCTTGGTCCGCATCGCCCAGAAGAAGGCGGCAAGGCCGATGCCGCCGAGAAACAGCGAGACCGGGATCAGGATCGCGAGGATTTCCATCTACTTCAGCCGCATCGCGTTGAGCGAGACAGTGATCGAGGACAGCGACATCGCCAGTGCAGCGGCCAAGGGCGTGGCATGGCCGATCAGCGCCAGCGGCACCGCCACCACGTTGTAGCCGCCCGAGATCACGAAATTCTCGATCATCCGGCGGGCTGACTGGCGCCCGATCCGCAGGGCATCGGCGATGGGGGCGATGTCCTGCCCCAGCAGCACGATGTCCGAGGCGACGCGGGCAGCATCCAGCGCGGAGGCGGGCGAGATCGAGACAAGTGCTGCGGTCAGCGCGGCGGTGTCGTTCAGCCCGTCGCCGACCATCAGCACCTTGCGGCCTTCGGCTGACAAGGCTGCGACACGGGCGGCCTTTTCGGCGGGAAGGACCCCGGCCTGCCAGGCGGAAATGCCCAGCCGGTCGGCCATCTCGCGCACCGGGGCGGGGGCATCGCCGGACAGAAGCTCGACCTGCATCCCGGCGGCTTTCAGCGCCTTCACGGCAGCTTCCGCGCCGGGGCGCAGGCGGTCGGTGAAAGCGAAGGCATGGCTCTGGCCATTCAGCGACAGGTAGGTCGCGGTCATTTCTGCCGGGGTGGCGCCGCACCAGTCAGCGCGGCCCAGCCGGACGCGCGCGCCCTGGAACCGGCCTTCGACCCCCTGGCCGGGGACTTCGCGGATGTCGGTCACTTCGGCTGGCGCGATGCCCGAAGCCTTGGCCCCCTCGGCCAGCGCGCGGGCCAAGGGATGCGACGACCCTGCCGCGAGCGCAGCGGCGAGGGCCACTGCGTCAACCGGGTGATCCGCCAGCGCCACGGGTTCGGGCGTGCCAAGGGTCAGGGTGCCGGTCTTGTCGAAGACGACGGTGTCAACCTCGGCCAGCCGCTCCAGCGCGGTGCCGTGCTTGATGAGGAGGCCCTTGCGGAACAGCCGCCCGGAGGCGGAGGTGATCACCGCCGGAACCGCGAGGCCCAGGGCGCAGGGGCAGGTGATGATCAGCACGGCGGCAGAGATGTTGATCGCATAGCGGATGTCGCCGCCGGTGGCCCACATCCAGTAGCCGAAGGCAGAGAACGACAGGATATGCACCAGCGGCGAGTAAAGCCGCGAGGCGCGGTCGGCCAGGCTGGTGTAGCGGGTCTTGGTGCCTTCGGCCACGGCGACGAGATCGGCCATGCGGTGCAGGCTGGTGTCCTTGCCTGCGGCGGTGACTTCTACGGTCAGGGGGCCGGTCAGGTTGACCTCGCCCGCGCTGACGGTGGTGCCGATCCCCGCCGGGACGGGCAGGCTTTCGCCGGTGAGGAGGCTGCGGTCCAGTTCGGAGGCGCCGTGGATCACCACGCCATCCACCGGCATCCGGGCGCCGGGGCGGACGAGGACCCTGTCGCCGGGATGGATTTCGGCGATGGGCATTTCGACCTCGTTGCCGTCGACCAGAAGCACCGCGCGGGGCACTTCCAGCGCGGCCAGTTCCTCTGCCGCCGAGCGGGCGACAGCGCGGGTGCGGTGGTCAAGATAGCGACCCAGAAGCAGGAAGAAGGCCAGCATCACGGCGGCATCGAAATAGGCGTGATGGCCGGACATCGCGGTCTCATAGACCGAGATCGAGGAGGCGAGGATCAGGGCGAGGGAGATCGGCACGTCCATGCCGAGCTTGCCCTGGCGGAGGCTGGCCCAGGCGGATTTGAAGAAGGGCTGACCGGCAAAGATCACTGTCGGCAGGGCGATGGCACCGGAAATCCAGTGGAAGAGATCGCGCGTCGCAGCCTCGGCCCCCGACCAGACGGCGACCGACAAGAGCATCACGTTCATCATCGAGAAGAAGGCGACGCCAAGCCGCATCAGCAGTTCTCGGCCCTGGCGGTCGGTCTCGGTGACGGAGAGGAGGCCGGGGTCAAGCTCATGCGCCTCTTGCCCCTGCCCTTCCAGAACCGCGATCAATTGGGCGGCGGTGACTGAGGGCTGGGCCTCGACGCTGACGCGCTTGAGGGTGAGATTGACGCGGGCCGAGATCACGCCGGGAACGGCCTGCACGGCGGCTTCGACGGTGGAAATCGACTGCGCGCCGTCGGCATTCGGCAGCGACAACACGATACGGCCCGCCCGGTCGGCGCGGAGTGCGGCGATACGTTCGGCGGCGGGGACGACGACACAGGCCGGGCAGGCCGAAACCGGCGCGCGCCCGGTGTCACCGAAGTCTTCGGCCAGCGCCATGGTCAGCCTTTCACATAAATCTCGGAACGCTGCTCGAACAGCGTCCCGTCGGGGGATCTGGCGGTGACTTTCACCATCCACTTGCCCTTGTGCAGGGGAACTTCGGCGGCATAGACCGCGCCATCCTGCACGAAGACGGGGAAGGCGTCGTCCTTCGCTTCGGTCGTGCGACCGACGAGAACCTGAAGGTCCTGGACCTGCACCGGCTGGCCGTCGGCACCGTGGAAGGCAAGCGTCATGCGGCCCTGTTCGTAGCCGGGGGTCATCGACCAGCCCAGGGTTTCCTGCGCGGCCTTGCGCGCGTTGAAGCCCTGGCTGGCGACATAGGAATTGTCGACCTCCAGCCCCGGAAAGGTGCTGACCGCCTTCACCGCCAGAAGGATATTGACCCCGATGATCACCGCGAAGGCGCTGGCGGTGATCGCGAAGACATGCTTGCCGGTCAGTTCAGCCATTGCCGCCCTCTTTCCCGTTGAAGATCGTATCATGATGCACCCGGTTGGGGGTGCCAAGCTCTTCGACCCAGATCCGCACATCTGTCCGGTCCTCGCCTGCGGCGCGCGTGCCGGGAGCTGCGGTCAGGTAGATCCGCTGCGACATGGTCGCGTTGGCCGGAACCGTGACGGTCAGACCTTCTTTCCCCTCCAGCGCCAGAGAAACGACGGCATCCGAGGTCACGGAGACCGCAAACTGCGCGTCCTGCCCGTGCATGTTGCGCAGCCGGATGTCATAGGCGTTGCGGACCCCGCCGTCGGAAAGGGTGACGAAGGTCGGGTTCCGCACCGGGGTCACGTTCAGGTCGATGGGCGAGCGCAGGAAGAGCGCGACGATCAGGCCGACGCCGATCCCGGCCCAGAGTACGGTGTAAAGCACGGTGCGGGGGCGGAAGACATGGTTCCAGACGCTTTTCGCGGGCAGGCCCGTGCGTTCGCGGGTCTCGTCGGTGAGGGCGAGATAGCCGATCAGGTCGCGCGGCTTGCCGATCTTGTCCATCACGTCGTTGCAGGCGTCGATGCAGAGGCCGCAGGTGATGCAGGCCATCTGCTGCCCGTTGCGGATGTCGATCCCCATCGGGCAGACGTTGACGCAGGCCATGCAGTCGATGCAGTCGCCCGCGCCTTCGGTGCCAAGCTTGCCGCGGGGTTCGCCCCGCCAGTCGCGGTAGCCGATGGTGAGCGTGTCCTCGTCCATCATCGCGGCCTGGATGCGGGGCCAGGGACAGGCGTAGATGCAGATCTGTTCCCGCGCGAAGCCGCCGAAGAAGAAGGTGGTCAGCGTCAGGATCAGCATGGTGATGTAGGCGACGGGATGCGCCTGCCCGGTGACGAGGTCGCGCAGAAGTGTCGGGGCATCGGTGAAGTAGAAGACCCAGGCGCCGCCGGTCGCCAGCCCGATCAGGAACCAGACCACCCATTTGATCGTGCGCTTGCGGAGCTTTTCGGCGTCCCATTTCTGCTTGTGCAGACGGACGCGGGCGTTGCGGTCGCCCTCGATCCAGCGTTCGACCAGGATGAAAAGGTCGGTCCAGACGGTCTGCGGGCAGGCATAGCCGCACCAGACCCGACCGGCGGCGGAGGTGAAGAGGAACAGCCCGAGGCCCGCCATGATCAACAGGCCCGCGACGAAGTAGAATTCGTGCGGCCAGATCTCGATCATGAAGAAGAAGAAGCGCCGGTTGGCGATGTCGACAAGGACAGCCTGATCCGGCAGCGACGGCCCACGGTCCCAGCGCAGCCAGGGGGTGATGTAGTAGATGCCCAGCGTCACCGCCATGATCCACCACTTCAGCGTGCGGAAGGTGCCCTTCACCCGGCGCGGGAAGATCGGTTCACGCGCTTCGTAGAGGCTGGGCGGGGAATCGGGGGTGGACACGGGGCACTCCTTCACTGGCGCGGGGCCAGCCTATCATCCTGCCTGCAATCGGTCATTCCGGGTTGGCGGGCCTTGACCTGTATCAATTATAAACTGGGCCGCTCCGGGGGAATGCGGCAATGCAGCGCAAAGTGGCGGGTTTGCCCCCCGTCGTCGGCTTTGACCGAAGATCGCGCCGCTGCCATGCTGGACCCTGACGGGCCGGAGGGGGAGTGCCATGACAGTCAAGCGCAAGGCAAGTGCGACCGAGGAATTCTCGGCTGCGGAGATCGGCGCGCTGGCGCATCTTTACCGGGGCGAGGTCTATCGCAGCACGGTCTGGCGAACCCGGCTGGACACCACGACGAACTGGTCGGTGGTGACGCTGGGTGTCGCACTTTCCATCACCTATTCCTCTCCCGGCGCATCGCCGCTGCCGCTGGTGCTGGTCGGTGTGCTGATCCTGTTCTTCCTGTCGCTGGAAGCGCGCCGCTACCGTTTCTTCAATGTCTGGCGCGCGCGGGCCCGGTGGATCGAGCGGCATTTCTATGTTCCGATGCTGGTGGACGGCGACCTGCACACCGAACAGGACTGGCAATCCGTTCTGGCCAACGACTACCGGAACCCGCAATACCACGTCAGCTATCTGGTCGCGATCGCGCGCCGTGTCCGGTCGAACTACCTGTGGATCCTGCTGATCCAGGCCGTCGCCTATACCGGCAAGCTGATCGTCCACCCTTTCCCGGCGACCTCCTGGCCGGGTTTTGTCAATCGCGCGGATATTGGCCCGATACCGGGCGAGATCGTGCTTCTGGCCGGGGCGGTCTATATCGCCACCGGCATCGGCCTGGTGATCTGGATCAACGGGGTTGACCGGAAGCGCGCCAAGGACCGGGCCGAGCGCGGCAGTGCGATGGGCTGATGCGCCAAAAGAAAAGGGGGCCAGCGGGCCCCCTTTCCTTACTCGTTGCAGGAGTCACTCACCACCACCGCGGCTGTGGACATAATAGGCCACGGCGCGGATCTCGTCCTCGGACAGGCGCTGGTTCCAGTTCGGCATGACGCCGAAGCGGGCCTTCGTCACCGTCTCGGTGATCGCCTCGCGCGAGCCGCCGTAAAGCCAGATCGCGTCGGACAGCTTTGGCGCGCCCTGGGCCCGGTCGCCCGAACCGTCTTCCATGTGGCAGGCGGCGCAGTTGTCGGCGAAGACCGTGACCCCCTCTGCCGCCAGCGTGGCGTCATGCTCTTGCCCCGAGATGGCCAGCACATGTTCCGCGACCTGGGCGATCTGGGTTTCGTCCAGGATGCCATCCGTGCCGAACTTCGGCATTTCCGAATAGCGCGCGTCCGCGTCGGTGGTGTTGCGGATGCCGTGGGTGACGGTCAGATGGATGTCCTCCATCGTGCCGCCCCAGAGCCAGTCGTCGTCCAGAAGGTTCGGATAGCCCTTGCCCTCGAACCCGGCGGCGCCAGAGCCATGGCACTGGGCGCAGTTGGTGCGGAAGACCGCCGCCCCGGCCCGTTCGGCATAGCCTGCAAGTTCGGGGTCGGCGCCGATGGCGGTCAGGTCGGCTGCGACCAGCTTGTCCTTGATCGCGGCATTGGCCTTGTCGACCGCCGCAATCTCGACCTCGACATCGGCGCGGGTGCTGGCCCCAAGCAGGCCAGGCGTCGCGCCGGTGATCAGCGGCCAGGCCGGATAGGCGACGGTATAGCCGATGCCCCAGATGATCGTCGCGTAGAACACCCAGACCCACCAGCGCGGCAGCGGGTTGTTGTACTCTTCGATGCCGTCCCAGCTATGGCCGGTCGTTTCCACCTGCCGGGGTTCTTTCTTCAATGGCTTGGCACACATGGCCTATGCCTCCTTGCGAATTTGGGCAGGGTGATCCGCCGCAGGATGGTCATCGTTGCGGAAGATAGAGGTGGCGACCTCCTGGTGCGCGGCGCGGGCACCGGGTCGGAAGGCCCAGATGCAGACCCCCAGGAACCCCAGTGTCATCGCCAGAAGGAACCAGCTGTCGGCCAGTTGGCGCAGAAAGGAATAGGTTTCCATTTTCGCCTCTCTACCTGTTCGCCACGGGGGTGAAGGTCGAGAAGTCGACCATCGTGCCAAGCACCTGGATATAGGCGATCAGCGCGTCCATCTCGGTCAGTTCGGGCTGGCCGTCGAAGTTGCGGACATTGACCGGGGTGCCAAAGGCGGCGTCACCGTAGCGTTCCTCAAGCCCCGAGGCATCGCCCAGCGGGTCGGCCTGTGCGGTAAAGTCGGCCAGCGCGCTTGCCACCATCTCGTCGGTATAGGGCACGCCGGTGACGCGGTTCGTCACCACGAAATCCTGGATGTATTTGCCGTCCAGGATGGTGTTGGCGAGGAAGCCATAGGGCGGCATTACCGATTCCGGCACGACCGACTTCGCATTGGTGAAGTGGTCCTGATGCCATTCGTCGGAGTAGCGCCCGCCGACGCGCGCGAGATCGGGGCCGGTACGCTTGGACCCCCACTGGAAGGGCCGGTCATACATCGATTCCGCCGCGAGGCTGTAATGGCCGTAGCGTTCGACCTCGTCGCGCATCGGGCGGATCATCTGGCTGTGGCAGTTGTAGCAGCCCTCGCGGATGTAGATGTCCCGGCCCGCCAGTTCGAGCGGGGTGTAGGGGCGCATGCCTTCGACCTTCTCGATGGTGTTTTCCAGGTAGAAGAGCGGCACGATCTGCACGATGCCCCCGATGGTCACAACCAGCAGGCTGAGGATCATCAGCAGCGTCGCGTTGGTCTCGATGACCTTGTGCTTGTCAAGAATTCCCATGGTTCCGTTTCCTTATTCTGCCGGAACGGCCGCGTTCTGCGTGGCCTTCACAGGCTGCGCGCGCACGGTCATCCAGAGGTTCCAGCACATGATCACCGCCCCGGCCAGGAAGAGCCCGCCGCCAAGGGCGCGCACCACATACATCGGGAATTTCGCGGCCACCGTGTCGGCGAAGGCGTTGACGAGGAAGCCGTTCGCATCGACTTCACGCCACATCAGGCCTTCCATGATGCCCGTGACCCACATCGAGGAGGCGTAGAGCACGATCCCGATGGTGGCGAGCCAGAAGTGCCAGCTGACCAGTTTGAGGGAGTAGAGCCCTTCACGGTTCCACAGGCGCGGCACCAGGTAGTAGAGGACGCCGAAGGTGATCATCCCGTTCCAGCCAAGCGCGCCGGAATGGACGTGACCGATGGTCCAGTCGGTGTAATGCGACAGCGAGTTGACGGCCTTGATCGACATCATCGGGCCTTCGAAGGTGGACATGCCGTAAAAGCCGATGGAGACGACCATCATCCGGATGATCGGATCGGTGCGCAGCTTGTCCCAGGCACCCGACAGCGTCATCAGCCCGTTGATCATGCCGCCCCAGGACGGCATCCACAGGATCACCGAGAAGACCATGCCAAGGGTCGAGGCCCAGTCCGGCAGGGCGGTGTAGTGCAGGTGGTGCGGACCGGCCCAGATGTAGAGGAAGATCAAGGCCCAGAAGTGGATGATCGACAGCTTGTAGCTGAAGACGGGGCGTTCGATCTGCTTCGGGACGAAGTAGTACATCATCCCGAGGAAGCCTGCGGTCAGGAAGAAGCCCACGGCGTTGTGGCCATACCACCACTGCACCATCGCATCCTGGACACCGGCATAAAGCTGGACCTGCGCCGAGCCGAAGATCGACACCGGGATCGCGGCGTTGTTCACCAGATGCAGCATCGCGACCGTCAGGATCATCGACAGCATGAACCAGTTCGCGACGTAGATATGGGGTTCCTTGCGCTTGAAGAGCGTGCCCATGAAGGCGACCAGGAAGCCGACCCAGACCACGGTGATCAGGATGTCGACGTACCAGACGGGTTCGGCATATTCCTTGCCCTGGGTCGCGCCAAGGACATAGCCGGTGGCGGCCAGAACGATGACGAGCTGCCAGCCCCAGAACACGAACCAGCCGAGCGAGCCGCCAAACAGGCGCGCGGCGCTGGTGCGCTGGACGATGTAGAAGGCGGACATGATCAGGGCGTTGCCGCCAAAGGCGAAGATCACCGCGCTGGTGTGCAGCGGGCGCAGACGACCGAAGTTGCCGTAGCCTTGCAGGAATTCGAAGTTCAGCTGCGGAAAGGCCAGCTGGCTGGCGATGACCACACCGACCAGAAAGCCCACGACGCCCCAGAAAGCGGTGGCGATCGCACCGGCGCGGATCACGCCGTCGAAATATTCGTGCTGGAGGTCGGGCTTCGGATCGCCCGCCGTCCGCACCACCCAGAGAAACGCGATGCCGGCGGCCAGCATCACGGTGATCGCGTTGACCTGGTATGCCAGGTCATGCGCGTAGTTGGCCGCGATCGCGGCCAGCACCGCGACCAGGCCAAGCCCGGCAAGTTTCAGGTAATCCCACATGGTTAGCGTCCCTTCGTCCTGTCTCGTGCGGTCGGATGTGCCCGAAACGATTCGGACGCGGATGCCACACTCTTCGACACGTTGTCTTCTGCGGCGCAGCAGAGATAGCCGCCTTGATCTGCGTCAATTTCAAGTTACCCAAGGTTTGACCTCGGTCAAAGCGCGCCCTGTTGCGAGGCGCATGCTAGGCACAGATTCCCACAGGAGATGACCATGGCTTACAAATCCCTCCTGACGGTTGCCTGCTCGACCGAAGGCGTGCTGGGCACCGTCACCGCCGCCGCGCAGATCGCGCAGGCGATGGATGCACATCTGGACACATTGGCGCTTGGCGTCGACCGGACGCAGATCGGCTATTCCTATGTCGGCTCGGGCGCGGTGATGATCGCCGCGGCGATGGACCGGGCCGAAGGCGAGGCGCGCGAGGCCGAGGCGGCGCTGAACGCGGCCATCGGGGCGCAATCGCCGACGCTGCGGGCGTCGGTCGAATCGGTCGTGACCCAGCTTGGCGCGCTGACCGATGTCGTCGCCGCCCGCGCGCGCTACAGCGACCTGGTGATCCTGCCGCTGCCCTATGGCAAGGGCCGTGGCGTCGAGGACGAGGCGATCACCGAGGCCGCGCTTTTCGAAGGCATGGCGCCGGTGCTGGTGGTTCCGCCGGGCGGGATGCCGACGGCCCAGCCGGAGCGGATCGTCCTGGCCTGGAACCAGAGCCGCGAGGCGCTGGTGGCCGCACGCCGGGCGATGCCGTTCCTGAAACGGGCGGATCTTGTACAGATCGTGGTGATCGACCCCCCCGCCCACGGACCCGAGCGGTCTGATCCGGGCGGACATCTGTGCCAGCTTCTTGTGCGGCACGGCGTCAAGGCCGAAGTTTCCGTGCTGGCGCGCACCTTGCCGCATGTATCGGATGTCCTGGCCCGCCAGGTGCGCGATCTGGACGCCGACCTTCTGGTGATGGGCGCCTATGGCCATTCGCGCTTCCGCGAGGCGATCATGGGCGGCGCCACCCGCGACATGCTGGAAAACGCGCAGGTTCCAGTCTTCCTTGCGCATTGATCGCCGTTTGACCGGCACCGGGAGGCCGCTGCGTTGCGACCCCCCGGTCGGGACCTCAGACGAAGAGCAGGTCCGATAGCGCCAGCGTTCCGCCGGTCTGCAAGGTGGCCAGCGCCGAGGCGTTGTCGCTGGACCCGCCGTCGCTGTCCAGGAACAGGGTGCGCAGTTCGGTGTCGTAGTAAAGCACCGCCTTGCCATCGGCGAAGCTTTCCGGCAGGCCAAGTCCGGTCTGCCACAGCGAGGCCAGCGTCGCGGTGGCGGAAATGCCAAGGGCTGTGCGGGCCAGGGCGACCTTGTCGATCCCGCTGGTGAAGTCCAGAAAATCGTCGGCCATGTCGCGGCTGCTGACGGTGAAGCGGTCGGCCCCTGCCCCGCCGGTATAGACATCATGGCCGAGGCCGCCGTTCAGCGTGTCGGCGCCCTCGCCCCCGTCCAGCACATCATCGCCAGCCCGCCCCAGCAGCACATCGTTGCCGATCCCACCCGACAGGCTGTCGTTGCCGTCTTCGCCATCCAGGTAGTCGTTGCCGGCATCGCCGAAAAGCTGGTCGCTCTCGGTGCCGCCGAACAGCCTGTCATTGCCCGCCGCGCCAAGGATCAGGTCGTCGCCCGCCCCGCCCAGAGCCGAATCGTTGCCGATGCCGCCGTCGATCTGGTCAGTGCCGTTGCCGCCGTAAAGGCTGTCGCTGCCCCCGCCGCCGAACAGGAAATCGAACCCGTCCAGCCCGAAAAGCTTGTCCGACGCCGACCCGCCGGTGATCGTGTTGTCCAGCGTGTTGCCGGTGCCGGTGGAGGCGCTGATCGAGGTCAGCACCAGGTTTTCCACATTCGCGCCCAGCGTCACGACGGTCAGCGCGGTGCGAACCGTGTCGGTCCCGCCATCCACGCCCTCGACCACCCGGTCGGTGGTGCTGCCGACGACATAGGTATCGTCGCCCGCGCCGCCGTCCATGCTGTCGTTGCCCGCGCCCCCGTCCAGGGTATCGCTGCCCTCGCCGCCGAACAGGGTATCGTTGCCGTTGCCGCCATAGATCGTGTCGCTGCCATCGTCACCGGACAGCCAGTCATTGCCATCCTCGCCCAGAAGGCGGTCAGCCTCGGAGCCGCCTGAAAGGTTGTCGTTGCCAAGGCTGCCGAACAGCGAATCCGCTCCCTCGCCGCCCAGGCCGGTATCGTTGCCGTTGCCGCCGTAGATCACATCGCCCCCGGTGCCGCCGTCGAGGCTGTCATTGCCCGCGCCGCCATACAGGAAATCGAACCCGTCCATTCCGAACAGCGTGTCGCTGCCGTTGCCGCCGGTGATCGCGTTGCCCAGCGCGTTGCCGGTCGCCAGCGAGGCCAGCGTCGAGGTCAGCACCAGATTCTCGACATTATCGACCAGAATGATGTTGGTCAGCGTGGTGCGGACCGTGTCGGTGCCGCCCTCCTCTGCCTCGGTCACGCTGTCCGTCGCGCTGGTTACATAATAGGTGTCGTTGCCCGCACCCCCGTCCAGATTGTTGCTGCCGCCCTCGCCATAGAGAACGTCATTGCCGCCGCCGCCGGACAGGGTGTCATCGCCCAGCCCGCCATAAAGCGTGTCATGGCCGAGGTTGCCGGACAGGCTGTCGTTCCCGGCATTGGCGCGCAGGATGTTGCCGACATCATTGCCGATCAGCGTGTCGTTGCCCGCGCCCGAGGTGGCATTCTCGATCACCACGCCGCGGGCGATGGTCACGTTGTCGACCAGGCCGCCAATGTCGGAATAGGTCAGCTCGACAAGCGTGATCTCCTGGTTGGCGCTGAAGTTCGAGAAGTTGATCGTGTCGATTCCGTTCGAGTCGTAGATGGTGAAGGCGATGGGATCGCCCCAGTAGCCATCCGCTGTGCGGGGGATGTAGCCCGTCCACTGGTTCAAGAGCTTCTGCAGGTAGCCACCGATGTTCGAACCGTAACCGTAGACCGAGTTTCCGCCGTTGGTGACACCCGAAAAGCCGTAGAGATTCTGGATGGCGATGATGTCGGCGGGCATCAGCGTGGCCGTGAAGGCGAAGCTGTCGGTCGCAGACAGGGTGTTATCCTCCTGGCTGAAATACGACATGACCGTCGCCAGCCAGCTGTCGTTGTCATAGAGGTTGTCCACCCCGTATGTGGCCGCGCCGTTGTAGTTGCCAGCGTGCCCCAGCCCTAGGGCATGCCCGATCTCGTGCATGTAGGTCTGCAGCATGTAGCTGTTCAGATCCAGCGAAGCCCAGTCGCGCGGGATGTTGATGAAGGACTGGGTCAGCGTGTTGCCCGTGAAGTTCGACCAGGCGTAGGCGCCCTCGGGATCGTTGTTGTCGAACATGAGCTTCGCGGTGCTCGCGGTCGTGACGACGAACCTGATCCCCGTCACCTCGGTCCAGGCTTCCAGCGCGGCCACGGCAATCGCGCGTTCCGCCGTCGACAGGCCCGAAACGTTGTAGGTCAGTGTTCTGGTGGCGTTCAGCGCGAACTTGTACTGCTCGCCTCCCCAATAGCCATTGGTCAACTGGTTCGCGATCTCGTCCAATGTGAAGATCGGCGCATAGGACGGATCGCCCGGATCTGGCGCTGCGCTGGGGCCGGAGGGGTCGCGAGGGGCTTGAACGGCACGCATGCAATACATCCTTGGCAAGAAGGGTTAGCGGGGAAGGTCGGCGAGCAGTCTTTGGAAAAAGGCCAGGCGTCTGGACCGGGTCAAGGTGGTGTCCATCGTCAGAATTCCGACCGAAGGCCGGACAGCCCGTTGGCCGACCGCGTCGATCCAGGTCGGAATGACCTCGATCTTGGTGTCGGTCGCTTCGGTGATCTCGATCTCCAGCCCCGGCCCACCGGAAAGGGGGGCGTCCTGCAGGTCTGCGCCGGACAGGTCGGGCTGGCTGCGCACCGCCTGCAGGAAGTCGGCGCAGAGTTCGGCGACATGTGCAGCCTCGGTCCGTGCGCCGCCGGTGCAGGAAAAGGACAGGCCGGCAGGCTGATCGGCCAGAACACCCGTCGCAGACACCGCAATCACCCCCAAAAGCGCAAAACCACGGTGGCGTTTCAACTTCATTGAATCAAGCCCGCCTTGCCGCTCCGAACAAAGATAAATCGCAACGACTGCCCGTCTTTGGCGGATTTGCGGCAAAACCGTGGCAGACCGTCGTGGACAGATACATCTGGTCCATGACCCAAGGGCATCATTCGACCAGCCGGTCCATTTCCTGCACCGCCGTCTCGCGCAGGGCGCGCAGGTCGGCGATCGAGGCGTCAAGCTCGGCCTTCTGCTTTTCAAGCTCGACCAGCTGGCGGTCGGCGAGTTGCAGCCAGGCTTGCAGCTGCGGGCGTTCGCCCTTCTTGCCGTAGATCAGCAGCCACTGGCGGATTTCCTCCAGCGAAAAGCCGAAGCGGCGTCCGCGCAGGATCAGCTTCAGCCGCGCCATCTCGCGCGGGCCGTAGAACCGGGCGCGGCCTTCCTTTTCCGGGGCCAGAAGCTCGATATATTCGTAGTAGCGCAGGGTGCGCGGGGTGACATCGAACCGGGCGCACATCTCTTTGAAGCTGAGGCGGGTTTCCGTCATGCGCAGTCCTCCCAGGGGCCAGCCTAGGAGGACACCCGCGTTGGTGCAACCGTGTCCGGGGTTGCCTTCCCCCGGTTGCGGCGATTTGATGCGGCTCCGCGGAGGACCCATGCCCGACATCGAGATCATTGCCCGCCAGTTCATCGAAGCCCTGCCGCACAGCCGGGCGCTGGGGATGCGGCTGGAAGCCATCAGCGAGGGCAGCGCGACCATCGCGATGCCCTATGACAGCCGGTTGATCGGCGATCCGGCGACGGGGGTGATCCACGGCGGCGCGGTCTCGGCGCTGATGGACACGGCTTGCGGCGCTTCGGTGATGAGCCATCCGCAGGCGGGCTTTTCCACCGCGACGCTGGATTTGCGTATCGACTACATGCGCCCGGCCAGCCCCGGCCAGACCATCCGCACCCGCGCCGAATGCCACCATGTCACCCGCAGCGTGGCCTTTGTCCGCGCGGTCGCGACCGACGACGACGAAAGCCGCCCGGTGGCGATGGCGACCGGCGCCTTCACCGTGGAGCGCAAGGGATGAAGCCGCCCGAGCCGGTCCATGTGGTGAAACGCCGCCGGGAGGGGCTGTTGCGCAGCCTGGTCGACGGGGTGCCGTATATCCGCTTCCTGGGGGTGGAATTCGACCGGCGCGGCGACGAGCTGACTGCCGTCCTGCCCTTCAGCGACAGCCTGATCGGCAACCCGCGCCTGCCTGCCCTGCACGGCGGGGCGACAGCGGCCTTCCTGGAGATCGCCGCGATGATCGAACTCGCCTGGAGCACGCTCTGGGACGGGGTCGAGGCCGATGGCGCCTTGCCGGAGGGGCCGCTGCGCCTGCCGAAGACCATCGACTTCACCATCGACTACCTGCGCGCCGGGCTGCCGCGCGACGCCTATGCGCGGGCGCGGGTGAACCGATCCGGGCGGCGCTACGCATCCGTCCATGTCGAGGCCTGGCAGGACAACCGCAGCCGGTTGTTCGCCCAGGCGACCGGCCATTTCCTGATGCCCCCCGCCGAGCCGAAAGCATGAACGACATGACCCACGGTCGCGTCCTGCGGATCGCGGGGCCCATCGTGCTGTCGAATGCCACGGTGCCACTTCTGGGCGCGGTCGATACTGCCGTCATCGGGCAGTTGGGCGATGCGGCCAGCCTTGGCGCGGTGGGGATCGGCGCGGTGATCCTGGCGACGCTGTACTGGGCTTTCGGCTTCCTGCGGATGTCGACCTCGGGCCTCGCGGCGCAGGCGCAGGGGGCGGGGGACCAGGGTGAGCGGTCGGCTGTCCTGCTGCGCGCGCTGATCGTGGGGCTGGTCGCGGGGCTGGCGCTGGTGGTCGCGCAGGGGCTGCTGTTCGCGGCGGCATTCAGCGCGGCCCCGGCCTCGGCCGAGGTGGAGGGGCTGGCGCATCAGTATCTGGCGATCCG
>JAGPEG010000085.1 GCA_018057165.1 Tabrizicola sp.
ATCTCGTCCTTGAACTTGCCGGCCTTCTGCGCCGCTTCGGCCTTGTTCTGGCTGGCCAGCGCGAATTCGTCCTGCATGTCACGGGAAATCTGCCATTGATTCGCGACGTTTTCCGCCGTCTGGCCCATGTGATAGCCGTTGAAGGCATCCCAGAGCCCGTCCCTGATCATCGAGTCGATGAAGTTCAGGTCGCCCATCTTCTGCCCGGCGCGCAGATGCGCGACATGGGGCGACAGGCTCATGCTTTCCTGCCCGCCCGCGACGATGATCTTCGCATCGCCCAGCTGCACATGCTGCGCGCCCAGCGCCACCGCCCGCAGACCCGAGCCGCAGACCTGGTTCAGCGACCAGGCGCTGGCTTCCTTGGCAAGACCCGCCTTGATATGCGCCTGCCGCGCCGGGTTCTGACCCTGACCGGCGGTCAGCACCTGGCCCAGGATCGTCTCCTCGACCTCGGCCTTGTCGATACCGGCGCGGGCAACGACCGCCTCGATCACCGCGGCGCCCAGATCATGCGCCGGAGTATTGGCGAATGCGCCGTTGAAGCTGCCCACGGCGGTACGGCCCGCCGATACGATTACGACATTGGTCATGGTCTGATCCTCTCCCTGTGCGCCCTTGCTGCAAGGCTGTGGCACGAAGGGCTCGCGCCGATTGCATCAAGCCGTAAGGTCAACTTGCTGCAAGTGCAAGAACCACGGCGCATCGCGGGTCTGTTTCGCCGATCCGGCCCAGGGACAATGGCATTTGACCGCAGCGCAGGGCGGACCTGCCGCCGATCCGTCGGGCTCCCGAGAGGGACGTTCAGCCGATCTCCTGGCCCTTGAGCGCCGGTCGCCCATGCCGGAACGCCCGAAAGTCGGGCGTCACGGTGGGCGGGCCGAACAGATAGCCCTGCAGGCAGCCCACCCCGGCCTCGCGCAGCCATGTCGCCTCGCCCTCGGTCTCCACCGCTTCGGCGACAAGGTACATCCCCAGCTCCTCCGCCAGCGCGATTGCCGCCCGGCAGGCGGTCTGGCCCTGCGGCAGCCGATCGACGTTCTTCACCAGGCTGCCGTCGATCTTGGCAATCTCGAACCCCAGGTCCTGCAACAGGCGCAGCGAGGTCATCCCGGCGCCGAAATCATCCAGCGCAAAGACGATGCCGTGTTCGCGCATGTCCGCCATGAAGGGCTTCAGCACATCCGGCACCTGCAGGGCCGAGGCTTCGTTGATTTCCAGGATCAGGTTCGCCCCCATCTTCGGCGCATCCAGCAAGGCGCGGCGCAGGATTTCGACCCAGGGGCGATAGCCGACCGACCGGGCCGACATGTTCAGCGACACCCGGATCTGCGGATTGCGCTGCATCGCCATCAGGCCCAGCTGCAAGGCGGCGCAGTCGATCTCGCGGCCCAGTTGCTGCTGCTCCACCGTTGCCATGAAATCCCGCGCCGGGATCACCTGGTCACGCAGGTTCAAAAGCCGGATGAAGCCTTCGAAGAAGCCGATCACCGAGGGGTCGGCCGCATAGACCGCCGGCTGGAACGCCAGCCGCATCCGCCGGTCCTTCAGCGCCGAGGACACCATCGCCAGCGTTTCGCGATCCTGTACCGAAACGGCCGCAGCAAGCGGGCTGGACAGCGCCGGGTCGCGATCGAACTTCGACGACTTCGCTTCCTTCATGTAGCTCATGCAGACCCCCGGTCGCCGCATTCAACTCTCGACACATTAGCCCGGCATCGGTAAACGAAAGATCAATATTCGCATTTTGTTCTTGCTCGTCCCGCATCCCAACCCAAGGCTGGCCCATGGAAAATGCCGACAATTCGACCCGTTGCCCCTGGTGCGGCACCGATCCGCTTTATACCGCCTACCACGACCATGAATGGGGCCGCCCCGAACGCGATCCGCGCCGCCTGTTCGAGCTGCTGATTCTGGAAAGCTTCCAAGCCGGGCTGTCCTGGATCACCATCCTGCGCAAGCGCGACGGCTTCCGCGCCGCCTTCCAGGGCTTCGACCCCGCCGTGATCGCCACCTGGGGCGAGTCCGAGGTGGCCCGTCTCCTGCAAGACCCCGGCATCGTCCGCCATCGCGGCAAGATCGAGGGTACGATCCGCGGCGCGCAGGCCTTCCTGCGGATCGAAGCGCGCGAAGGCTTTTCACCCTTCCTGTGGTCCTTTGCGCCGCCGCCCGCCGCGCGTCCGAAGGCTCTCGCCGATGTTCCCGGCCAGACTCCGCAATCCCAGACCATGTCCAAGGCCCTCAAGCGCGAGGGCTTCAACTTCGTCGGCCCGACCATCACCTATGCCTTCATGCAGGCCTCCGGCATGGTCAACGACCATCTCGCCACCTGCCGCTGGGGCTGACCCCTTGGCCTTTCCGTCCCGCCCCGCCATATAAGGGCAAACATCCGACAGGAGTCCGCCATGCTGGGACTGGGCGAAACGCCGCAAGTTGAAGCCGATCTGATCAAGGAAGTCACCGAGGCCACGTTCATGGCCGACGTGATCGAGACCAGCCGCGAGGTGCCGGTCATCGTCGATTTCTGGGCCACCTGGTGCGGCCCGTGCAAGACGCTTGGCCCCATGCTGGAAGCCGCCGTCACGGCTGCGGGCGGCAAGGTGAAAATGGCCAAGGTCGATGTCGACAAGAACCAGCGCATCGCCTCGCAGCTGCGCATCCAGTCGATCCCCACCGTCTACGCCTTCTGGCAGGGCCAGCCGGTCGACGGGTTCCAGGGCGCGGTCCCGGCCTCGGAACTCAAGGCCTTCGTTGACCGCACCGCCGCGCTGGCCGGGGACGGCGGTCTGGCCGAAGCGATCCAGGCGGCCGAGGACATGCTGACCGAAGGCGCTGCCGCCGATGCCGCCGAAACCTTCACCGCGATCCTGGAGGAAGAGCCCGAGAATGCCGCCGCCTATGGCGGCCTCGTCCGCGCGCATCTGGCCTTGAACAACCTCGACCAGGCCGAAGGCCTGATCGCCGCCGTCCCCGCCGCCATCGCCAGGTCGAAGGAGCTTGACGCCGTCCGCGCCCAGCTGGAACTCGCGAAACAGGCCACCAATGCCGGACCCGAAGTCGAGCTGCGCGCCGCAGTCCAGGCCAACCCTGACAACCATCAGGCGCGCTACGACCTTGCCGCAGCCCTTCTTGCCGCCGGCAACGCGCAAGAGGCCGTGGACGAACTCCTGGACCTTTTCCGCCGTGACCGCGAATGGAACGACGGCGCCGCCAAGGCCCAGCTTTTCACCATCTTCGAGGCGCTGAAGCCGCAGGACCCCATCGTCCTGGCCGGGCGCCGTCGCCTGTCTTCGATGATATTTGCCTGACCCCTGACGCGGGCTACCCTCATGCCCATGATCACCGCCACAGACCTGCCGGACACCCTTCCGGTCTTCCCGCTGCCTGGGGCACTCATGCTGCCCCGCGCGCGGCTGCCGCTGCACATCTTCGAACCGCGTTACCTGGCGATGATCGAGGATTGCCTGAAGACCAGCCACCGCCTGATCGGGATGATCCAGCCCCGCGAAACTCCGGCGGGGGAAAAACGCCTTCACGCCGTCGGCTGCGCCGGGCGGCTGACCGGGTTCTCGGAAACCGAGGACGGGCGCTACATGATCACCCTCTCCGGCATCTCGCGCTACCGGGTGCGGGAAGAGGTGCAGGGCTTCACCCCCTACCGCCGCTGCCTTGTCGACTGGACCCCCTTCGCCCGTGACCTTGGCCCGGTCGAGGATGACCCCGGCTTCCGGCGCGAGGATTTCATGGGCCTGCTTGGCCGCTACTTCACCAAGCTGGACCTCTCGACCGACTGGGACAGCCTGAAGGAGGCCGAGCCGGAGCTGCTGATCAACGCGCTCTCCATGCTCTGCCCCTTCTCGCCCGAGGACAAACAGGCGCTGCTGGAAGCCCCGACCCTGATGACCCGGCGCGAGACCATCGTCACTCTCATGGAATTCGGCCTCCGCGGCAGCGGGGAAGAGGAGATCCTGCAATGAGCGAGCCCGCCGACCGTCGGATGCTGGAGGCGCTGGTCTGCCCCGTCACCCATGCCGTGCTGACCTATGATGCGGAAAAGCAGGAGCTGATCTCGAAGGCCGCCCGCCTGGCTTTCCCGATCCGTGACGGAATCCCGGTCATGCTGGTCAGCGAGGCGCGGGCGCTGGACTGACTGTCCACAGTGGACAAAGACAAGAGCGCAAGCGATTACAGCTGGTTAGCTGCGGGCGTTAACCGGATGTCAAGAATTGACGGCCCAAGGGTGCGCCACGAGCTGCAACGGATTTCCCGACCGCACAGTACTTTCCCTTGTCCACTGTCCGGTTCCCGGCTCTCCTGTGTTCGAGATCTCCCGAACCCGGAGCCACCCATGACCGAGGAAATCGTCACCGGCCGCGACGTCACCATCCGCTTCGATGCCAGGCGCTGCGTCCACTCCCGCAACTGCGTGCTCGGGCACCCGGAAATCTTCGTGCCGAACGTGCCGGGCGAATGGATTCATCCTGACGCGGCCAGCGCCGAGGTGGCGATGCATGTGGCGCTTGCCTGTCCGTCCGGCGCGATCCGCGTGACGCGCAACGATGGGTCGGCCAGTTCGGACACAGCGCCCATCGTGAACACCGTCCGCCTGCGCGAAAACGGCCCGCTTGCCTTCGAGGCCGAATTGCAGATCAAGGGCCAGCCACAGGCAAGCCCGCGCGCCACGCTTTGCCGCTGCGGCCAATCGGCCAACAAACCCTTCTGCGACGGGGCCCATGCCGCCGCCGGTTTCACCGCCACCGGAGAACCCGGAGTGAAGGAGTTTGCAGCCCTTGAGCCGAGGAACGGCCCGCTGAACGTGCAGCCCCTGACGAACGGCCCGCTGATGGTGGCGGGCAATCTGGAAGTGGTCTCGGGCACCGGACGGACGGTGAACAAGGTGACGAAGGTCTTCCTCTGCCGCTGCGGCCAGTCGAAGACCAAGCCTTACTGCGACGGCAGCCACAAGGCGGCAGGCTTCGTCGCAGAGTGACGAAACGCCTCGACGGGCGACATCTTCTCGTCGAGGGCTCCGTCCCGTCGTGAGGAGGGACGAAGGCACCGACGCGCATCCCGGTCACTCCTTCAAGAGCAACCCCAGCGCCAGCACCGTCAGCGCCACGCCCACCAGCACCAGCCCCGGTGGCACCGCGCCGTGCAGCACGATCTCCCACAGGATCACCCAACTCGGCACCAGATAGGTATAGGCCATCACCTTCGCCGCTGGCAGCCGCAGCGTCGCATATTGCAGCAATACAAAGGTCATCGCACTTGCCGCCACGGCCACATAGACCAGCGTCACCCAGACCACGCCGGGCAGGGCCGCCCAGTCCGTCGCCAGCACCGCAGGCCCGGCATAAAGCGCCAGCAGCACCGTCCCCGCCAGCATCATCCCGAAGGTGAAGACCACCGCCGGCTCGCCCCGGTTGAAGCGGCGGACCAGCGGCGCGTAGGCGGCATGCGCCACGCAGCCCACGAAGTAGATCACCTCGCCCCGCCCGATCGCCATCGCTTTCAGCGCCGCAAGGTCGGCCCGGAAGATCACCCACAGCGCGCCCGCCCCGCCGATCCCCAGTGCCAGCGCCATCCGCCCGGTCAGCCTTTGCCGCAGGAACAGCCAGCCGAACCCCGCCGCCATCAGTGGCGTCAGGGTGAAAACCGCAGCGGCCGAGACCGGCGGGGCGGTCTTCAGCCCCTCGAACATCAGCACGAAATAGGCCCCGAGCAGCCCGCCCAGCACCAGATAGCGCCAGGGCGCAACGAAGGCGCTGCGCGGGATGCCCGTCGTCATGACCGCTGCCGCACCGACCAGCACTCCCGCCAGCACGAAGCGGGCCACCGACAGGGCGCCGGGGTCGATATGCGGCGCGGCCAGCACCCCCAGCGAAAACGATCCGGCGACCAGCGCCGAAAACGCCAGCATGGCCAGATGGCCCCGACCCGAATGCGACAGGCCCGCCAGCATCAGGCGCAGAACTTCCAACCCTTTGCCGCATCCTTCAGATGGGCCAGGAAGGCCTGCACCTTCCGCGTCCGGTGCAGGTCGACATGGGTGACGATCCGCAGCGCCGATTCCCATTCGGGCCGCGGCGGCATCACCTCGACCAGGTTCGCATCCTCGCAGGCCCGGAAGCTCATCATGAAGCCGATCCCCGCCCCCTGCCGCACCGCCTGTTCCAGCGCCGCCGGTTCGGTCGCGGCATAGGCGATCTGGTCGGGATGCACCGTCGACCGCAGCCAGCGGTGGAACGGCGCGCGTGTCACCTCGCTGTCGGTGCAGACGAAGCGATGCCCCGCGAACTCGGCCTCCGAGGCGGGCAGGCCGAAGCGGTCGACATAGGACCGCGCCGCGTAAAGCCCCGCCTTCATCCGCGTGAGCGGCTGCACCACATTGTCCGGCTCCTCCGGCCCGTTGCCTGCCCGCAGCGCCACATGCGCCTCGCCGTAATCCAGCCGGAACACCCGCATGTCGGTCAGGAACCGGACCCGGACATCGGGGTATTTTTCCTGGAACCCCACCATCACCGGGGTCAAGAGGTCGGCGATCCCGGCGATGGAGGTCACCACCAGCTCGCCCGAAACCGTTTCGCCCTGGCCCTTGATCCGGCTGACGAGATGGGCGAACTGCTCTTCGGTCGTCTGCGCCACCGCCAGCAGGTCGCGGCCCGATTCCGTCGGCGTGTAGCCGCGCGCATGGCGCTGGAACAGCTTCACGCCCAGCCGTTTCTCCAGCGCGTCGATATGCCGGATCACCGTCGCATGATGCACCCCCAGTACTTCCGCCGCGCCCGAGACGGTGCCCAGCCGCGCCACCTGGAAAGCCGTGCGGATTTCGTCCCAGTTCTCCATGCCCGGCCCCTTTGTCTGTGCGTGGATGCACAAGAAACCCTGCCTGCCGGCGCAACACAAGGGGCTCTGCGCGGGTTTTCCGTGCGATTGCGGTGAGCGGGTTGCTTGACAGCGCCCTGACGCCCGGTCCTTCTGGGGCCTCAGACAGGAACGAGGCGCGCGTGTTCGACCATCGGCCCATCTATGGGCATATCGCCAGGCTCCGGCAGATCTCGCAGACCCTGCCACCCAGCACGCATGTTTCCTTCCCGGTCGGGACGAACCTTCGGGCGCCTCGATGCCGCACCAGCGGTTCCTGACCGCAATCGGACTGGCGACGGTCAACAGTGCCAGGTTCACCAAGAACCCGTTCCAGATGATGCACAGCAATGTCTGGACCCGCTGGCCCGTTGTGTCGGACCCAAGCTTTCCCGCTTTCATCCGCACCCAGCATTTTGCGAATGACACTGCGGAAAAGCAGGACCGGATCATCTCTGCCCTCCAGCGGGAAAGGTTCAGCCGCCGCGCCGGGCGCCACATCGCTGCCGACGAGGCGGCCCTCGCCAGCCATTTTCCCTTCATCACCCGCGCGCGGCTGGATGGCCTGCTGGGCGAGTGTCAGGCGGTGAAAAGCCTGGCAGACCTGCCGCCGGTGGCGTGATCGGCGGGCCCAGGCGGGTCGGGCACGGCTTGACCCGGCCTCTCAACCGACGACATTCTGCCGTCATGCAGATGCACAGCGTGCAGGCCAACCCAACCCTTCATGCGGGCGTCGTCGCCGTGACGGCGCGGTCGGCGCGCAGCTTTGCCCGCCACACGCATGACCAGTTCGGCATCGGCCTTGTCGACGCCGGCGCGCAGGTCTCGGCGTCCGGGCGCGGCCCGGTCGAAGTGGGTGCAGGCGATCTGATCACCGTCAATCCGGGCGAGGTGCATGACGGTCGCGCGCTCGACGACCGGGGTCGGGCCTGGCGCATGCTCTATTTCGATCCGCAGACGATGGCCGGGCTGACCGGCCAAAGTGGCGAGTTTGCCTATCCCTTCCTGCGCAAGCCCGGTCTTGCCGACAGCTTCCGCCGTCTCTTCCACAGCCTGTCCGAGGGCTCCTCTGGCCTGCTGGCCGAGATCGAGCTGGTCACGCTATGCCATGCGCTCGATGATCATCCCCGCCGCGTATTGCCGCCGGGTCCGGTGTCGCTTGCGGTTCAGGCCTTGCAGGATGATCCGGCGCGCCCCGTCGCCCTGGCCGAACTGGCGCAGATGTCTGGTCTGTCGCGCTTCCATTTTTTGCGCAGCTTTGCCAGGGCGACCGGCCTCACGCCGCATGCCTTCCGGCTGCAAGCGCGCCTGCACCTCGCTCGCCGCCTGATCCAGGCCGGGCAGCCGCTTGCCGACGCCGCGGTCGAGGCCGGGTTCGCCGATCAAAGCCACATGACCCGGCTTTTCACCCGCAGCTACGGGATGACGCCGGGGGGCTATGCCCGCAATTTCGTTCAAGACCGCAGGGCGGTATTGCGTGGATGACAGGGCGATGTCCCCGTGAAAGGTCCGCGTCCCATGGCTCTCCTGTCGCCCGAATTCCTCCTGACCTCGCTCATTGTCGTGGCCTCGCCCGGCACCGGGGCGATCTACACCATCGCCGCCGGTCTGACCCAGGGCGCGCGGGCCTCGACCCTGGCCGCCTTCGCCTGCACCCTGGGCATCCTGCCGCACATGGCCGCCGCCATCACCGGCCTTGCCGCGCTTCTGCACCAAAGTGCGCTGGCCTTCGACCTGATCAAATATGCCGGCGTTGCCTACCTGCTCTGGATGGCCTGGCTGACCCTGCAGGCCCACGGCCCCCTGCAGGTTGAAGGCCGTGCACCCCGGCCTGCGCGCGCCGTCCTGGTCGAAGGCGTTACGATCAATCTCCTGAACCCCAAGCTCTCGATCTTCTTTTTCGCATTCCTGCCGCAGTTCGTCTCCTCGACCGAGCCCTCGCCCATCCTGACCATGACCGGCCTTTCGCTGATCTTCATGGCGATGACTTTCGTGGTCTTCGCGCTCTACGGCCTCTTCGCCGCCCGGATGCGCGACCAGGTCCTCTCGCGCCCCCCGGTCCTCGCCTGGCTTCGGCGTGGCTTTGCTGCGGCCTTCGTTATCCTTGGCGCAAGGCTGGCTCTGGCCCAACGCTAGACCCCTTCCTGCTTGACTCGCACGCCCCGCAAGCGTAATCCCCGCCGCAATTCCCCGGAGGCTGTGGCTTCCGGTCCCTTGGGCATTGCCCGGGATCGCCATCCGTCAGCGCGTCTGCGCCCACGGGTGCGGTTCCGCTTTGCGCCTCGGCTTCGCCGCCCCATATCGGGGCAAACGCATGGAAAGGGTGACGCGATGTTCGAAAGCCTGTCAGAACGCCTTGGCGGCGTCTTCGACCGTCTGACCAAGGCCGGTGCCCTGACCGAGGCCGATGTCGTCACCGCGCTCCGCGAGGTTCGCGTCGCGCTTCTGGAAGCCGACGTGTCGCTGCCGGTCGCGCGAGACTTCATCAAGCGTGTGACCGACAAGGCCACCGGCTCTGCCGTCACCAAGTCGATCACCCCCGGCCAGATGGTCGTGAAGATCGTCCATGACGAGCTGATCCGCGTGTTGGCGGGTGACGACGCGCCCGAGGCGTTGAAGATCGACAACCCGCCCGCGACGATCCTGATGGTCGGCCTGCAGGGGTCGGGCAAGACCACGACCACCGCCAAGCTGGCCAAGCGGCTGAAGGAAAAGAACGGCAAGAAGGTCCTCTTGGCGTCCCTCGACACCAACCGCCCGGCGGCGATGGAACAGCTGGCGATCCTTGGCACCCAGATCGGTGTCGACTCGCTGCCCATCGTCAAGGGCGAGACGGCGGTGCAGATCGCCAAGCGCGCCAAGACGCAAGCGAACCTCGGCGGCTATGACGTCGTCTTCCTCGACACCGCCGGACGCCTGCACATCGACGAAGTCCTGATGGACGAGGTCCAGTCCGTCCGCGACATCGCCCAGCCGCGCGAGACGCTTCTGGTTGTCGACGGCCTGACCGGCCAGGACGCCGTCAACGTCGCCACGGAATTCGACGGCAAGGTCGGCATCTCCGGCGTCGTCCTGACCCGGATGGATGGCGACGGTCGCGGCGGTGCTGCCCTCTCGATGCGCGCCGTCACCGGCAAGCCGATCCGCTTCGTCGGCCTCGGCGAAAAGATGGACGCCATCGAGCCGTTCGAGGCCGAACGTGTCGCCGGTCGCATCCTGGGCATGGGCGACATTGTGGCGCTTGTCGAACGCGCGCAGGAAACCTTCGAAGCCGAGCAGGCCGAACGCATGGCCAAGCGTTTCGCCAAGGGCCTGTTCAACATGAACGACCTGAAGATGCAGCTCGACCAGATGCTGAAGATGGGGGGCATGCAAAGCCTGATGGGCATGATGCCCGGCATGGGCAAGATGGCCGGTCAGGCCGAAGCCGCAGGCATCAACGACAAGATGCTGCACCACCAGATCGCGCTGATCAATTCGATGACCAAGAAGGAACGCGCGAACCCCGATCTTCTCGCCGCCAGCCGCAAGAAGCGCATCGCCGCTGGTTCGGGGTTGGACGTTGCCGATCTCAACCGCCTGCTGAAGCAGCACAAGCAGATGGCGGACATGATGAAGAAGATGGGCAAGGGCGGCATGATGAAGCAGATGATCAAGCAGTTCCTTGGCAAGGGCGGCATGCCCGACCCGTCGAAGATGTCGCCCGAACAACTGGCCGAAATGGCCAAGGGCATGGGGCAGGGCGGCGGCCTTGGCGGGTTGGGCGGCATGGGTGGCGGTCTGCCCCCCGGCATGGGCGGCCTGCCGCGCGGGATCACCCTGCCTGCGGGGCTTTCCGGGCTGATGAAGAAGAAGTGATGACCCGCCCCGCGCATCAGATCAACCTGACGATCCCGGTCATCGAGACCGAGCGTCTGGTGCTGCGCGAACCGCGCGAGGCGGACTTCCCGGCCATGCTCGCCTTTAACGACAGCCCCCGCGCCAGCTTTGTTGGCGGCGGACGTGACCGGCAATGGGTCTGGCGCGGGCTGCTGGCCAACATCGGCCACTGGGCCCTGCGCGGCCATGGCTTCTATTCGGTCGACACCCACGCGGGCGATTTCGTCGGACGGGTCGGGGTGATCTTCCACGACGGCTGGGACGAGCCGGAACTCGGCTGGCATCTCTATGACGGGTTCGAGGGCCAGGGCTACTGCGTCGAGGCCGCCCGCGCCGCCAAGGCCGACTATCATGCGCGCCTGACTCCGGCGTCGCTGATCAGCTACATCGACCCCGCCAACCCGAAATCCGAAGCCGTCGCCCGCCGCCTGGGTGCAGCACCCGAACGGGAAAAGGGCTTCTTCGACAAGACGATCAATGTCTGGCGCCACACCGGGCCGGAGGCGCTTGCATGACCGCCCCGCACGAAATCGCCATCCCCGGCCTCGCCGCCAGTTTCGCGGCCACCCTCTCCGGCATGCTCCCGGAAATCGACACCGCCCGCCTGCGCCTGCGCGCCCCCCGTCTGACCGACTTCGACGCCTGGGCCGAGATCCTGACCGGCCCCGCCGCCCCGCATCTTGGCGGGCCGTTCAGCCGCGACGATGCCTTCACCGAATTCCTCGCCTCCTGCGGCACCTGGCTTCTGCGCGGCCACGGCCCCTGGACGGTCGAGCCGAAACAAGGCGGCGAGGTCCTCGGCTTCGTCCTGCTCGGCTTCGAGCCCGGCGACGCCGAACCGGAACTGGGCTACCTTTTCCGCCCTTCCGCCGAAGGCCGGGGTTACGCAACCGAGGCTGTCGAAGCCGCCCGCGCCCATGCATTCACCGCGCTGGGGCTTGCCCGCGTCGTCAGCTACATCGCGCCGGAAAACGCCGCCTCGGCCCGCCTTGCCCACCGGGTCGGGGCGGTGCTGGACGGCTTGCACGGCGGATCGCAGGTCTGGGTTCACAGGCCTGCACTTGCCCGACAGACCGCCGACCAGAGGGGAAACTGATGGACACCGCAACCCGCGCTTCCGAGCTGCTGAAAGACCATCGCGCCTCGATCGACCGGCTTGATGCGATCCTGGTCTACACGCTGGCCGAACGCTTCAAGCAGACGCAGGCGGTTGGTCGTCTGAAAGCCGAACACGACCTGCCGCCCTCGGACCCGGACCGCGAGGCCCGGCAGATGGCGCGGCTTGACCAGCTGGCGCAAGAGGCCGACCTCGACCCCGACCTCGCCAAGAAATTCCTGACCTTCATCATCAGCGAAGTCATCAGGCATCACGAGAAACTGCAGAAATAACAAACCCGTAGGATGTGCATTCATGCGCATCTTCGACCCAAAACCAAGGAGACTACAAAATGGCTATGAAAATCCGTCTCGCGCGCGGTGGTTCCAAGAAGCGCCCGTTCTATTCCATCGTCGCGACCGACAGCCGCATGCCGCGCGACGGCCGCTTCCTGGAAAAGCTGGGGACCTACAACCCGCTGCTCGCCAAGGATGACGAAAAGCGCGTCGTGATGAACATGGAGCGCGTGCAGCACTGGCTGTCGCAGGGTGCCCAGCCGACCGACCGCGTCGCCCGCTTCCTGGAAGCCGCCGGGGCCCGCCCGAAGGCCGCCCGCTCGAACCCGAAGACCGGCACCCCCGGCAAGGCGATGGCCGAGCGCGCCGCCAAGAAAGCCGCCCGCGCTGCCGAACCGGCTGCCGAGTGACCTCATGACCGGCCAGTTCAGCCCTGCCTTTCGGGAAGAGCTGGCCGCTTTGATGCGGTGGCGGCGCGATGTGCGCCGCTTCCGCACCGATCCCGTGCCCGAAGACCTGCTGGCGCGCGGGTTTCAGGCCTTCACGCTTGCCCCCTCGGTGGGGCTCAGCGAACCCTGGCGCATCCTGCGGGTCGATTCCGCCCCCGCGCGGGACGCCTGCCTTGCCAATTTCCGCGCCTGCAATGCCCGTGCGCTTGACGGTTTCGACGGCGACCGCGCCGCGACCTACAGCCGCCTCAAGCTGACCGGCATGGCCGAGGCCCCGGTCCACCTCGCGGTCTTTTGCGATGACGGCACGGAAAAGGGCCACGGCCTCGGCGCGTTGACAATGCCCGAAACCCGCGCCTTTTCTGTCGTCGGCGCGATCACCCATCTCTGGCTCGCCCTGCGCGCCGAAGGTCTGGGCCTCGGCTGGGTCTCCATCCTCGACCCCACCCGCCTTGCCCGCGACCTTG
>JAGPEG010000086.1 GCA_018057165.1 Tabrizicola sp.
CATCGCCTGCCCCTGGCTCATCCGCCGCTTCATCGACCCCAGCGCCCGCTTCCTGTTCGTCGCCCCGTCCGAGGTCGAAGCCGTCGCCGACCGCTTCGGCGCGATCCCCTTCGACATTCCCGGCGTGGTCTTCAGCCACCGGGGCGACCAGTGCAGCTTCGACGCGCTGATGGACGATTTCCAGCTCCACACCGACCCGCTTGACCGCATGGCAACCGTGATCCGGGGCGCGGATACCGACCGGCACGACCTTGCCCCGCAGGCCGCCGGGTTGCTTGCGCTTTCGGTCGGGCTGTCACGGATGTTTCGTGATGACCTGCAACAGCTTGAAGCCGGTATCGCGCTGTACGACGCGCTGTACCGCTGGGCCCGCGACGGGCACGACGAGGGCCACGACTGGCCCGCAGGACGCCCCGAATGACCCCCACCCTCGCCGAGCTTACCCGCACCTTCGCGAAGATCGGCTGCCTGTCGTTCGGCGGCCCGGCGGCGCAGATCGCGCTGATGCACCGGGTGATTCTGGACGAAAAGAAGTGGGTCACGGAACCCGACTACCTGCGCGCCCTGTCCTTCTGCATGCTCCTGCCGGGACCCGAGGCGATGCAGCTGGCCACCTGGATCGGCTGGCGGATGCATGGGGTGAAAGGCGGGCTGATCGCCGGGGGTCTTTTCGTCCTGCCCGGCGCGCTGGTGGTGCTGACCCTCAGCCTGATCTACGCCGCCTTCGGCGAGCTGCCGCTCGTCGCCGCGCTTTTCACCGGGGTGCAGGCCGCTGTCATCGCCATCGTCGTCGAGGCGCTGATCCGGGTTTCCAGACGCGCCCTGAAATCGCGCGAGGCCTATGTCATCGCCAGCCTCGCCTTCCTTGGCCTTTTCGCGCTGAAACTGCCCTTCCCCGTCATCATCCTTGCGGCGGGCCTCTGGGGCTTTTTCCGCACCCCCGGCGGCGCGTCTGACGGCCCCGCCCCGCCCGCAGCCCTGGCCCGGTCGCTGAAGGCCGCTACCGTCTGGCTGGCGATCTGGCTTGTCCCGCTGGGTCTTCTGGTTCTGGCCGCCCCGGCCCGCCTGGCCGAGATCGGCATCTTCTTCTCGAAACTCGCCGTTCTTACCTTCGGCGGGGCCTATGCCGTGCTGGCCTGGATGGCGCAGGACGTGGTGCAGGCGAAGGGCTGGCTGACGCTGCAACAGATGATCGACGGGCTGGGACTGGCCGAAACCACCCCCGGCCCGCTGATCCTGGTCAACGAATTCGTGGGCTTCATGGCAGCGCATCAGGTCGGCGGCTGGGCCTTCGGCCTTGCGGGGGCAGCCATCGCGCTCTGGATGACCTTCGTGCCCTGTTTCCTGTTCATCTTCGCCGGTGCCCCCTTCATCGAGCGGCTGACCCATATGCCCCGCCTTTCGGGCGCATTGGCCGCCATCACCGCAGCGGTCGTGGGGGTGATCGCCAACCTCTCGCTCTGGTTTGCGCTGCATGTGCTGTTTGCCAGCGTCCCCGAAATCGGCATCGGCCCGCTGCAGCTGTCCCTGCCGGATCCCGGCACCCTGAAACCCCTGCCCTTGCTGATTGCCGCCTTCGCGGCCTGGGGGCTTCTGGCCCGGCACTGGCCACTTCTGGTTGTACTGACCCTCTCCGCACTCGCCTCTGCAGCGGCGGCGGTTCTTTGACAAAGCCACGCCGGACGGGCGCATCGCCCCCTTCCCTTGGCCCTCGAATCCCCTATGCTGCACGCCAACCGGAAAGGACGGCTCATGGCGCGCAGTATCGACTATGGCAATCTCATGCACCGCGCGATGCGGGGGTTGATCCAGTCGGTCCTGACCGAAGTGGCCGAAGAGGGGCTGCCCGGCGCGCATCATTTCTTCATCACCTTCGACACCACGCACCCCGACGTGCAAATCGCCGACTGGCTGAAGGAACGCTATCCGACGGAAATGACCGTGGTGATCCAGCACTGGTTCGAGAATCTGTCGGTGACTGACGAAGGTTTCAGCGTCACCCTGAACTTCGGCAACAACCCCGAGCCGATGGTGATCCCCTTCGACGCGCTGCGCACCTTCGTCGACCCTTCGGTCGAATTCGGCCTGCGATTCGAGACGCAGGAGCAGGACGAAGACGAGGATGACGAGGACATCGAGGTCGAAGCCGAGGACGAACCCGTGCGGCAGGATGCCGAAATCGTCTCGCTGGACCAATTCCGGAAACACTGATGAGCGACCTTGCGCTGTTCCGCCGCCGCCTGCTGAAGAATCCCCGGCAGGTGTCGGCGATCGCGCCTTCCTCGCGGACGCTGGCACGGGCGATGACGCTGGGCCTCGGCCCGAAAAGCGGCCCGGTGGTGGAATTCGGCCCCGGCACCGGCAGGTTCACCGAGGCGGTCCTTGCCCGCGGCGTCCCGCCGGAAAACGTGACATTGTTCGAGCTTGACGAAGAGTTCGTCGCCTATCTGCGGCAGAAGTTCCCCGGCGTGACCGTGCATCAACTGCCCGCGCAAGCGGCGGCGCGGCTGGTTCCGCCCAGTGTCGGCACGGTGATCTCGGGCCTGCCGCTTCTGTCGATGCCGCCCGAGGTGCGCGAAGGCATCGTCGCGGCGGCCTTCGCGATCCTCGCCCCGCGCGGGCGCTATGTGCAGTTCACCTATGGCTCGCGCCCGCCGCTGCCGCCGGAAACCATTGCGACGCTTGGCCTTTCGGTGAACCGGGGCCACAAGGTCTGGGCGAACCTGCCCCCCGCCACGGTCTATCGCTTCCGGCGGGCGTGAAGCCACGGCATTTCCGGCCCATCGCGGTATACCAAGGTATGCCAATTGATTTCGCCTGCCCCTCCCGCTATTGGGGGCGCGAAAGCATGAGGAGGCTTCGATGACCGCGACCCGTACCGAGACCGACAGCTTTGGCCCGCTGGAGGTTCCGTCCGACAAGTACTGGGGGGCGCAGACCCAGCGGTCGATCCTCAACTTCCCCATCGGCTGGGAGCGCCAGCCCGTCCCGATCATTCGCGCGCTTGGCGTGATCAAGAAGGCCTGCGCGCTGGTGAACATGGCGCAGGGCGACCTTTCCCCGGACCTGGGCAATGCCGTGGTGGCCGTCGCGACCGAGGTGATCGAGGGCCGCTTCGACGACAACTTCCCGCTGGTGGTCTGGCAGACCGGGTCGGGCACCCAGTCGAACATGAACGCGAACGAAGTCATCTCGAACCGTGCCATCGAGATGCTGGGTGGGGTGAAGGGCTCGAAAAAGCCGGTCCATCCGAACGATCATGTGAACATGGGCCAGTCCTCGAACGACACTTTCCCGACCGCGATGCATGTCGCCATCGGCATGCACACCCGCGATGTGCTGATCCCCGGCCTGGAAAAACTGTCGGCGGCCCTGTGGGCAAAGTCGAATGAGTTCAAGGACATCATCAAGATCGGTCGCACCCATACCCAGGACGCGACCCCCCTGACCCTGGGCCAGGAATTCTCTGGCTATGCGACCCAGGTCGACAAGGGCATCGCGCGGGTCAAGATGTGCCTGCCCGACATCTACGAACTGGCGCAGGGCGGCACCGCCGTCGGCACCGGGCTGAACACCCGCGTCGGCTTCGACAAGCGTGTCGCCGCCGAGATCGCGCAGATCACCGGCCTGCCCTTCGTCACCGCCCCGAACAAGTTCGAGGCCCTCGCCGCGCATGATGCGATGGTGATGTTCTCGGGCGCGTTGAAAACCGTCGCGGCGGCGCTGTTCAAGATCGCCAATGACCTGCGTCTCCTCGGCTCCGGCCCCCGCTCGGGGCTTGGCGAGCTGATCCTGCCCGAGAATGAACCCGGCTCCTCGATCATGCCGGGCAAGGTGAACCCGACCCAGGCCGAGGCGCTGACCATGGTCTGCGCGCAGGTGATGGGCAACGACGCCGCCGTGGGCTTTGCCGGGTCGCAGGGCCATTTCGAACTGAACGTCTACAACCCGATGATGTCCTACAACGTGTTGCAGTCGATCCAGCTTCTCGGTGACGCGGCGGCAAGCTTCACCGACAACATGGTGACGGGCACCCAGGCCAACATCCCGCGGATCGAGAAGCTGATGAAGGAAAGCCTGATGCTGGTCACGGCGCTGGCTCCGACCATCGGCTACGACAACGCGACCAAGGTCGCGAAAACCGCGCACAAGAACGGCACGACCCTGCGGGAAGAGGCGATTGCGCTTGGCTTCGTCGATGGCGAGACCTTCGACCGCATCGTGCGGCCGGAGGACATGATCGGCCCGAAAGGCTGATGGCGGAGGTCATCAACCTGCGACAGGCGAAGAAGCAGGCGGCCCGCAAGGCCGCCCGCTCTGTCGCTGACGCCAATGCCGCGAAGCATGGGCAGACGAAGGCCGAGCGGGATCGGGAGAAGGCGCGGGCCGAGAAAGCGGCGCGGAAGCTGGACGGGCACAGGCGGGAGACGGAGTAACCCGCCGTTAACCTTGCTGCGGCAGTAATTGCTGCAGGAGGTGCAAAATGTCCCAGATGCCAGCCTATCTGTCCTCGGACCAGTGGGTCTCACACCTGTTCTCATCACAGGCGGCAAGAGAGGGTGGCGTGATCCGCCGCAAGGTTCGTGACGTTGAGCGTTTTGTTGGCCGTGAGCCATTCCTTGTCGAGATGAAGCGACGCGGCTTTCCCGTCGTGGAGAACGCCGGACAATTCGTCATCTTCTGCAACTGCGAGCCGATCCGCCGGGTTGCGTAAGCGATTTCTTCGAAGAAATCGCACCGGACCCTTCAAAGGGTCCGAACCGGAGTTTTCGAAAACTCCGGTGACAACGCCAACCTTTGCGCTACGGTCGCCAGATGACCACCCGCCCCGCCAAACACTCTGTCACCCTCCACGGCCACCGCACCAGCGTCTCGCTGGAACCGGAGTTCTGGGAGGCCTTCCGCGCCATCGCCGCCGAGAAAGACACCCCCCTCAACGCCCTGGCCGCCGAAATCGACGCCGCGCGTCGTGGAGAGGAGGGCCTTGCCTCCGCCATTCGGGTCTTCTGCCTGAACCATTATCGGAGACCCTGATGCGCGCCGCCGTCCTTCGCAGCTACCGCGAGCCCCTGAGCCTGGAAACCGTCCCCGACCCGGTCTGCGAACCGGACGGCGTGGTCCTGAAGACCCTCGCCTGCGGCATCTGCCGCAGCGACTGGCACGGCTGGGTCGGCGAGCATCCGAAGGTCAGGCCAGGTGACATCCTTGGCCATGAATACTGCGGCGAAGTCATCGAAGCCGGGCCGCTTGCGACATGGCGCAAAGGCGACCGCGTGATCGCCCCCTTCATCCTCGCCTGTGGCGATTGCCCCGAATGCCGGTCGGGCCAGACCACCACCTGCCGCGCCCAGCGGGTGCCGGGTTTCGGCGACCGGGGCGCCTATGCCGAGTATGTCTCAGCCCCCCACGCCCATAACCTGACCCGCCTGCCCGACAGCCTGACGCCCGCCCTCGCCGCCGGCCTTGGTTGCCGCGTCACCACCGCCTTTCATGCCCTCACCGGCCGCGCCGCGCTGCAAGCGGGGGAATGGCTCGCCGTCCACGGCACCGGCGGCGTCGGGCTCTCGCTTCTTCTTGTCGGCAAGGCGCTTGGCGCGCGGGTGATCGTGGTCGACGTGGTGCCGGAAAAGCTGACCCACGCGCGCTCCCTCGGCGCCGAAGCCGCCTTCGATGCCCGCGACGGTGATGTCGCCGCCCGGATCCTGGAGCTGACGAATGGCGGCGCCCATGTCAGCGTCGAGGCCCTCGGGATCGAGGCCACCGCCAACGCCTCGCTGCGCTGCCTGCGCCCGCTTGGCCGCCACGTCCAGGTCGGCCTGCCCACCGGCCATACGGCAAAGATGCAGATCGACATGAACACGCTCTACATGCGGCAACTTTCCGTCTTCGGAACAAGGGGAATGCCCGCCTGGCGCTACCCGACGTTGCTCAGCCTGATCGAGACCGGCCGGATCGATGTCAGCCCCATCGTCGCCCGCACCGTGGCTCTCTCTCAAGCCTCCGACGAGCTTCGCGCCTTCGACGGCCCCACCGCCCCCGGCGTCGCCGTGATCACCGATTTCGCGACCTAACCCGCGACGCGCCCCAGCGTCACCGCAAGATCGCCATAGCCGGTGAAGCGCCGCTCATAGGCCAGCCCCAGCCGGGCCGCACAATCCGCCGCCTTGGCATCCAGCGCCGGATCGTCCAGCTGCGCCTGATAGACCAGCTTGGTGTAGTTGCCGAAATACATGTCGCGCAGCTCCGGGTGCCGGTCGAGCCCCATCGGCTTCCAGACGAAGGCATCGAACTGGCGCACCAGGAAATCGGTCAGGTAGAAGGCGCTGAACTCTTCATCCGCCGCTGCCGCGAACTTCGCATTGCCCTCGAAGAAGGCATAGCAATGCGGCCCCTCCACCATCTCGACGCCCAGCCGGTCGCAGGCCACCTTCAGAAGCCCCCCCGTCCCGCAATCGGCATAGACGACGAAGACCGTCTCGTAGTCATCCCGCGCCTTCGCCACCGCCTCTTCCACCGCCGGGATGATCTTCTCCGGCCAGAGATGCAGCTTCGCGGGCAGGCATTGCAGGTCCATGTGCGACCAGCCATTCGCGGCCTTCAGGGCCAGGATCTCATGCGCCAGCGCCCCGCAGGCGATGAGCAGGATACGGCCCGCACGGGCAGGCTGAAGCCCGGTTTCGGAAAGGGTATCGTCGTCCATGGCCTGCCTTATCGGCTGACGCGGGTCCAGGTCAGGATCACGCTGGCGGAAAGCGCCGCGAAAGCCAGGGCCGCGAAGGGGACCCCGGTGGAAACGGCAAGCCAGATGGTCAGGCCAGCCGCAACGATCACCAGGGCGATCAATCCAAGGAAGTGAGTCAAGGGCATGTCGCGTCTCCCTGACCTTCAATCTGCGCTTCGGAGGGGCCTCATGCAAGCCCCCCCGAATCACTTGGGCGTGCGTCAGCCGTTCAGCTGGTTGTGCTTGCGGGCGACGAACTGCTTTGCCGTCTCCACCGCAACGGCGGCATCGCGGCAATAGGCGTCGGCACCGATGGCCTTGCCGAATTCCTCGTTCAGGGGCGCCCCGCCGACCAGAACGATATAGTCCTCGCGCAGGCCCTTTTCCTTCATCGTGTCGATCACGACCTTCATGTAGGGCATCGTCGTGGTCAGAAGCGCCGACATGCCCAGGATATCGGGCTGCTCTTTTTCCAGCGCGTCCAGATATTTCTCGACCGAGTTGTTGATGCCAAGGTCCAGCACCTCGAAGCCCGCGCCTTCCATCATCATCGCGACAAGGTTCTTGCCGATGTCGTGGATGTCGCCCTTCACCGTGCCGATCACCATCTTGCCCATGCGCGGAGCACCCGTTTCGGCCAGCAAGGGCTTGAGGATGAACATCCCGGCCTTCATCGCGTTGGCGGCCAGCAGCACTTCCGGCACGAAGAGGATGCCGTCGCGGAAGTCGGCGCCGACGATGGTCATCCCGGCGACCAGCGCCTTGGTCAGCACGTCATAGGGGGTCCAGCCGCGGTCGAGCAGGATGCGGACGCCCTCTTCGATCTCTTCCTTGAGACCGTCGTAAAGGTCGTCGTGCATCTGCAGCACAAGCTCGTCATCCGACAGTTCGGAGAGGATGATGTCTTCTTCGTCGGCCATGGCTGCGCTCCAAGCGATTGGTATGACATGGTGATGGTCCGAAACCGACGCCGCCACTATGCGACAAGCGACATACACCGGGTGAAAGCCGACAGGAAGCCGTCGCAGGACGGAAAGCTGTGGCAAAAGTTCTCTCTTTGTTCTAGGCTTTCCGCATGACCGACAAGACAGGCATCCTGCCCGGCCAGCGCCTGCGGGCGCGGGGCGCCGACAGCAACCGCGCCGGCCGGTTCGAGGCGACCGGGCGCGAGGCCTTCGATGACGGCTGGGACATGGCCGAGGAGGATCGCCTGGTCGCCACCGATGTCCGGCTGGAACGCCCCCGCTCGGCGCTGACCTACCAGAAATCGCCCGACCTGCCCTTCGACCGCTCGATCAACCCCTACCGGGGCTGCGAGCATGGCTGCATCTACTGCTATGCAAGGCCCACCCACGCCTATCTCAACCTTTCGCCAGGTCTGGACTTCGAGACCAGGCTGATCGCCCGGCCGGGCATCGCCGCCGTGCTCGACGCCGAACTGCGCCGCGCCGCCTACAAAGTGGCCCCCATTGCCATCGGCACCAACACCGATCCCTACCAGCCCATCGAACGCGACCATGGCGTCATGCGCGAGGTGCTGCAGGTGCTGGCGGCCTTCCGGCATCCGGTCTGGATCACCACGCGCGGTACGCTGATCGAGCGTGACATCGACATCCTCGCGCCCATGGCGGCGCAGCGCCTTGCCTCGGTCAGCATCTCGCTCACCACGCTGGATGCCGATCTTGCCCGCAAGATGGAACCCCGCGCCCCGGCCCCGAAGCGCCGCCTTGCCGTGATCCGGGCACTAAGCGCCGCAGGCATTCCGGTGCGGGTCCAGGTCTCGCCCCTTGTCCCCGGCTTGACGGATCACGAGCTTGAAGCGGTGATGGCGGCGGCTGCCGAGGCGGGTGCCAGCCATGCCACCTCCATCCCTCTGCGCCTGCCGCGCGAGGTCGCGGCCCTGTTCCGCGACTGGATCGAGACCACCTTCCCCGACCGCGCCGCGCATGTGATGAACCGGGTGCGCGAATTGCATGGCGGGCGCGACTATGACCCTCAGTTCGGGATCAGGATGACCGGACAGGGTATCTGGGCCGAGCTGATCAAACGGCGCAAAGAGGTCGCGCGCAGGCGGTACGGGCTGGAGCGTGGATTACCGAAGCTGCGCTGCGACCTCTTCGCCGTGCCGCCCAAAGCCGGGGATCAACTGTCGCTGTT
This sequence comes from Tabrizicola sp., assembly GCA_018057165.1. Taxonomy (GTDB): domain Bacteria; phylum Pseudomonadota; class Alphaproteobacteria; order Rhodobacterales; family Rhodobacteraceae; genus Tabrizicola. Next base: position 8,879 of record JAGPEG010000086.1, read on the forward strand.
CTGACCGGCAGCAGACCGGGCCAAGTTTCTTAAGCAAGAAACTTGCCAAAATCCTTCCGCAAGGATTTTGCCTCCGCCCGATGCTTCAGCCCCGGCGGCCGCGACGCTCCCGCTTCGGCCCGGCATCATCCCCCGTCCCGTCCGAGGCCGAGGAGAACCCGCCCAGCTTCGCCTGGATCACCTCCAGCGACGGCCGGTTGCCCTTCGGACGGCTTTCCAGTGCCACCCGCATCGCGCGCAGGTGTTCCGGCATCGTGCCGCAGCAACCGCCGATGATCCTGACGCCCGCATCCCGCGCCATGACGGCATATTCTGCCATCAGTTCCGGCGTGCCGTCGTAGTGGATATGGCCGTCGTGATACTTCGGGATCCCGGCATTGCCCTTGGCGATGATCGGGCGTTCCGTCCCGGTCGCGGCAAAGCCCAGCACCGTCCGCATCAGGTCGGACGCGCCGACCCCGCAGTTCGCGCCGAAACCGATGGGCGGGTTGACCAGACGCTCCACCATTTCGGCCATCGAGGACGAGGTCATGCCCATCATCGTCCGCCCTGCGGTGTCAAAACTCATCGTGCCGCACCAGGGCATGTCGGCGCGCAGGGCCGCATCCGCCGCCGCCCGGTATTCCTCGGGGGCCGAGATCGTCTCGACCCAAAGCACATCCGCTCCGCCTTCCTTCAGCGCCTCGGCCTGTTCGTGGAAGATTTCCACCGCAAGCGCATGGGTCAGGCTGCCCATCGGCTCGAAGATTTCCCCCGTCGGACCCATCGAACCCGCGACCACCACCGGACGCCCCGCCTTGTCGGCGATCTCGCGCCCCAGCGCCGCGCCGACCCGGTTCAGTTCGCGCACCCGGCCCTGCGCCTGGTGCAGTTTCAACCGCGCCGCATTGCCGCCGAACGTGTTGGTCAGAAAGATGTCCGACCCCGCCGCCACCGCATCGCCGTAAAGCTTGCGGATGTTTTCCGGCTTCTCGATGTTCCAGAACTCCGGCGGTTCGCCCGACGAGAGGCCCATGTTGAACAGGTTGGTCCCCGTCGCCCCGTCGGCCATCAGCCAGTCGCGCGCGTCGAGCATACGGGTCAGGGCATCGGTCATTCTTCGCTTCCTTCAGGCGGGCTTGTTGTCTCCCCTCTGCCATGGGTTGCGATCCGAGGCAATTTCATATTCCTCATGCAGTCTTGTGGTTGGGCTCAACTTCGCCGAGGGCGGCAGACGGCGCATCCCGCCCCGGATTTTCCCCCGATCCACGCCAGCGCGATCCGCGATATGAAAAAGCGCGGCCCCGGCCGGGACCGCGCCGTCAAGACCCTGAAAAGGACCTCAGATTTCAGACAGCAGCTGCGCTTTCGCAACCGGCAGCAATTCCTTCAGCTTCGCCCGCACCTCGTCGGCGCTGGCCTTGCCCGCAAGATCGGCCACCACCTTGCGCACCACGTCCTCGTCGCCCGCTTCCTCGAAATCGGCGCTCACCACTTCCAGCGCATAGGCTGCGGCCGCATCCTCGGCCTTGCCCAGCAGCCCGGCGGCCCAGAGGCCGACCAGCTTGTTGCGCCGCGCCTCGGCCCGGAACTGCATTTCGCTGTCATGGGCGAACTTGGCCTCGAAGGCATTCTCGCGGTCGTCGAACGTGGTCATGGGCTCCCCCGGAAGTGCTGGCGTTTCTCCCCATATGCCCCTCCGGCCCCCACACCGCAAGCCCCCTTGGCCGCGTCCGGGGCGCTCGCGCCTTGCGGGTAAGGCCCCCTTGGACTATAGGCCAAGGAAAGCGGTTTGAAGGTGGAACTCCTGTCGCCGCCCCCCTGATCGAGTGAACCATGGCACGGCGCAAGAAGGTCTACGAAGGCAAGGCCAAGATCCTGTATGAAGGCCCCGAGCCCGGCACGCTGATCCAGTATTTCAAGGATGACAGCGCCCCCACCGTCGCCGCCCCCGCCATGCGCGAGGGCAAGGGCGTGCTGAACAACCGGCTGTCGGAATTCTTCATGGCCGGGCTGAACCAGATCGGGGTGCCGACCCATTTCATCCGCCGCATCAACATGCGCGAGCAGCTGGTGCGGATGGCCGAGATCATCCCGCTGGAAATCGTGGTGCGCAACTTCTCGGCCGGTCCGATGACCGCGCGGCTCGGCATCCCCGAGGGCACGCAACTGCCGCGCCCGATCGTCGAATACTATTTCAAGGACGACAAGCTGCAGCTGCCCCTGGTCGCCGAAGAACACATCGTCGCCTTCAACTGGGCCAACCAACAGGACCTTGATGACATCGTCGCGCTCTCGCTGCGCGTCAACGACTTTCTCTCCGGCGTGATGATGGGTGTGGGCATCCGCCTTGCCGATTTCCGTATCGAGGTCGGCCGGATCTGGGAGGGCGATTTCATGCGCCTGATCGTCGCCGACGAGATCAGCCCCGACAGCTGCCGGTTGTGGGACATGCGCCAGCCCGAACGCCCCGACGGCACGATCCCCGACCCGCAGCCGATGGCCGACGTCTACACCGAGCTTGCCCGTCGGCTGGGTGTCCTGCCCTCGAACGTCACCCACGCCGTCAAGCCGACGCTGATCAACTGACCCGACTTGCCCCCTGCCCGCCGCTTCGCTAAGGACGGGCCGAACCATACCCGGAGGCCCCGATGAAAGCCCGCGTCACCGTCATGCTGAAGACCGGCGTCCTTGATCCGCAGGGCGAGGCGGTGCGCCATGCGCTCGGCTCGCTGGGGTTCCAGGGCGTCAGCGGCGTGCGGCAAGGCAAGGTGATCGAGCTGGACCTCGCCGAGGCCGACCGCACCAAGGCCGAAGCGGACGTGAAGGCGATGTGCGAAAAGCTTCTGGCCAACACCGTCATCGAAAGCTACCGGGTCGAGTTGCTCTGACGCCGAAGATGCGTGAAATCACGCACCTCGCCCGCGCCATCCCGCCGCGCCCGACTTGTAGGCTGCGTGATTTCACGCACCATCCCGCCGCGACACCCGCAGCCAGATCCCGTCCTTCGCCCGCACCGTCAGATGCGCGACCGGCACCGGCACCCGCCCCGCCATCGCCTCGAATCGGAAGGCCCGCACCAGATGCGCCAGCAGCAGCGTGCCCTCCAGCATGGCAAAGCCGGCCCCCGGACAGACCCGTGATCCCCGCGAGAACGGCAGGTAGCCCTCCCGCGCCGCCTCCTTGCCCTCGCCCGCCCAGCGATCCGGGTCGAAGGTATCCGGCCTGTCCCACAGCCGCTCATGCCGGTGCAGGTGCCAGGGGCTGATCACCACCTGCGCCCCCCGCTTCACCGCCCGCCCCCGGAACTCTTCCGGCCCCCCGGTCTCGCGCACCAGCATCGGCACCGGCGGATACAGCCGCAGCGCCTCGCGGAACACGTCGCGGGTGAACCGCAGCGATCCCACCACCCCGAACTCCGGACGAAGCGCCGCCGCCTCCGCCGCCACCCGCTCCTGCACCTCGGGATGCGTCGCCAGGAGATACAGCGCCCAGCCCAGGGCCGAGGCGCTGGTCTCATGCCCGGCCAGGAAGAAGATCGCCACCTGGTCGACCATTTCCGCCGTGCCGAACCGCTCCCCCGTCACCGGGTCCGGTGTCGTCATGATCTTCGTCGCCAGATCGGCGGGCGCTGTCCCCGCCGCAATCGCCGCCGCCCGCCCCTGCGTCAGCCCCTCGATCAGCCCCCGGATCGCCTTGGCCGAGCGCCTGGTCGCCCCCCGGTGCAAGCGGGGCATCCAGCGCGGCAGCGGCAGGAAGGCCCCGAGGTTCAGGATCGGCGCCGACCGCTGATAGGCCCGAAACTCATGGAACACCGCTTGCGCCACCTCGTCCTCGATCGGGATCGAGAACAGCGTCCGGAAGATCACATCCGCCGCCGCATGGCTGGCGGCAAGCTCCGCCTCCACCTCGCCCGGCCCCATCCGCGCCACCGCCGCCTCCGCAGCCGCCCAGATCGCCGGAAACGCCTCTTTCAGCCGCCCGCCCTCGAAGGCCGGGTCGATGATCCGCCGCTGCCGCAGCCATTCCTCGCCGTTGGTCACGAACACCGACCGGCCAAGCAGCGGCCGCAGGCCTTCCGTCACCCGGCCCGCCTTCGGGAAATCGGCGGGCCGCTCATCCAGCACCCGCCGCTCCAGCGCCGGGTCGT
>JAGPEG010000229.1 GCA_018057165.1 Tabrizicola sp.
GCCACCGTTCGGGCGAGATCGAGGCCATCCTGGGCTACCAGGGCCGCGCGGCGCTGGTGCATCGGGACGACATGGTGCTTTGAGTTCCGGCCGGGGAACCGATTTTCGCGCGAAAATCGGACCGGAATTCGCGCGAATTCCGCGCCCGGCCGAAAGCGGAGGATGACAGATGGACGGGCAATTCACCGATCTGATGGCCGACATCGGCCGCAAGGCCCGCGCGACGGCGGCAGAGCTGGCCTTTGCCTCGTCCGAACGGAAATCCGCCGCGCTGATCTCGGCCGCCGAGGCGATCTGGACCCGGCGGCAAGAGATTCTGGACGGCAACGTCTGTGATATGGACGCAGGCCAGGCCAAGGGCCTGACTCCGGCCATGCTGGACCGGCTGCGGCTGGACGACCACCGTATCCGCGCCATCGCCGACGGCTTGCGCAGCGTGGCCGAACAGCGCGACCCGGTGGGCCGCATCCTGGCCGAGTGGGACCGGCCGAACGGCCTGCATATCCAGCGCGTCGCGACGCCGCTGGGGGTGATCGGGGTGATCTATGAGTCCCGCCCCAATGTCACCGCAGATGCCGGTGCGCTGGCCTTGAAGGCCGGCAATGCGGTGATCCTGCGCGGCGGCAGCGAAAGCTTTCATTCCTCCGAGGCGATTCACGCCTGCATGGTGCAGGGCCTGAAGGCCGCGGGCCTGCCCGAAGCGGCGATCCAGATGGTTCCCACCCGCGACCGTGAGATGGTGACGGCCATGCTGCGGGCGACCGAATGGATCGACGTGATCGTGCCGCGCGGGGGCAAGGGGCTGGTGGGGCTTGTGCAGGCCGAGGCGCGCGTTCCGGTCTTTGCCCATCTGGAAGGCATCTGTCACGTCTACGCCGACCGCGATGCCGACCTGGAGAAGGCCCGCCGCGTGGTCTTGAACGCCAAGACCCGCCGCACCGGCATCTGCGGCGCCGCCGAATGCCTGCTGATCGACTGGCAGTTCTACACCAAGCACGGCCCCGTGCTGATCGAGGACCTGCTGAAGGCCGGCGTCGAGGTGCGTACGACCGGCGAACTTCTCAAGGTCCCCGGCACCACCCGCGCCGCCCCCGATGACTTTGGCCGCGAATTCCTGGACATGGTCATCGCGGCGAAGCTGGTGGATGGCGTGGACGAGGCCATCGCCCATATCCGCCAATATGGCTCCAGCCACACCGAAAGCATCCTGACCGAGAACGACGCCACCGCCGCACGGTTCTTTGAACGGCTCGACAGCGCGATCCTGATGCGCAACGCCAGCACGCAATTCGCCGACGGAGGCGAATTCGGCATGGGCGGCGAGATCGGCATCGCCACCGGCAAGCTGCATGCCCGCGGGCCTGTGGGGGCCGAGCAGCTGTGCAGCTTCAAGTACCTGGTGACGGGCGACGGGACGATCCGGCCCTGACCGCTTTTCCGGACCTGCCCTTGCAGCCCCCGTCACGCGCCACTAAGACTCCGGTAACTCTCCGGCGATAACCCTGAGCGCGAAAGACAAGGCAGCCCCCATGCGTGATCCGATCGACACCTACATGAACACCCTCGTCCCGATGGTCGTGGAACAGACCAGCCGGGGCGAGCGCGCCTATGACATCTATTCGCGCCTGTTGAAGGAGCGGATCATCTTCCTGGCTGGCCCGGTGCACGACGGCATGTCGTCGCTGATCTGCGCGCAGCTCCTGTTCCTCGAGGCCGAGAATCCCTCGAAGGAAATCTCGATGTACATCAACAGCCCCGGCGGCGTGGTGACCAGCGGCCTGTCGATCTACGACACGATGCAGTACATCCGGCCCAAGGTTTCGACCCTGGTGATCGGCCAGGCGGCCTCGATGGGGTCGCTGCTGTTGACGGCGGGCGAAAAGGGGATGCGGTTCAGCCTGCCCAACAGCCGCGTGATGGTGCACCAGCCCTCGGGCGGCTATCAGGGCCAGGCAACGGACATCATGATCCATGCCCAGGAAACCCAGAAGCTGAAGGACCGGCTGAACGGCATCTATGTCAAGCACACCGGCCAGCCGATGGAAGCCGTGGTTGCGGCGCTGGAGCGCGACAACTTCATGTCGGCCGAGGATGCCAAGGCCTGGGGCCTGATCGACGAGATCCTGGCCGATCGCGGCAAGACCGACGAACCGGCGAAGTGACAGTTGCGCCCCCTGCGGCCCGGGCTTGCGGGGGGCGTTTTCGGATTGTGGAGGCCGGGGCCTTGGCCTAAGCTTCCCCTCAGATGCACCGCAAGCGGCGCAGGGGCAAAGGGAAACGGATGGCGACGAACTCCGGCAGCGACAGCAAGAACACGCTTTACTGCTCGTTCTGCGGCAAAAGCCAGCATGAGGTCCGCAAGCTGATCGCGGGTCCGACCGTGTTCATCTGCGACGAATGCGTCGAGCTGTGCATGGACATCATCCGCGAAGAGACCAAGACCACGGGTCTGAAATCTTCGGATGGCGTGCCGACCCCGCGCGAAATCTGCAAGGTGCTGGACGATTACGTGATCGGCCAGATGCATGCCAAGCGGGTGCTGTCGGTCGCGGTCCACAACCACTACAAGCGGCTGAACCATTCCTCGAAGCAGGATATCGAACTGTCAAAGTCGAACATCCTGCTGATCGGCCCCACCGGCACCGGCAAGACGCTGCTGGCGCAGACGCTGGCCCGCATCCTGGACGTGCCCTTCACCATGGCCGACGCCACCACCCTGACCGAAGCCGGCTATGTCGGCGAGGACGTGGAAAACATCATTCTCAAGCTGCTGCAGGCGTCGGAATACAACGTCGAACGCGCGCAGCGCGGCATCGTCTACATCGACGAGGTCGACAAGATCACCCGCAAGTCGGACAACCCCTCGATCACCCGGGACGTCAGCGGCGAAGGCGTGCAGCAGGCGCTTCTGAAGATCATGGAGGGCACCGTGGCCTCCGTGCCGCCGCAGGGCGGGCGCAAGCATCCGCAGCAGGAATTCCTGCAGGTGGATACCACGAACATCCTGTTCATCTGCGGTGGCGCCTTCGCGGGGCTGGAAAAGATCATCGCGCAGCGCGGCAAGGGGTCGGGGATCGGTTTCAAGGCCGAGGTCAAGGATCCGGATGCGCGTGGCGTGGGCGAACTTTTCCGCGAGCTGGAGCCTGAGGATCTGCTGAAATTCGGCCTGATTCCGGAATTCGTCGGCCGCCTGCCGGTGATCGCCACGCTGGAAGACCTGGACGAGGCCGCGCTGGTGACGATCCTGACCGAGCCGAAGAACGCGCTGGTCAAGCAGTACCAGCGCCTGTTCGAGATCGAAGGCGTCAAGCTGACCTTCACGCCGGATGCCCTGACCGCAATCGCCAAGCGCGCGATCAAGCGCAAGACGGGCGCGCGCGGCCTGCGGTCGATCATGGAGGATATCCTGCTGGACACCATGTTCGAACTGCCGGGCATGGGGAACGTCTCCGAGGTCGTGGTGAACGAAGAAGCGGTGAACGCTGGGGCAAAGCCGCTTCTGGTGCACACCGAGCCGAAGAAGAAGGAACCGGCGGCGGCGGGCTGAGGTCCGATCCGACGCTGCATTGGCGCCGCCCCCTCCCTGGGGCGGCGTTTCGCATTGGAGGGACACGTCATGATCACCCGCCTTTCCACCGGATCGACCTGGGAGCCCAGGATCGGCTATGCCCGCGCCGTGGTGGCGGACGGTTGGGCCTTCGTTTCGGGCAC
>JAGPEG010000087.1 GCA_018057165.1 Tabrizicola sp.
GGGCGCGAGTGCAAGGTATCCCGCGCGCGGAGCATGTCGTTTGCGACCGGGCCGCATGTCGGTTTTGGAAGGCAATGGACGGTTTCGATTGGCGGTCCGCGTCCGTTTGGCGGCATAAGGCAGGAAACGCAGTGCGGAGGTTTGAGATGAACGAAGTGGCAGGACGGCGGTCGAGAAGCGGGGGCGGGGCCAGCCGTCGGGCGGAACGCACCGCGATCAGCTTCGAGACCGCGCGCTACATCGAGCGCAACATCCCGAACTTCGAGATCCTGAACGAGGAGGCGCTGCAGATCATCGAGGCGAATGCCGAGACGGTGCTGGAAGAGATCGGCGTCAATTTCGTGGAAAACCCCGCCGCGCTGCAACGCTGGCGCGAGGCCGGGGCGGACGTGCGGGGCGAGCGGGTGCATATTCCCCGTGGCCTGGCGCGGAAGCTGGTGTCGACCGCGCCGAAGACTTTCACCCAGCACGCGCGGAACCCGGAACGCAACGTCGAGATCGGCGGGCGCAGCCTGGTGCTGGCCCCGGTCTACGGCCCGCCCTTCGTGCGCGACATGGAAGGCGGCCGCCGCTATGCCACGCTGGAGGATTTCCAGAACTTCGTGAAGCTGGGCTACATGTCGAAATGGCTGCACCATTCCGGCGGCACGGTCTGCGAACCGACCGATGTGCCGGTGAACAAGCGCCATCTCGACATGCTGATGGCGCATATGACGCTGTCGGACAAACCCTACATGGGCTCTGTCACCGAACCCAGCCGGGCCGCGGATTCGGTCGCGATGTCGAAGATCCTGTTCGGATCGGATTTCGTCGACCAGAACACGGTGATGACCAGCCTTATCAACATCAACTCGCCGATGACCTTCGACGGGATCATGATGGGCGCGCTGGAGGTTTATGCTCAGGCGAACCAGGCCTCCATCGTCTCGCCCTTCATTGTCGGGGGCGCGATGGCGCCGGTGACGGTGGCGGGGACGCTGACGCAGGTGCTGGCGGAAATCCTGGCGGGGGTCAGCTATTCGCAGCTGGTCCGTCCGGGTTCGCCGGTGATCGCCGGGGCCTTTGTCACCAGCATCGACATGAACTCGGGCGCGCCGACCTTCGGCACGCCGGAAGCCGCGCATATCACCTATGGCACCGGGCAGCTGGTGCGGCGGCTGGGGCTGCCCTACCGTTCCGGCGGGTCGTTCTGCGGCTCGAAACTGCCGGACGCGCAGGCGGCCTATGAAACCGCGAACAGCCTGAACATGGCGCTTCTGGCCGGGGTCAACTTCATGCTGCATGCCTGCGGCTGGCTGGAAGGCGGGCTGGTCAGTTCTTACGAGAAATTCGTGATGGACGCCGACCAGCTTGGCACGCTGCACCATCTGGCGCAGGGCGTGGCGCTGGACACCAACGGTCAGGCGATGGACGCAATCCGCGAGGTTGGCCCCGGCGGCCATTACCTTGGCTGCGCCCACACCCAGGCGAACTTCAAGTCGGCGTTCTGGCGCTCGGACCTTCTGGACTACAAGCCCTTCGAGACCTGGGCCGAGGAAGGTGCCCGCGACACGCAGACGCTGGCGAACGAACGGGTGCGCAAACAGCTCGCCGACTACCAGGCCCCGGACATGGACCCCGGCACCCGCGAGGCGCTGGAGGCTTTCGTTGCCACCCGCAAGGCCGAAATGCCGGACGCTTTCATCTAGGCGGGCTTGATCCAGATACGCAAAAGGGGCGGTGAAAGCCGCCCCTTTTCACTGGTTTGATGCTGTCAGGCCAACCGGCGCAGGACCTGGGCCTCGGCCAGCAGCGCGATCAGCACCTCGATGTGTCGGGCGACGGAATAGGTGGCGTCCCCGGCAATCCGCGTTGCCTCCAGCCGCGCTTCCACCGACATCAGCGATGTGACCGTGTCCTCGGGCGAGGCCGTGCCACCCACATAGCGCCGCAGATCGCGGTCGCGCCGGTATTCCGCAAGCCCGAAGCGCGCCGCGCGCATCAGAAGGCGAGGGCGGCGCAGGGCGGCGAGCATGGTGCGGCAGTCGGTCATCAGGATTCTCCGTTCTTGGACGGACGCATCCTGAAGCAATACAACCTGGCGTTGCGTGTCGTAGGATTCGACCGCGCGCTGGTTACCAAAGAGTTTAAGAATTTCGTCGAATTGTCGGTGGCAGCCGAAAGTTTAACGAACAGGTAATCAATTCAACCCAAAGTTGTGATGGTCCAAGGCTGGACCTCACGCAGCCCGGGTTGTGGACAGGGACGGGACGACTGAATTGCCAGAACTGACTGCTGCCATCCTGCCAGACTGGCTTCCTGCTGCCGTGCGCCACTATCTTGACCATACCGAGGAAGGCACATCGCTCCGGGCGCTGGCACGGCGCGAAGGCCTGCATGCCTCGACCATCCTGCGGCAGGTACGCCGGTTCGAGAACCGTCGCGAGGACCCGCTGATGGACGAGGCGCTTTCGGCGATGTCCCGTTTCGTCCTGCGCCACTCCGAAGATCCAGCCCGAAAGGATGACCAGCCCATGTCTGTCCACCCGCGCCTTGGCGGCCCCGCCGACACACCCGAGATCTGCGACGAACAGGCGCTTCTGCGCGAAGGCATGCGCGTGCTTCGCCGCCTGGCCGAACCCAGCGCGGTGATGGCCATTGCCCCCGATCTGGAAAAGGCGGCGGTGATCCGCGATCTTCCCGATGGCAAAAGCCTGCGCACGGCCGTGCTGGACCGCTCGGTCGCCCATGCCTTTCTTCTGAAGGATTGGGTGGCATGTCGCAAGCCGGGCCGGGTCTCGACTTACGAGATCACCTCGGCGGGCCGCGCGGCGCTGAAGCGGATGGTGGACGAGGAGGATCGCCGTCGGCACGGCATGGCCGAAGCGGCGACCCCGTTCGGTGAACAGCACCGGGTCTGGGGCGAGCGCGAGGTGCTGGATGATGTCGGTCCCCGCCGGCTGCGCTATAATCTGGCGGAAAGCCCGGTGGCCCTTCTGGGGCGCCGCCGGGATCGCGACGGCAAGCCATTCCTCGAGCCGGAACTGGTCGCCGCCGCCGAACGCCTGCGCGAGGATTTCGAACTGGCGCAGATGGGCCCGCGCGTGGCGCAGAACTGGGACCGCTTCCTGACGGGTGGCGACCGGGGCGGTTTCCAGCCCGACAGCGGCCTGGGCGAAGGACCGTCCTCGGCCCGGTCCCGCGTTGCCGCCGCCCTGCGCGACCTGGGGCCGGGCCTCGGCGACGTGGCGTTGCGCTGCTGCTGCTTTCTCGAAGGGCTGGAGGTCGCGGAAAAGCGCATGGGCTGGGCGGCGCGGTCGGGCAAGATCGTGCTGCGGATCGCGCTGATGCGCCTGCGGCGGCACTATGAGGAGACCTACGGCAAGTCCGGGCCGCTGATCGGCTAGGCCCCAAAGCTAGGCCCCGACCCCCTTGGCGATCAGGATGACCGAGATCGCCGCCAGCCAGACCGACGCCAGCCGCCGCAAGACGCAAATCGCGCGCGGCTGGCCTGATCCGCCTGCTCTGAGCGCCGCGCCGATCCCGGCCCAGAAAACGGCGACCAGCACGACCAGCCCGGCGAAAAGCGCAAGGTTCGCGGCCAGCCGGTCGGGTGAGGGGAGCAGCACCAACCCGAAGATCAGAGCCTTGGGGTTCAGCGCGGTGGTCACGAACAGCGCGCGGGCCCCGACGGAACGCCCCGCGCTGCCCGGCCCCGGCATCCGCCACAGCCTCACCGCCAGCACCGCCACCCAGACCGCCGCCGCCAATGTCAGCCCGCTGCGAAAACCCTGGTGATCCGCCAGTACCGTCGTTCCCGCCAGCGCCAGGGGCAGTACGGTGAGGAAATAGCCTGCAAGCTCGGTCGGGATCAGCCGGGCCGCGCCGGTCAACCCCCGCTCGGCCCCCGCCAGCAGCATCAGCGAATTCGTCGGCCCCGGCGTCAGCAGCAAGGCCAGCACGGCAAGCGTCAGTTCCGGCACCGTCATCCTCATCCCCCGCTTTGGGGCCCTGATGCCCGGCTGGCAAGGGCGGAACCTTGATCCGTATCAAACCCCGCAAACGAAAGGGGGATGCCGAAATGGGCACCCCCCTTTCTCCGGGGCTTCCCCCTCCCCGGATGGCGCACCTGCCGCAAGGGCGGCGCGCTGTCTGCAATGCAGGGCTTGCAAGGGGGCGCGGCGGATGCCTCTCGTTGCCTTGGGCGCAAAAGCGGCTTATCTGAGGGGCAGCCAAGCGGTCAGGGGGAAATTTCCGTGCGCGACCTCAAGCTTCCCGAAGAACGTCACCCCGAAAAGGCACATCGGCCGGACAATGCCCAGCCGAAGAAACCCGCCTGGATCCGGGTCAAGGCCCCGACGTCCGAGGGCTACAAGAAGACCCGCGACATCCTGCGGGAAAAGAAGCTCGTGACCGTCTGCGAAGAAGCGGGTTGCCCCAATGTCGGCGAATGCTGGGGGCAGGGTCATGCCACCATGATGATCATGGGAGAAATCTGTACCCGCGGCTGCACCTTCTGCAACGTCGCGACCGGCAAGCCGCAGACGCTGGACGCCTTCGAGCCGGGCCGGGTGGCGCATGCGGTGGCCGAACTGGGCCTGACCCATGTCGTCGTCACCTCTGTCGACCGCGACGACCTTGACGATGGCGGGGCCGAGCATTTCGCCCAGACCATCCGTGCGATCCGCCACCGCTCGCCCGGCACCACGATCGAGGTCCTGACGCCCGACTTCCTGAGATGTCCCCCCTCGGCGCTGGAAAAGGTGGTCGAGGCGCGTCCCGATGTCTTCAACCACAACCTAGAAACCGTGCCCGGCCTGTATCACGAAGTCCGCCCCGGCGCGCGCTACTTCCACTCCCTGCGGCTTTTGCAGCGGGTGAAAGAGCTGGACCCGTTGATGTTCACCAAATCCGGCATCATGGTGGGCCTTGGCGAAACCCGGCAGGCCGTGTTGCAGGTGATGGACGACATGCGCAGCGCGGATGTGGATTTCCTGACCGTCGGCCAGTATCTGCAACCGACCTCCAAGCACCACCGGATCGACCGCTTCGTCACCCCCGACGAGTTCAAGGCCTATGAGACGGCGGCCTGGGGCAAGCGGTTCCTGATGGTCTCGGCCACGCCGCTGACCCGGTCAAGCTATCACGCGGGCGACGACTTCTCCCGGATGCGCGCGGCGCGGCAGGCGGGCAGGGGCTGAAACGCAAAAGGGCCGCCCCAGGGGCGGCCCTTCCGGTCTTGGGGTCAGCCTCAGAACTTGAAGCCGACGCCGATGTCGTAGATCTCGTCCGATCCGGTGATCTTGCTGCCGCCACCTTCGACGAAAAGGCCACTGTCCATGCTGTAGATCGCCGACAGCGAATAGATGTCGCTGGAATCCTGGATCATCAGCGCATCGCCGCGCAGCGTCAGCGACGGCATCACGTCGAAACTGCCGTAAAGCCGCAGCGTGTGCCGGGTTTCGCCCGCGTCGATTTTCGAGAAGGCCGCGCCCAGATCGAAGCGGTCTGCGTCATGGAGCCCGCCGATCTCGAGGATGGTCAGGTTCGGGCCATCAGTCTCGCCGAATTCGCCCGAGATGAAGAATGTTGTCGCCCCGGTCTGGTAGCGCATCACGCCTTCCAGGATATCGGCATTGGCACCGTCGTTCAGGTGGTGGTAGCCCGCACCGAAGGTCAGGTTGCCCGACGATTGCTTCCAGGTGACGCCGGGGGTCATGCCATTGTCCACGGCGCTGGCCAGGCTGGTGATCGGGCCGCGCACGAAGCTGGTTTCCAGGTCCAGCACGCGCGAAGAGGAAAACTTCGGCATCACGCGCATGCTGTCGACCAGCGGACGCGGGGCGCCCACGGCGAATTCGCCCACCCCGGTCGACAGGACCAGCGCGGCCCAGATGTTCGTCAGGTCGTCGCTGCTGCCATCGCCATCAAGATAGGTCGAATCGATCGAGGCGTCGAAACCCAGAAGGCCGCCCGACCGCCAGCTCATCGCGACATCGCCGTCAAGCGCCCAGAGATGCGAACCGGCATCGACATATTCCAGCTTCACCTCGCCGCCGAAGGACAGCCCGTTGGCATCCTGAGCGGCGGCGGGAAGGGCGGTCAGTGCGAGAATCGCGGGGACAAGGAATTTGGTCATGTGAAGGTTCCGTTCTGCTCGTGTTTTTTTCAATCATATAGCATATTCGCGGGTCGGGAAAGCCATGATCATCAATATCTTGTGGGGCGTGCCTTTCTGGCGACAAAGGGAAACGGGCGGGGAAGATCCCCGCCCGCCACCAGATGCCACTCGTCAAGAACCCCTATTCCTCTGGCTGGCGATAGACCTTGTGACAGGCCCCGCAAGCCGCGCCGATACCCTCCATCCCGGTCTTCAGGCTGGCAAGATCGGTGCTCGCCGCAGTCTGGAACGGCGCCGCTGCCGTGTTCAGGTCGGCAATCTTCTGCAGGAAATCATCCGGCTTCTCCCAGATTGCGGGCAGCGCGAAGCTGTCGGTCGATTTCTGGTATTCCGACCCCGCCGGGAACTGGTCCATGCTTAAGGTCGAGGCGATGGCCGCGATGTTCGCCGCCGCCTTGCCCGCCACTGCCGCGTCGTAGGGCGCTTCTTCCTTTGCCATGGCGCCGACCTTGCCAAGATCGGTCGCCATCTGCAGCATCAGCCCGTGCCGCTGCTCGACGGCATCGGCAAACGGGTCTTCCACTTCCGCGAACACGCCCGACGCGAGCGTCGCGCCAGCCGCTGCAACCAGAAACATGCGTCTCATGTGAATCTCCCTGCATGAACCGGGTTCAGGCAACCGCAGGGTGGGTGGCCCGGCAATAGTACAACTGGTGTATGCCGGGCGCCTATGTCTCTGGTTTATGGCGAAGTCCTGCCGATCGGTCCGGAAGTCGGCGAAAACCCGTCATTGCACGTTCGGCACCGCCAGCAGGTATTCCGCCACCGCCAGCCGGTCGCTTTCCGGCAGACGCGCCATGTTCTCCACCACATGCGCCATGTGGCCGCCGACGCTGTCATACTCGGGCGTGAAGCCGGTGCTCAGGTATTGCACGATGTCCGCCGCCGTCCAGCCCAGCTTTGCCGGCGTGATGTTCGGGATGCGGCCCTGGCCCGAGGGGTTCGGTGCGCCGCCCAGCCAGCGCGAAAGGTCGAGGCCGCCCAGGATGTTGCGCGGCGTGTGGCATTCGCCGCAATGCGCCATGGCCTCGGCGATATAGCGGCCCCGCGTGGCGGTCGGCGTCAGGTTCCCCGGCAACGCCCAGTCATCCGACAGGAACATCAGTTTCCAGACCCCGATCGAGTCCCGGATCGAGAAGGGGAAGCCCAGCTCATGCGGCTGGCTTGGGGTCGGGTCGGCCGGCAGGGTCTTCAGGAAGGCGTAGAGGTCCGCCACATCCTGCATCTCCATTCTGGCGTAGGATGCATAGGGCAGGGCAGGGTAGTAATGTTCCCCCTTGGGACTGACGCCGCGGGTGATCGCATTCGCCAGGTCCAGCATCGACCATTTGCCGATGCCATGGTCAGGGTCCTGGCTGATGTTCGGAGCAATGAAGGTGCCGAAGTCCGAGGGGAAACGCTGCCCGCCCGACAACACCAGCTCGGCCCCGCCTGTCGCATCCGGGGCCATGTGGCAGGATGCGCAGCCCGCGGCCCAGAACACCTGCTCGCCATGCACCGCGTCGCCCTTGAGGTCGGCCACCGCTGCAGCCGCCAGCGATTTCGGGCGGGCCATGACATAAAGCCCCCCGGCCGCGACCAATCCCAGAACGACCAGCCAGCGCATGACCCGCATTGCAACACTCCGCTTTCACAACCTTTCGGCGAACCTATCCGACCATCCGCCTGCGTCCAATCACGGTTTCTGGCGCAGGCGGTCGACCGTCATCCAGTCCGGCCAGCCGATGAAATGCTCGATTCCCACGACCATCAGGCAGATCGCAATCACCGCGAAGACCAGCTTCACCCGCCCCGGCGACGGTGGATTCTGCACCCAGCGTTTCGCGCGCAGAAGCCAGTGCAGCTGGTTCATTGCGCTTCGGTGAACCGGACCTTGCCGATGTAGGGCAGGTTGCGGTTCCGTTGCGCGAAGTCGATGCCGTAGCCCACGACGAATTCGTCCGGAATCTCGAAGCCGGTCCAGTCCGCCTTGACCGGCACCTCCCGCCGTGTGGGCTTGTCCAGAAGGGCACAGACCTTCAGTCGTTTCGGTTCGCGCGCCTGCAAGAGGTGGATGACATGGTGGAGGGTGAAGCCGGTATCGACGATATCCTCGACCAAAAGCACATCCCGCCCCGCAATCTCGCCGCGCAGGTCCTTCAGGATGCGCACTTCGCGGCTGGAATGCATGGAATTGCCGTAGCTGGAGGCTTCCAGGAAATCCACCTCGACCGGCAGCTCGATCTCGCGCACCAGGTCGGCGATGAAGACGAAGGACCCGCGCAGAAGCCCCACGACGACCAGTTTGTCGGTGCCGTGGAAATGCGCGGTGATCTCGCGCGCCAGCGCCTCGACCCGCGCGGCGATGGATTTGGCACTGATCATCTGGTCGATCACATAGGGGCGGTCGGACATGGAAGGCTTCCAGTTGCTGCGCCCCTTTCCTAGCGCCCAATGCCACAGTTGCAAAGGCCGTGACATGCCGCCCGCTTGATCTTGCGCGCGCCTCGGGCCACATCTCGGGTCAAAAGGACCGCGATGCCCAGCCATTCCGAGACCCGGCGCCTGCCCTATACCGCCCGCCAGATGTACGATCTGGTGGCCGATGTGGCGTCCTATCCGAAATTCCTGCCGTGGAATTCCGCCGCCCGCATCCGCTCGCGCACACCCATCGCCGAAGGGGGCGAGGTGATGGAGGCGGATCTGGTGATCAGCTTCAAGGTCTTCCGCGAACGCTTCGGCAGCCGGGTCACGCTCTGGCCCGAGGCCCGGAAGATCGACACCGAATATCTTGACGGTCCCTTCCGGCACCTGCGCTCGACCTGGGCATTCCGGGACGTTCCGGGGGGCTGCGAGGTCGATTTCCATGTCGACTTCGAATTCCGCAACGCGATCCTGCAAGGCATCATCGGCGTGGTGTTCAACGAGGCCATGCAGCGCATCGTCCGCGCCTTCGAGCGGCGGGCGGCGGAGTTGTATGGGCCGGGACCGATCTGACGCGACGGAAACCCCTTGCGACGGCGTGAAGCCTCCACGACCCACCCGGAGGAAACCCGATGCGCAAGCTTGCCCTGCTGATCGCCCTGCTGCTGGCCGTGCCCGCCGGTGCCGAGACCGTCCGTCTCGGCGACCGCTGGTACGAGATAGCCCTTCCCGCCGACCCCAGGGGCGCGCCCCTGATCCTTGCCCTGCACGGTGGCGGCGGCGACCCCGACCAGTTCGCCCGCGCCTCGGGCCTCGCCCGCGCCGCCAGCCGCGCGGGGTTCGCCGTCGCCTTCCCGGCGGGCAGCGGGCGGCGCGGCGAAAGGCTTCTGACCTGGAACGGCGGCTATTGCTGCGGTTATGCGGCACGGACAGGCGTCGATGACGGGAAATTCCTGAAGGCGGTTATCAAGGACGCCGCCGACCGCTTCGGCATCGACGACCACAGGGTCTACCTGACCGGCATGTCGAACGGCGCGATCCTGGCCGAGACCTTCGCCGCACGGAACCCGGAGCTTGTCCGTGCCGTGGCGGGCGTCTCTGGCACGATGGACACCTCCCGTATCCGCGTGCAAGGCAAGGTGCCTGCGCTGATCATCCATGGCACCGCCGACACCAATGTCCCCTATGAGGGCGGGCAGGGCACCAACAGCCACACCCGCACCGACTTTGCCTCGGTCGATTCCGTGGTGAAGGCATTCCTTGCGCCCTGGGGTGGCGTTCTGGCCGAAACCGCCCGCACCATCGACCGCAGGGACGACGGCACTTCGGTCAGTGTCACCGATTACCAGAAGGGCGGACGGGTGATCCTGCGGCTGATGACGGTCGAGGGCGGCGCGCATCACTGGCCCGGCGGGCGCAAGGCGCGGATGGGTGAGGGCAAGACGCAGGAGATCGACGCCAACACCGAAATCCTGCGCTTCTTCCAGGCGAATCCGTAAGGATCACTCCATCGCCCCGGCCAGCATTTCCAGCGCGTGCCGCATCGCAGCCTCGCGCACGCCGGCCCGGCCCCGTGCGCCAAACTCCACCGTCTCGACCCGCGTTTCCCGGCCCTTGCGCGCGACGCCGAAACAGACCCGGCCCTCCGGCTTGAACTCCGACCCGCCCGGTCCCGCGATCCCGGTGATCGACACTGCGAGATCGGCGCGCGAACGGGCCAACGCCCCCTCGGCCATCTCGCGCGCGACCGCCTCCGACACCGCGCCATGCGCCTCCAGTGTCTCGGGCCCGACGCCCAGCACCTCGATCTTCGCGGCGTTGGAATAGGTGACGAAGCCGCGCTCGAACACGTCCGATGACCCGGCCACATCGGTCAGCGCCACGGCGACCATCCCGCCGGTGCAGCTTTCCGCCGTGGCGATCCGCAGGCCCCGGCCACGCGCTCGCGCCAGCAGGTCGGGAACGCTTACCCCAGCCACGGCTGCACCAGCCCGTGCCAGACCCCCGCCAACGCGACCGAGCCGATCCCGGCGAAAAGCCCGGCCCAGAGGTCGTCCAGCATCACCCCTGCCGCATCGCCCCGCCGGTCGGCGCGGCCTACCAGCCAGGGTTTCCAGATGTCGAAGAGGCGAAACAGGACGAAGGGCACCACCCAGCCCGGCCAGGCCCCGGTGAGAAGGTCCGGCACCTCATGCCGCCAGAGCGGGATCACCGTGAAGCTTAGCGCCAGAAGTTGCCCCGCAACCTCGTCGATCACCACTTCCGAAGGGTCCTCGCCCCGCGTCGCGCGCAGATAGGGCGGTACGGCCCAGAAACCGAGGACGGTTGCCACTACGAACCCTGCGGGAACCGCCAGCGCCCAGCCCGCCTGGTAGGCCCCGACCGCCAGCGCCACGGTGATCGCCGAGGCCCAAGTGCCGCTCGCAGGCCGCAGGAAGCCCGCGCCGAAGAAGGTGGCGATCTGGCCCACTGAGCCACTTCTGACGAAATCGTCACTAGCGTTGGGCGGAGCACTTGCTTCCGATTGTAGCGAGAGCAACGGTCTTCTTGCTACCCTGAACTGTCGAAAGCGATCCCTTAGAGACCTTTGGTTCGCGATTGCCCAAAGGGTCACAGCAATTGTGACCCCAATCACAATGCCGCTGATTAGGAGATCAAACAAACGTCTATTCCCTCACTAGAGTTGCCGTGGCAATCGCCGCGATGCCTTCCTCGCGCCCGGTGAAGCCCAGCCGTTCCGAAGTCGTCGCCTTGACCGAGACCCGACCGACATCCACCCCCATGATCCGCGCCAATTCCTGTTGCATCGCAACGGCATGCGGGCCGATCTTCGGGCGCTCGCAGACCAGCGTCACATCACAGTTCCCAAGCCGGTAGCCGCGGTCCGCCGCCAATCCGATGGCATGGGCCAGAAAGACATGGCTCGCTGCACCCTTCCATTGCGGATCAGAAGGGGGGAAGTGTCGCCCGATATCGCCCTCGGCCAGCGCGCCGTAGATCGCATCGGTCAGCGCATGCATCCCCACGTCAGCGTCGGAATGGCCCAGCAGCCCGCGCCCGTGCGGCAGTTTCACCCCGCACAGCCAGACGTGATCTCCTTCGCAGAAGGCATGCACGTCATAGCCGTTCCCCAACCGCACATCCATGCCTTGCCCCTTCAGGATCGCCTCGGCCCGGACGAAATCGCCGGGATAGGTCAGCTTCAGATTGCTCTCCTCGCCCTCGACGATCACCACGTCAAGCCCCGCCGCCCGCGCCACCTCGACATCGTCCAGCGCCCCGCCCGGATGCGCAAGATGGGCCGCCAGAATGGGGGCGAAGCGGAAGGCCTGCGGCGTCTGCGCCCGCCACAGCCCCGCCCGGTCCACCGTGCCCGCCACCAGACCATCCGAACCGCGCCACAGCGCATCCGTCACCGGCAGGGCAGGGGCCGCACCCTGATGCCGGGCCAGCGCCGCCACCAGCCGCCCGATCAGGGCCCGGCTGACCAGGGGCCGCGCGCCATCATGGATCAGCACCGCCTCGACCCCGGAGCCTTCCAGCGCCCTCAGACCCGCCAGCACCGAGGCATCGCGTGTCGCCCCGCCTTCCACCAGCGGAACCCCCAGAGCCTCGGCCCGCGCCCGGTCGTCGGGATGGATCACCAGCACCACCCGCATTCCCGCGAAGGCCGCCAGCGTATGTGCCAGCACCGGCTTGCCCGCCAGAAGCTGCCATTGCTTCGCAACCTCGCCGCCCGCGCGGCTGCCGCGTCCGGCGGCGACGATGATGACGGCTGTCTGCATGGCACCCTCCCACGCCCCTGCCTAATCCAGCCCGACCTGCATGACAATCTGGCGCTTTCCCCGTGTGACTGCCCAAAATTTGTGCATCGCATGTTTTTCAGTCATAATCCCCCCGTACTGCCTTGGAGCGACCCCCCGCCGCAGGGTAGCACGGACCCAACTCTGACAAGGATCAGCCTTTGCCCGTTCCCCTCGGCCCGCTGACGCTGACCCCGCCGGTCTTTCTGGCCCCCCTTGCCGGAATCACCGATCTGCCGTTCCGCAGGCTCGTCGCCCGGTTCGGCGCGGGCCTCGTCGTCAGCGAGATGGTCGCCAGCGCCGAAATCGTCCGCGCCCAACCCGAAGCCCGCGCGCGGGCCGAACTGGGCCTTGGCGAACAGGCGACCAGCGTCCAGCTTGCCGGTCGCGATCCCTACTGGATGGCCGAAGGGGCCAGGCTTGTCGAAGGGCAGGGCGCCAAGGTCATCGACATCAACATGGGGTGCCCGTCGAAGCGGGTGACGACCGGCCTCTGCGGTTCGGCGCTTCTGCGCGACCTCGACCTTGCGCTGACGCTGATCGAGGCGGTGGTGAAGGCGGTGAAGGTCCCCGTC
>JAGPEG010000088.1 GCA_018057165.1 Tabrizicola sp.
CCCGATACCATTCCAGCATCGTGAACTCAGGCGAGTGCAGCGCCCCCCGCTCCCGGTTCCGCCAGACATGGCTGAAGGCGTGGATCCGCGTCTCCCCTGCCGCGAGCAGCTTCTTCATCGCGAACTCGGGGGAGGTGTGCAGATACATCGCCCGTGGCAGCCCGTCGTTGCCGATGGCCTCGGTCGCGAACCCGTGCAGATGCGCCTCGTTGCCGGGCGAGATCGCCAGCGCCGTCGGGTCGACCTCGGTGAAACCTTCCCCTGTCAGCCAACCCCGGATCGCCGCCTGGATGCGGTTGCGGGCCAGCAGGAGCGGACGGCGGTCGGCGTGGCGGCGTGGGCTCCACCAGGAAGACGAGGGATTCATCTGGAAATTCCGGTCTGGATAGGTTAGGGCGCGGGCAAAGGTTGGTCCAGGGGGACCGGCCCCCCGATATAACAAGGACCCGACCTTTGAAAGTCATCGCCTCCAGCTTGCGCAAGGGCAACGTCGTCGAGATGGACGGCAGGCTCTACGTCGTTCTGACCGCCTCGAACTTCCACCCCGGCAAGGGGACCCCCACCACCTCCGTCGACATGCGCCGGATTTCGGACGGAACGAAGGTTTCGGAACGCTGGCGGACGACCGAGATGGTGGAAAAAGCCACCGTCGACGAGCGGGAATATGACTTCCTCTACGAGGACGGCGAAGGCTTTCACTTCATGGAGCCGACCACCTACGAGCAGGTTGTCGTCACCGAGGATATCCTGGGGTCGAACAAGCCCTACCTGCAGGAAGGCATGCGCTGCTATGTGAAGACCTTCGACGGGGTTCCGATCGCGATGGAAGTGCCGCAGAAGATCACCGTCGAAATCATCGAGACCGAGCCGGTCACGAAGGGGCAGACGGCCTCGTCGTCCTACAAGCCGGCGACGGTCCAGAACGGGCTGCGGGTCATGGTTCCCCCCCATATCGGACCGGGGGTCCGGATCGTGATCAACACCGATGACGACAGCTATGTCGAGCGCGCCAAGGACTGAGTGTCCACGGTGGACATTTTGGACTTTCCTTTGAAAATCAAAGGCTAAGTCGCGGATGTTAAGAATTTGGAAAGCTTTGGAAAGGCACGTCGCAGGGCGTGCCTTTTTGCTTTGCTGGAGGCCGCAAGCGGCTATTCTGCGCCCGAAGGGAGGCCCGAATGTCCGTTGAGACCCATGACGCCTACAAGCCCGCCGAGATCGCGGCACTGATTGAAACCGCAGGCGTTGCAAAGGCGGCGCTGCCTTTTCACCGCATGGCGACACTTGCCATGCTGGCGGGGGCCTTCATCGGTTTCGGCGCGGCCTTCTGGTGCATGGCCATGGTCGGGGCCGACCCCGACCCGGGCTTCGGTCCGCAGCGCGTGCTGGGCGGCGCAGCCTTTGCGCTGGGGCTGATCCTTGTCGTTGTGGGCGGGGCGGAGCTGTTCACCGGCAACGCGCTCATGGTGATGGCGGTGGTGGACCGGCGGATCACACTGGGCGCGCTTTTGCGGAACTGGGGGATCGTCTATGTCGGCAATCTGGTCGGCGCGGTCGGGCTGGCACTGGCCTTCGGGTTGTCGGGGCTGCTGGATGGGCCGATGGGGGCGGTAGCTGCGAAGGCCGCGACCGCAAAGGCCGGGCTGCCGCCGTTGGAGGCTTTCGTGCGGGGGGCCTTGTGCAATGCGCTTGTGTGCCTTGCCGTCTGGCTGAGTTTTGCGGCGCGGACCGCGACGGACAAGATCCTGGGCGTGCTCTGGCCGGTTGCCGCCTTCGTGACGCTGGGGCTGGAGCATTCGGTGGCGAACATGTTCCTGTTTCCGGCAGGATTATGGGCCGGGGCCGAAGCCCCTTTGGCAGGAGTCGCGGGGAACCTGTTCTGGGTGACGCTGGGCAACGTGATCGGCGGTGCGGGCGGCGTGGCGTTGGCCTATCGCTTTGCCTATGGCGCGATGCGGGGGTGATCCGGGAGAGTCGGGGCAGGCCCCGACCTACATTTGGTTTATGTCATGGCCCGCTGTCAGGGGGCCAGCTCTCCGGCTTCGATGCGGAAGGGCAGGATGTTGCCGGGCGGCGGCAAGGGGCAGATCGCGAAGTCGGTGAAGGCGCAGGGCGGCGAGAAGGCGCGGTTGAAGTCGAGGGTGATCCCGGTTTCCGTCGGGTCTTCGCCGAAGAGGAAGCGGCAGGCGGGGTAGGTTTCGCCCGCTGTCTTGTCCCGAAAGACAAACATCGGCTTGCCGGATTTCCAGTGCGTCGGCGTCAGGGTGATGGTTTTGCCCTGATGCTGGAACGTGGCGCGGTGGGTTACGGTCACGGCAGCCGTTGAGCCGTCTTTCATGGTGATTTCAGCAGCTTCCGGGGCAAGGCTTTCCCATTTTGCCCGGATCGTCCAGGCTGGGTCATCGGGGTAATAGCGCAGGTCAGCGCTCGGGGTCTGCGTCAGGTCGCGCACGCGGAGGGCCGGGATGCCGTCGACGGTGTGGATTTCCAGCAGGAAGGGATCGACGCGAAGTTGCGGGAAGGCGTCGGCGACCGGCTGGAAGGGTTGCGGGGCTTCGCCCGTCCGGGAAAAAGTTGCACCGGCGTCGGTCAGGTCCAGAGTGCCGAGGAAATCGGGACCGGAGGGGAGCTGCACCTCCTGCGCGGCACCCACGGGGTAAGTGCCGGGGGCAAGCTCGATCCGGGCGACAAGGTTCAGCCAGCCGTCGGGGGCGGTGAGGGCCGCAAGACGGGCGGCGCGATAGTCGGGGAGCGGGATCACAGGCCTGCGGCTTTCCTTAGCGCCTCGTTGATGCGGGACTGCCAGCCGGGGCCTTCGGCCTTGAAATACGCGATTACAGCGGGGTCCAGACGGATGGTGGTGGAGACTTTCGGCGCTGCTGCAAGAGGGCGACCGCGCTGGAGCTTGGCCTTGGCAAACCTTGCCACCCATTCCGGCGTTGAAAGGTCTGGGATATCGTCATCTGGTTCCGATTCCGAAGGATCCTCGATAAGACCGGGTTTCGCGTTCATTGGTTTTCCTCATGCTGATGATCCGGCATGCCATTCCTCGGGCTGTCCAGCAGACGATACCATTCTGCCCCGCAAATACCCCACGGTCAGATTCCGAGTTTCGCCGTAGTCATTTCGGACATCTGGAAAGGTGATTGTCGGGCCTGCAAAGACCAGCCCAGCCTCGGCCATATCCAAGCCCCTTCGGCTGAGCGTGTCCTGTCGTTTGGTTTCGTCGAACGCGATGTCCATTTAATGTTACTACAGAAAATTGTCAAGGTCACAGGGCTGGTGGATTTCGCCTACCCTACGACCAGCCAGTGTCGAAAGCATGAAGAATGGAACTGTCCGACCGACGGAGTCACTTGGGCGCAGGGTGAGTGCAACCCATCGCTTCGCCGGGGTGCCGAAGAGTCACACGGCCTCGAACGTGATCTTCCGGCGTAGGAATTGCGTGGCCTTGTTCGAGACAGAGGCCGGGTCGCCGGTGGTCAGGAACTTCGACTGGGTGCCGGAGCCAAGGAATTCGGGGCGGCGGGTCAGGTAATCGGCCAGGCTTTCGGCAACGAGGTTCGCCTGGGAATAGACCTTGACCCCCTGCCCCAAGGCATCGGCGAAGACCTTTTCCATCAAGGGGTAATGCGTGCAGCCAAGGATCGCGGCCTCGGGGTTGGGCATCCGGCGCTTCAGGGCCTCGACGTGGGAGCGGACCAGGGCTTCGGCCAGGATCTCGTCGCCCTGTTCGATGGCGTCGACGACGCCGCCGCAGGGTTGCGCCTCGACATCGACGCCGATGGCGCGGAAGGCAAGCTCGCGCTGGAAGGCCCGGGAGGCGACGGTGGCGGGGGTGGCGAAGAGGGCGACGTGCTTCACGGCGACTTCGCGCGGGGGGGAGTTGTCGCCCCATTGCCGTTCGGTCAGCGCCTCGATCAGGGGCACGAAGACGCCAAGGACGCGCTTGTCGGCGGGAACCCAGGTTTCCTGCATCCGCTTGAGTGCTGCGGCCGAGGCGGTGTTGCAGGCGAGGATCACCAGATCGCAACCTTCGGCCCAAAGCCGTTCGGTGGCGGCGCAGGTCAGGGCGAAGATGTCATCTGCGGTGCGGACGCCATAGGGGGCATGGGCATTGTCGCCGTAATAGACGAAGGGGGTATCGGGAAGGCGCCGCGCGACGGCATCCAGAACCGTCAGACCGCCCAGACCCGAATCGAAGATTCCGACCGCCATGTCTTGCCCTTTTCGCCTGCCTGCGGGTCATCCTGCCCGCTTGTCCGTCACATCATAGGCAGAGCGGCTCGGTTTCGGAAGACCTGCGACACCAGCGCAGGATTTTTCGCCCAGTCACGGCATTTACATCAGAACAGGTTTTCACCAGAAGCATGGCTCGTGTTAATGTGCTTCGGGTTTGAAAGAGGGCGACAGATGGATTGGGACAAGCTGAGGATCTTTCACGCAGTGGCGGAGAAGGGCAGCCTGACCCATGCGGGGGAAGTGCTGCACCTGTCGCAATCGGCGGTCAGCCGGCAGATCCGGGCACTGGAGGAAAGCCTGGCGGTCACGCTGTTCCACCGGCATGCGCGGGGGTTGATCCTGACCGAGCAGGGCGAACTGCTGTTCGACGCGACGCAGCAGATGGTGCGGCGGCTGGATGCGACGGCGGCGCGGATCAGGGACAGCGAGGACGAGGTTTTCGGCGAGTTGCGGGTCACGACGACGATGGGGTTCGGGACGCTGTGGCTGGCGCCGCGGCTGGCGCGCCTGTACGAGAAATACCCGGCGCTGAAGATCGACCTGATGCTGGAGGAGCGGGTCCTGGACCTGCCGATGCGCGAGGCGGATGTGGCGATCCGGATGAAGGAGCCAAGCCAGGCCGATCTGATCCGCAAGCGGCTGATGCAGATCCGCATGCAGCTTTTCGCGACGCCGGAGTATCTGGCGGCACATGGCACGCCGGAGACGATGGATGATTTCAGCAGCCACCGGCTGATCGCGCAGCATGCAGGCACGCCGCAGGTGGCGGCGGGGGCCAATCTTGTGGCGGAACTGATGACGCATGACATTCCGTCGACCCTGACGGTGAACAACTATTTCGGCGTGCTGCAGGCGGTGCTGAACCATCTGGGGATCGGGGTGCTGCCGGACTATCTGACCGACGACTTCCCCAATCTGGTCCGCGTGCTGCCGGATGTGCAAAGCGGCGAGGTGCCGGTCTTCCTGGCCTATCCCGAAGAGCTGCGGCATTCCAAGCGGGTGGCGGCCTTCCGGGACTTCGTGACCGAGGAAATCATGACCTTCCGCCGCCGCCAGGCCGAGGATGCGGCGGCCTGAAATGCTGCCATGCAGCATCTGCATAGCGGCAATGCCCAAACGTCGGGCATTCCAGACTTGTTTGCGCAAGCATGGGGCACTATCTCAAGCCTCGAAGCGGTGATGAGCCTGGCTCTTGCCCCTTCGTACCTCCCTGTTGGACTTGGCCGAGCGGAAGCTCGGCCTTTTTTTTACTCAAGCGCCGCAAGGCGGGCCTGAAGGAAGGCCCGGTCGGCGCCTGAAGCGGCAAGGCGGATGGCCGTCGCATAGGCGCGGCGGGCGTCCGGGAACTGCCCGGTGCGTACCAGAAGGTCGGCCTGGACGGCGTGGAAGGGCTGATAATCGGCCAGCTCGGCGGAGAGCCGCTGAACCAGCGCCAGCGCCATGGCGGGATGTCCGGCCTCGGCCAGGGCGACGGCATGGTTGAGCGCGACCACCGGGGTCGGCTCGAAATCCTGCAGGCGGGCGTAAAGCGCGGCGATCTGCGGCCAGTCGGGACCGTCTTCGGCACAATGCAATGCGGCAATCGCGGCCTTGAGCTGGAAAGGACCGGGTTTGCGGCGGGCGACGGCTTGATCGAGAAGTGCCTCCCCCTCGCCCAGAAGCGCCGGATCCCAGAGCCTGCGGTCCTGCCGGGCGGGCGGCAGGGTCTGGCCGTCAGCCCCGGTGCGGGCCTGCGCGCGGGCATGGGTGAGGAGGAGGAGCGCCAAAGCTGCCTCGACCTCGGGCTCGTCGGGGGCAAGCTGGGCCAGCAACCGCGCCAGAAAGATCGCCTCGGCACAGAGATCGCTGCCGGTTTGCGGGCCTTGGGCATAGCCAGCGGTGAAGATCAGGTAGACCGTGGTCAGGACCGAATTCAGCCGGTCGGGCAGGTCCTCGGGCCTTGGGAGAACGAACGGAATCCGGGCGGCGGCAATCTTGGCCCTGGCGCGCGACAGACGCTGGCCCATCGTTGGCTCGGCATCCAGGAAGACGGCGGCGACCTGCGCGGTGGTCAGGCCACACAGGGAGCGCAGGGTCAGCGCGATGCGGGTCTTTTCTTCCAGCGCCGGATGGCAGCAGGTGAAGATCAGGCGCAGACGATCATCGGGGATGGCTTCCGGGTCGGGCGCGGCGGCTTCCTCGACCGCCAGCGCCTCCATCGCAGCGCGGTGCCGCTGGGCCGAGGCGTCACGCCGGTAGCCGTCGATGGCCTTCCGCAACGCAGCGCGGAGAAGCCAGCCGGTCGGGCTGGCGGGCACCCCTGCCCTGCCCCAATGCACCAGCGCCGAGGCGGCGGCCTCTTGCAGGGCGTCCTCGGCGCGCTGGAAATCGCCGGTGCGCGCGACGAGGGCGGCAAGACACCGCCCCCGATCAGCTTGCATCACCTGCGCCAGCCGGTCCTGGATCATCCGAAGACGACGAGCGGCCGCACCTCGACCGTGCCATAGGTCGCGCCGGGAATCTGCGCAGCCCAGTGCAACGCCTGGTCAAGGTCAGGGCAGTCGAGAATGTAGTAGCCGCCCAGATGCTCGCGGGTTTCCGCAAAGGGGCCATCCATGGTTTCCACTTTCCCGCCGCGCGACCGGACGCTGGTGGCGGTGGTTGCGGGTTGCAAGGCATCGCCCGTCACCATGACGCCCGCCGCCTTCAGCCGGCGGTTCAGGTCGAAGTAGGCTTCATTCATCTTCTCGCCCATCGGCGGGGTCAGCGCGGGGTCGGTGTAGATCAGGCACATGTATTTCATGGCGTCGGTCCTTGATGCGGTCGCAGGCGGAATTGCGCACGATCCTAAAGCAAGGACGGGCGGGGCGCAGGGATTTCGACATCGGGGTTGCGAAGGGTGAAAATAATTCGAGGCTGGCCCGGCGGGGTGGTTTGCCCTTGGCCGTCCTTTCCCTTATGAGGCGGGCCAAGCCGCCAGAGGGGATGCCATGCAAGAACCCGCCATCACGCCTGACCTCGTCGCCAGCCACGGGATCAAGCCCGATGAATGGGACCGTCTGCTGGGTATTCTGGGGCGGCAGCCAAGTTTCACCGAGTTGGGCATCTTCTCGGCGATGTGGAACGAGCATTGTTCCTACAAATCGTCGAAAATCCATCTGAAGAAGCTGCCGACCACGGGGCGGCAAGTGATCTGCGGACCGGGGGAGAATGCCGGGGTTGTCGACATCGGCGACGGGCAGGCGGTGGTCTTCAAGATGGAGAGCCACAACCACCCCTCTTACATCGAGCCGCATCAGGGTGCTGCGACCGGCG
The DNA here is from genome assembly GCA_018057165.1 of Tabrizicola sp. Lineage (GTDB taxonomy): Bacteria > Pseudomonadota > Alphaproteobacteria > Rhodobacterales > Rhodobacteraceae > Tabrizicola. Next base: position 7,537 of record JAGPEG010000088.1, read on the forward strand.
TGGGCGGCATTCTGCGCGATGTGTTCACCATGGGCGCGCGGCCGATTGCGGCGATGAATGCTCTCAGTTTCGGGCTGCCGTCGCATCCGAAGACCGCGCATCTGGTGAAGGGTGTGGTCGAGGGCGTCGGGTCCTATGGCAATGCCTTTGGTGTGCCGACGGTGGGCGGCGAGGTGCGGTTTCACCGCAGCTACAACGGCAACTGCCTGGTCAACGCTTTTGCTGCCGGTTTGGCCGATGCCGACAAGATCTTTTACTCGGCGGCCTCGGGCGTCGGGATGCCGGTGGTCTATCTCGGGGCCAAGACCGGGCGCGACGGGGTGGGCGGGGCGACGATGGCCAGCGCCGGGTTCGACGACACCATCGAGGAAAAGCGCCCCACGGTGCAGGTCGGCGACCCCTTCACCGAAAAGCGCCTGCTGGAAGCCTGTCTGGAGCTGATGGCCAGTGGCGCGGTGATCTCGATTCAGGACATGGGGGCGGCGGGCCTAACCTGTTCGGCGGTGGAGATGGGCGACAAGGGCGGGCTTGGCATCAAGCTGCAACTCGATGACGTGCCGCAGCGCGAAACCCACATGACCGCCTACGAGATGATGCTGTCCGAAAGCCAGGAGCGGATGCTCATGGTGCTGAAGCCCGAGCTTGAGGCCGAGGCGCGGGCGATCTTCGTGAAATGGGACCTCGACTTTGCCATCGTCGGCGAGACGATCCCGGAAGACCGCTTCCTGATCCTGCATGGCAACGAGGTGAAGGCGGATATTCCGCTGTCGAAGCTGTCGTCTTCTGCGCCGGAATATGACCGGCCCTGGGTTCCCTCCCCTGCCCCGGCGCCGTTGCCGCAGGTTCCGGCAATCACCCCGATTGCGGCGCTGAAGGCGCTGATCGGGTCGCCCAGCTATGCCCACAAGGCCTGGGTCTATGAGCAATATGATGCCCAGGTGGGCGCGGATACGGTGGTCGCGCCGGGTGTCGGCGCGGGCGTGGTGCGGGTGCATGGCACCGGGAAGCTGCTGGCCTTCACGTCCAATGTGACGCCGCGCTATGTGAAGGCGAACCCGTTCGAGGGTGGCAAGCAGGCGGTGGCGGAAGCCTACCGGAACCTGATCGCCGTGGGCGCGCGGCCCCTGGCGACGACCGACAACCTGAACTTCGGCAACCCGGAAAAGCCCGAGATCATGGGGCAGTTCGTCGGCGCGCTGGAAGGCATCGGGGCGGCGGTGAAGGCCCTGGACATGCCCATCGTGTCAGGCAACGTCAGCCTGTACAACGAGACCGACGGGTCGGGCATCCTGCCGACGCCGACCATCGGCGCGGTCGGGATCATGAAGGCCGAGGAGCTGATTGCGGGCAAGCCGCAGGACGGCGATATCGTCGTGGTGATCGGCGAGACGCGGGGGCATCTGGGGCAGTCGGCGCTGCTGGCCGAAGCCTTCGGGATCGAAGGGGGCGAGCCGCCCCCGGTGGACCTGACGCTGGAGGCCAATGCGGCCAAGGCTTTCCTGGCCAACCGCAAGCGGATCCACGCGGCACGGGATCTGGGCGATGGCGGGCTGGCGCTGGCGGCGTTCCGCATGGCGGAAGGTGCGGGCATCGGGTTGACGCTGAAATCCGGCGAGATCGGCCAGCTTTTCGGCGAGGATCAGGCGCGCTATGTCGTCGCGATCCGGGCCGATGACCTGGCGGCCTTCATGGCGGCGGCGGGCGGGGTCAAGGTGGCCCAGGTCGGCAAGTTCGGCGGGGACAAGGTGACGTTCGGGATGGAAAGCGCAGCCTTGGCCGATCTGTCGGGGCTTTATCGGTCCGCCTTCGCGGCGGTGGTCGGGGTCTGATGCTGCGGCCCGCGACTTCGGCGGATTTCGCCTTCATCCGCGGCCTTGCCAGCCAGCCGGACAACGCGCCCTTCATCACCGACGAGGAGGAGGCGGCGCTGGGGGTCTATCTGGCAGAGCCTTCGGTGCGGCTCCTGATCTGGGAGGTGGCGGGCGCCCCCGCAGGTTTCGCGCTGTTCTGTCAGATCGGCGAACCCTCGGGCGCGGTAGAGTTGCGGCGGCTGGCCCTGGCCGCGACCGGCGGGGGACAGGGGCAGGCCTTCCTGCGGGCGCTGGTGGATTATGGCTTCGGAACCCTGTCGGCGGCGCGGGTCTGGCTTGACGCCTCGGGCGAGAATCCGCGCGCGATGAAGACCTACGAGCGGGCGGGCTTCGCGCTGGAAGGGCGGCTGCGCCAGCACTGGTATCGCCCGGCGCTGGGGCGGGTGGTGGACCTGATCCTGTACGGGATGCTGCGGGCGGAATGGGAAGCTCTTGAACCGCTTGCGGTGCGGGCCTAGGTTGATCCCGAAGAGGAGACGCCTATGCCCATCGAAGCCCGTGACATCGAAACCCTGATCCGGGAGGCCTTCCCGAACGCCAGGATCAGCGTGCAGGGCGACGATGGCGCGCATTTCGCGGCGGAAGTGATCGACGAGTCGTTCCGCGGCCTGAACCGGGTGCAGCAGCAACGCGCGGTCTATGCGGCGCTGAAGGGCAGGATGGACGGCCCGAGCGGGGCTTTGCATGCGCTGGCGCTGACGACCAAGGCGCCGGAGTGACAACACCGGGAGCGGTCCTTCTGGGGGTCGTGGCTTTGCTCCTGTGCGGAATTGCGGTGGAGTACCGCTTGAGGCGGGGAAAGACCCGCCCGCTGACCAGCCGTTTTGCAAGGGCGCCCAAAGCAACGGACCTTGGCATGGAAGCAACTGACGCCGACAAGGTGGCAGGACTGTTGCAGCGCAATGCGGCGCTTGCGGCAAAGACAGGGTCCCGCGGAGCCGCTGCGAGCTGGATCGCTGCGGGCGCGATCCCTCCTCCATCATCACCCGACGACGTCGATTGAATTTCGTTGTATAGGTGGACCGAGGCTTCAGCGAGGGAACCATGGCAACGGACCAGTCAAGGCAGGAGCGGATCGGGGCGACGGTGATGTCACTCGCCTCGGTCTTCATCGCGGGGATGGGGTGGCTGGACCGACCCGCGCCGGGTGAGTTCGTCGAGGCCGAGCCCGACTGGTATGTGACCTTTCAGGTCGCCCTGCATGGGATCATCCTGCTGCTGCTTCTGTTCGCCCTTGCCCGCCTGCCCCGGATGACCGCCGACCGGCCCGGGCTGCGGCTTCCCTTCACCGTGATGGTCCTTGTCGGGATCGTCGCGGCTGCCTATGTCGTGGGTCAAGACTTGGGTCTGGTCTGAGGACGCGGGAGGCCGGGATGGCGACGGGGGCGGGACTGGGCGGGTTGATGTCGGCATTGGTGCCGCTGGTCGGGCTGGTGACGATCCTGAAAGCCCGCAGCCGCCTCAAGCGTGGCAAACCCGAGCCGGTGGATCACGACTTCGAGAAACGCCGCGCCGCAACGCGGGAATCCGAAGCGCGCATGGCGGCCTATCTGGCGCAGCGCGGCGCAGCCAGCTATCACGTCACCGAAGACGACGAACAGGAGATCAGGCGATGAGCGCCGAGGCGACAATCCGCGAGACGATTCAGAAGAATGATGTGGTGCTGTTCATGAAGGGCACCAAGATGATGCCGCAATGCGGGTTCTCGTCCCGCGTGGCGGGAGTGCTGAATTTCATGGGGGTCGAGTTCCAGGACGTGAATGTCCTGGCCGATGCCGAGATTCGCCAGGGGATCAAGGATTTCAGCGACTGGCCGACGATCCCGCAGCTTTACGTCAAGGGCGAATTCGTCGGCGGTTGCGACATCATCACCGAAATGACGCTGTCGGGCGAGCTGGACCAGCTGCTTGAAGCGAAGGGCGTGGCCTTCGACAAGGCGGCGGCAGAGAAGATCCGCGAAGCCAACGCCTGAAGGCGGCGACCGGCTGACAGAGGGCCTGCCGCAAGGTGGGCCTTTTGCGTTTCAGACGCCGGTGATCAGCAGATCGTATGCCCGTACAATGTCGTCGCGCAAGTACGCCACGTTCCCGACCTTGGCGCCAAGGCGATGGACGGGGGCAGCGCCGATCAGGTGGAGCATGACGCGATATTCCCGTTCTGCATGGAAGAAGGCGGGGGCGAGGCGGTCGGGACGCATGCCGGGACGGTCTGCGGGCAGGCAAGGCGCAAAGACGCGCGTGTTGATGGCTTCGAGCGCATCACTTTGCAGGACCACGACGAGGCTGTTATTCGGAGCGAGATAAAGATCGAACTGCGCAGCCATCAGAGTGTGGTGATGCGGATGTCACTGTTCGGAATGCCGTTCTCGGCGATCCAATCGTTGTAATCCCGGATGAACTCGACGTTCTCTTCCTTCCAGCGCCGCGCCCTCTCGCTGCGGACCTGAGCGAGGATGCCCTCCTCGGCCGCGCGAGACACGTTCACCCCCAAGGCCCGCGCTTCGTCCAGGAGGGCGGCGTCGAGGGTCATCGAGGTGGCGCGGCGGGTGGCGGGCATGGCGGTTCTCCTGCATCGAAAGCATACCGCAGAACATACCGGACAGGAAGCGGTATGCTTACTGCGCCTTGCACGCCAGAACCGGCATCTCGTCCTCGGGCGTCTTCCAGTACAGCGTCGCTTCGTCGCCCTTGGTCCACCAGACATAGCCTGAGCCATCCGAGGGCCAGCCGTACCGCGCACCCGAAGCGGAGACTTCGTTCACCAGGGTGATCTGGTTGCCATCGACATGGATGACCACAAGGCTTTGGTCCGCGCCGTTGACATAGGTCGCGGGCACCGTGACCCCCCGGTCGCAGGTGTAGCGCAGGGTGGTGAAATCCTGTGCGGCGGCACATGTCGGCATGAGGGCGGGGAGGAGTGCCGTTCTCATGCGCGGAGCTGCTCTTCGACGCGGGCGGCCATCGCCTCGGCCCGGGCGGCGATCTCGGCCAGGGTTTCGTTCACCTGCGGCGGGATCACGGCGACGTCGCGGGTGGCGACGGGACGGGCCTCAAGCTCGGCCACGCGGGCGCGCAGGGACCGAAGCTCATCTTCGACCGCCGCAGTCTTGTCGGCCAGCATCAGCCCCGCCATCAGCAGCATCTTGGTTTCCGGCAACCGGCCCATCTGGGCGATGATCGGCGTTGCCTCGGCATCCAGCATCCCGGCAGCGGAGCGCAGGAAATGTTCCTCGCCCGGCTGGCAGGAGACCTGGAACGGACGGCCGCCGATGGTGACTTCAAGATCAGGCATTGCCGGCCTCCGTCAGATGGGGTTCGAGGGCCGCGAGGATTTCGTCCATCTCGGCCATTTCGGTCAGCCGGGTGGCACGCAGGGCCTCAAGCTCGGCGGCCATGGCCTTGTTGATGAGTGTAGGCT
>JAGPEG010000003.1 GCA_018057165.1 Tabrizicola sp.
TGACAGCATCCCCATCTGCGCGGCATCGCCCGAGGTCACGACGATGTCCCAGGCGTCGCGGGGGACGCCAAGGCCGTCCAACTGCTTGACGACGCTGGGTTTCGGTCGTGGCGCGTTGGTCAGGAGGACGACCTTGCCCCCCGTCGAGCGGAAGCCTTGCAGCGCCGCCACCGCCGCCGGAAAGGCAGTCTGGCCGTTGTGCAGGCAGCCCCAGAGATCGCAGAAGACGGCGTCGTAGCGGCCGGTCAGGTCAGCGAGCGAGCGGATGATTTCGGTCATTCGGGCGGCCCTTTCGGTGCAAAACCGGCGGTCTGGTTTGCGGTCTGGTTTGCGTCTGGCTTCCGTCCATACGCGCGTATGGACGGAAGATTGTGCAACACCTTAAAGCTTCAGCGCCGGGATGATCTGCTTCTTGCGGCTCATGATGCCGGGCAGGACGACGGTATCGCCGGTGACTTTGGCCCCGAAGGACGCCTCGGCCAGTTGCTTGACCAGATCGTTGGGGACGAGGAGCGTCGCCTCTTCCTTGAGGATGTCGACGACGAACAGAAGCACCTGATCGGCGCCATCTTCCTTTGCCACACCCTCCATCGCGCGCATCAGGCTGGCCTTGCGGTCCAGCACGATCTTCGGCGCGGTGGTTTCCAGCACCGAGACGCGGAGTTCCTTGCCTTCGACGTTGTATTCCTTGCTGTCCATCCGCAGGAGTTCGGCGTCCGAGAAGGCGGAGACGTCGGATTTGGCCTCGAACATCTTGGTCGCCAGTTCGGGGATCGAGACGCGCAGGTCGGCGGCCAGCTTCTCGGCCACGGCGCGGTCATGCGGGGTGGTGGTGGGCGAACGGAATTCCAGCGTGTCTGAGAGGATGCAGGACAGCATCGCGCCCTTGATGCCTTTCGGTGCCTGGGCCAGCGTGTCGCCCATCAGGTCATGCATGATGGTCGCGGTGCAGGCGAGCGGGCGGATGGTGATGTCGATCGGGGTCTTGGTCTTGATGCCGCCGACCAGCATGTGATGGTCGATGATGGCCTGGATCTTCGCCTCGTTGACCGAGGGCGGCAGTTCGGCGGGGTTGTTGGTGTCGACGATCACGACCTTGTCGTCGGCGGTGACGTCCTGGATGATCGCGGGCTTGTCGAGGCCCCAATGCTTCAGCACGAAGGCGGCCTCGGTGTTCGGTTCGCCCAGAAGCACGGGTTTCGCCGGGATGCCGATCTCGTTCAGATACCAGGCCCAGATGATCGGAGAGCCGGTGGAATCGGTGTCGGGAGATTTGTGGCCGAAGACGAGGGTGGTCATGGGGATGAACCTTCAGGAATGATCTGGCGCGGTGTATAGGTGGCGAAGGCGGTGTTGTCACGGGGGCCGGTGGTCAGGCTTGTATCAGGGCAGTTCATGTCATACATGTATGATGTGTATGACGCAGGAGGCAGCCATGCTCTCGGTCAGATTGCCGGAAGAACTGGAACAACGACTTGAGGCCCTCGCCAAGGCGACCGGGCGCAGCAAGACCTATTATGTGCGCGAGGCGCTGATCCAGAAGATCGAGGATATGGAAGACCTTTACCTGGCCGAAACGGTGCTGGAACGCATCGCCAGCGGCGAGGAGAAGGTGATTTCGGCCGAAGAGTTCTGGCGTGGCCTGGACGATTGAGTACGCCCAGTCGGCGCGAAAACCGATGGAGCGACTGGATCCGATGGCCCGGCGCAGGATCAGGGCGTTCCTGGGCGAACGGGTCGCCGCTCTGGAGGACCCTCGCCAGTTGGGTGGGCCGTTGCAGGGCGCACGGTTGGGCGGGCTCTGGCGCTATCGGGTGGGGGACTACCGCATCCTCGTGGAGATCAAGGACGAGATCGTGACCGTCCTCGTGGTCGGGATCGGCCATCGCGGCGAGGTCTATCGCTAAGTCCGCGCGCTGCGCAGGATGTGCCAGAACACGGCAGCAAAGACGATGAGGCCGCCCAGCAAAGTTGCCGGGCCCGGCGTTTCGTCGAACATCAGCCAGACCCAGACCGGGGCGATGGGGGCCTCCAGCGCCCCGATCAGCGCGGTCTCGACAGCGGGGATCCGGCGTGAGCCCAGGATGAACAGGGCGAAGCCGAGAAGCGCGTTCGACAGGCCGAAGATGGCCAGGATGGTGATGGTGTCGGCTGGTGGCATGCTGGCCGCCACCCAGGGGGCAACGGCAAGAACCGTGAACAAGGTGGCAATCAGGCCCGCTGCGAGGGCCGGAATCTCGGGGTTGCGGCGGGCGAGGACGACCAGGACCGCCATGCCGAAGGTCATCGCCAGGGCGAGCGCATCGCCAAGCAGGGTGCCGTCGTCGCTGAGACCAACCATGAGAACCGCGCCGCTCAAGGCAATAAGCGAGGCGATGATGGCAGAGCGGGGGGCAGCTTCACGCAGAACCAGCCAGGCAAGGCAGGCGGTCATCAGGGGGACGGTGGCATAGATGATGGCGACATGGGCGATCGAGGTCAGGTGCAGGCTCGCCAGATAGGCGGGCAGCGTCAGGACCGAAACCAGCACATAGGCCCAGCCAGCCCGCCCGAGGCGCTTGAAGCTGGCAAGCCCCGCCCTGCCCTGGAACGCCAGAAGCACGACGGCCATGCCCAGCACGCCGAAGATGCCGCGCCAGAAGATGATGGTGGCAAGATCGGTGTCTGCGGCGCGGATGAAGAGGCCTGCCGTGCTCCAGGCCAGGGTCGAGGTGAAGATCATCGCCAGGCCAAGGCGGCGGTCGCTTACCATGGTTGTGGCGCCTTGGGCAGCTTGGGCCATTGGCTTGGTTCGTGGCCGTAGATCAGCAGCGCATCGGGCGGGGCGAGGGAGAGGAGGCGGTCGGCAGAGGCCCGCGCGGTTTCGGGATCGTCGGCGTCGGCGAAACTCTCCGCAGGCTCCGAGGCGCGGTTGATCGCATCGGCGGCGAGGATGATGTGGCGGTTGTCGGGCAGGGTGAGGAGGGCGGAAAGATGGCCGGGCGTATGGCCGGGGCTGAGGATCAGGGTCAGGCCCACGCAGACCGGGGTGTCTGCGTCGATCAGGTGGTAGGTGGCAGCGGGCCAGGGGATCGGGCGGGCGCTGCCGAAGTAGAGCGGGGCAGGTTCGGCGCGTTCGCGGCTGGTCAGGACGATGGGGGCATGGGCGAAGAGGGGCAGCGAGCCGACGTGGTCGATATGGCTGTGCGACAGGATGACGAGGTCGATGTCCTTTGGGGCCAGCCCGAGAAGGGCCAGCGCGCCCACGGCGGTTTGCTCGTGGCGGTAGTTCAGAAGGCGGCCGAAGCGGGGCAGGCCGTCCTGGGTGGGGCGGTCCGGGTCGGTCAGGTAGGCGGGCGGGAAGCCGGTGTCGAACAGGATGTTCGCCCCTCGGTCGGTTTGCAGCAGGAAGCCGGGGATGCCGATCACCCGCTCGCCGCCCCGCACCTCGAAAATACCGAGGTCGAGGACGAAGAGCCGGGACAGCTTGCCCGGCAGGATCACAGCTTCAGCTCTTCCAGCGTGAAGCCTTCCTTCTGCAACAGGTTCAGCACCCCGTCCTGGCCCGACAGGTGCAGTGCCCCGAAGGCGGCGAAGACCGGGCCCTTGGCGGCGGCCTCGGTCAGCACCGGGATCCAGGCGCGGTTGCGCGAGGCGGCGACGATCTCTTCCATCCGGGCGAATTCGCTGTCCACCTGGTCGCGGGTGTAGCCGGGCATGTCATAGCTGATGAAGCGCATCAGTTCCCAGGCGGCGCGGCTTTCCCCGGCGAAATAGCTGTCGACCAGGGTGGTGAAATAATCCTCGGCCTGCGGCTCGATGGCGAGGGTGGAGACCAGCATTTCGGTCAGCTCCGCCTCGGTCAGGCTGCCGAAGATCTTGAACAGCGTGTCGTAGGGTTCCAGCGCGCGGACCGGCACGCCTGCCTCCTCGGCGACCTTGATGACCAGCCGGTCGAGCCCCTCGGGCTCTTGCGTCATCTGCAGCATGGCGCAGGGCGGGATCGAGAGCAGCGTCAGCACATACCAGGGCTTGAACTTGGCGGTCATGAAGGCCGGGATGCCGCGGGCGGACATGGCGTTGGAGAGCTGCGTCCAGACCTCGGGCGGAAGCTGCTGGTTCAGCGTCGGGCCTTCGGTGATCACCATGGTGGAGGGATCGCGGGCGATCTGGGTTTTCAGCGCCTTTTCCTCGTCGGGACCGGCCTCGACCAGAACGGCGCTGGCCCCGGTGATCGCGGGCATCAGTGCGGCAAGATTGGCGGCGTGGCGGGGATCGTCGAAGTGATAGGTTCCGGCGATGGTGATGACCTGATCGCCCTTCGTCGCCCGCCAGAAATTGCCCTTCGCGAAGGGCACCGCGTCGGTTGCGGCCTGAATCTCGGCCCGGCGCGCGGGGTCCATGCTGTCGAAGAGGTTCTGGCCGATGCATTCGGCGAAACCGGGGGCCGCAGCAAGGAAGCCAAGCGCGATGGCGGAAAGGCGAGCGAGAAGGCGGGACATGCGGTCAATCACCAAGGGGCCGGTTCGCCGGCATCGTGGCATCCGTCCCGGAAAAGGCAATGCGAAAAGCCGGGGCGGGGGTGTTGACTCATCCAGGGGCATCGCCTACCTCAAGCCACGTTAGCACTCGGGCAAGCTGAGTGCTAATCAAGATCAAACCTGGAAACTCAAGGGAGTACCCCAGATGGCTTTCAAACCACTGCATGACCGCGTTCTGGTCAAGCGCATCGCCTCGGACGAAAAGACCAAGGGCGGGCTGATCATCCCCGATACCGCCAAGGAAAAGCCCGCCGAGGGCGAGATCGTGTCCGTGGGCGAAGGCGCACGCAAGGACTCGGGCGAGCTGATTGCTCCGTCGGTCAAGGCCGGCGACCGGATCCTGTTCGGCAAATGGTCGGGCACCGAAGTGACCCTGAACGGCGAAGAGCTGCTGATCATGAAGGAAAGCGACATCCTCGGGATCATCTCCTGACGGATGGTGGGCGGATCGCCCACCCTACGCTTTCCTGACATCAACCCATTCAAGGAGCTATCATAATGGCTGCTAAAGACGTCAAATTCGACACCGATGCCCGCGACCGCATGCTGCGCGGCGTGAACATCCTCGCCGACGCCGTCAAAGTCACCCTCGGTCCCAAAGGCCGCAACGTGGTGATCGACAAATCCTTCGGCTCCCCGCGCATCACCAAGGACGGCGTCACCGTCGCCAAGGAAATCGAACTGGCCGACAAGTTCGAGAACATGGGCGCGCAGATGGTGAAGGAAGTCGCTTCCCGCACCAACGACGAAGCCGGTGACGGCACCACCACTGCGACCGTGCTGGCGCAAGCCATCATCAAGGACGGCCTGAAAGCCGTTGCCGCCGGGATGAACCCGATGGACCTGAAGCGCGGCATCGATCTGGCCGTGACCAAAGTCGTCGCTGCCATCAAGGCCGCTTCGCGCCCCGTCAAGGACAGCGCCGAAGTTGCCCAGGTCGGCACCATCTCGGCCAACGGCGAAGCGGAAATCGGTCGTCAGATCGCTGACGCGATGCAGAAGGTCGGCAACGAGGGTGTCATCACCGTCGAAGAGAACAAGGGCCTGGAGACGGAAACCACCGTCGTCGAAGGCATGCAGTTCGACCGCGGCTACCTGTCGCCCTACTTTGTCACCAACGCCGACAAGATGATTGCCGAGCTGGAAGACGCCTATATCCTGCTGCACGAGAAGAAGCTCTCGTCGCTGCAGCCGATGGTTCCGCTGCTGGAAGCCGTGATCCAGTCGCAGCGCCCGCTGATCATCGTGGCCGAAGACGTCGAAGGCGAAGCTCTCGCTACCCTCGTCGTCAACAAGCTGCGTGGCGGGTTGAAGATCGCTGCTGTGAAGGCTCCGGGCTTCGGCGACCGTCGCAAGGCCATGCTGCAGGACATCGCGATCCTGACCGGTGGCCAGGTGATCTCGGACGATCTGGGCATGAAGCTTGAGAATGTCACGCTGGACATGCTGGGACGCGCCAAGAAGGTCATCATCAAGAAGGATGACACCACCGTCATCGACGGCGCTGGCAACAAGGCCGAGATCGAAGCCCGCGTTGGCCAGATCCGCGCGCAGATCGAGGAAACCACCTCGGACTACGACCGCGAAAAGCTGCAGGAGCGTGTGGCCAAGCTGGCTGGCGGCGTTGCCGTCATCCGCGTTGGCGGCATGACCGAAGTCGAAGTCAAGGAACGCAAGGACCGCGTTGATGACGCCCTGAACGCGACCCGTGCGGCCGTTCAGGAAGGCGTGATCGTCGGTGGTGGCGTGGCTCTGGTCCAGGCGGCCAAGGGGCTGGAAGGCCTCAAGGGTGCCAACAGCGACCAGGACGCGGGCATTGCCATCGTCCGCCGCGCGCTGGAAGCTCCGCTGCGCCAGATCGCCGAGAATGCCGGTGTCGACGGTGCTGTCGTGGCTGGCAAGATCCGCGAATCGAAGGACAACACCTTCGGCTTCAACGCCCAGACCGAAGAATATGGCGACATGTTCAAGTTCGGCGTGATCGACCCGGCGAAAGTGACCCGCACCGCGCTGGAAGACGCGGCGTCGGTCGCCTCGCTCTTGATCACCACCGAAGCAATGATCGCCGACCGTCCCGAGCCGAAAGGCGCCCCGGCGATGCCGGGCGGCGGCGGCATGGGCGGCATGGATTTCTGATCCACGCTACCCGGACTTTCGGAAAGGGCGCCATCAGGCGCCCTTTTTCTTTGGCTTTGCTATTCGGTGTGACGCCGCTAGCCTGGCCGTATGAGTAAGGCCGTCTTCATTTCGTCCACCCATTCCGCCTATGATGACCGCCCCGGCGAAGCCTATCACTTTCCCAATTCCTACCTGTCCCGTGTCGCGCAGACTGTCGGAGACTGGGTGATCTTCTATCAGGGGCGTCGTGGTGGCGTGTCCGGCTACTACTCGGTGCAGCGAGTCGAGCGGATCGTTCCGGATCCTGCTGACGCCACGCACAGCTATGTCATGCTGGATCGGGCCTCTCTGCTGGACTTTGAACGTCCGGTGCCGCGGTTTCGTCCCACTGGAACGCCCTACGAGACCGGCTTGCCGATCGCACGCGGGTCGAACGCCTCTGCCGTCCGCATCATTTCGGACGCGGACTTCGCCGCCATCATCGACGATGGCCTGCGCGAGGACGCCACCCCCGATACTCTGCCTCGTGAAGGTCCGCTGCTGCGCGACCCTGTCCGACCGGGTTTTGCCGAGGCAGTGGCGGGGTTTGTGCCTTTGGGTAGTTCGGATCGCTTGCAAGTGCTTGCCTCGCGGGCGTTGCGGGACCGGACCTTCGCCCGGCAAGTCAAGGCCGCCTACCGCGCCCGATGTGCCATGTCTGGGCTGGAGCTTCGAAACGGCGGGGGAAGGCCCGAGGTGGAAGCCGCGCATATCGTTCCAGTCGAGGCGCGCGGTCCCGATACGGTCAGAAACGGCATCGCCTTGTCGGGCACGATCCACTGGATGTTCGACCGGGGTCTGGTGTCGGTTGATGACGATATGCGCTTGCTGATCGCCCGCGACAGCGTCGCCTCGGAGATCGCGACGCGCCTGTTTGTGCCGGACCGGCGTCTGATCCTTCCGGACGACCCAGCTAAAGCGCCGCATCAATCCTACTTGCGATGGCATCGCACCAACTGCTTCAAGGGGTAATTGTCGAGGAGCAGTCATTCCGGAGCGCAATGGGCGTGTGGGCAATTGCCTACCCTACCAGTTGCCACTGATTGCGCCTCGGATCAGTGTGAGCCCATGCGCCTGTTCCTGCTGACTGCCCTGACCATGCTGGCCTTCGCGGCCAATTCCGTCCTGAACCGCTGGGCGGTCGGGCCAGGGCATATCGGCGCGGCCGAGTTTGCGATGATCCGGCTGATCTCGGGTGCGGTCATGCTTGGGGCGCTGGTGCTGTGGCGGCGCGGTGGCTGGGCCTGGCCGGGGTGGCGAGGGCGGGTCGCGGGGGTTCTTGGGCTGTCGGCCTATCTTATCGGCTTCTCGCTTGCCTATCGGGGGCTGGATGCCGGGACCGGGGCGCTGGTGCTGTTCGGGACGGTGCAGGTCACCATGTTCCTGGGCGCGGTAGTTTCGCGCGAGGTGGTGCCGGTGCGGCGCTGGGCGGGGGCGGGGCTGGCGCTTTCGGGCCTGGCCCTGATCGCGGTGCCGGGAGCGGCGCATGGGGTGCCGCTGGGGCTGATGGCCGTGGCCGGGGTGGGCTGGGGGCTTTATTCGCTGGCCGGGCGCGGGGCGGCGGACCCGCTGGCGGCGACGGCGTGGAATTTCCTTTTGTCGGTGCCGCTGGTGGTGCCGCTGGGGCTGCTGGCCGGGGTGGCGCCGCCCGACGCGACGGGGATCGCGCTGGCGGTTGTCTCTGGTGCGGTGACCTCGGGCCTTGGCTATGCGCTGTGGTATGCGGTGCTGCCCCGGTTGGGGGCCGCGCGGGCGGCGGTGGCGCAGTTGACGGTGCCGGTGATTGCGGCTTTGGGCGGGGCGCTTCTGTTGCGCGAGCTGCCGGGGCCGCGGTTCTGGATCGCGGCGGTGCTGGTGCTGGGCGGGGTGGCGCTGGCGAGCCTGCCCTGCAGGGTCTTGACCAGGCGCTCCAGCCAGTGACCCGTCGCATCATCGTGCTTGCGCAGGTCAGTCGGCGAGAACCCCTCCCGCGCCAAGAACGCCCGGCCACGCGGGTTGGAGTCGAGGACGGAGGCATGGGCGGGATGGACTGCTGACCCCAGTCTCCGGTCACGGAATGGAAGGCTTGCAAGGGCCGCCCCTTTTCTTTGCGGTATTACCAGCCTGGCTACCCATGCCATCAATGTCATGCGGGGGGAGCGGCGGGAAATATCCTGAGAATTTCCAGATCGAGGTTCCCGACCGGGCGCTTCCATGTCACCACGTCACCCACCTGCGCGCCCAGAAGCGCCCGGGCAAGGGGCGAGTTCGGCGCGATGCGGTGGCGGGTGGCATCGGCTTCATCCTCGCCGGTGATCTCGTAGGTGGTTTCCGCCCCGTTTTCATCGGCAACGGTGACGCACAGGCCGAAGGCGACTTCGGTCAGGTCGTGGGTCGCGGGGTCGATCACGACGACGGCCTTCAGCCGGGTCTCGAGCCAGCGCAGATCGCGTTCGGCGGCGGCTTCGGGCAGCTTGTCCAGCCGGTCGGGACGGGACTTCAGCGCCGCAAGGTCAGCCTGACGCTGCGCGATCCGCTCATGCAGCGCGGCCAACCCGCGCGGAGTGACGATGTTCGGGCCGGGGGAAACCGGCAGTTCGGGCAGGTCGGGGCGGTCGGCCCCGGCATCCTCGTTGACGAAGGCACGGCTCATGGGGCACGGCTCATTTCAGGATCACTTCCAGCGGGTCGTAAAGTGCTGCGTCCGCGCCCCAGGCGGCATCGGCCAGGCTGTCGGGCTTGAAGCGGACATGGCCGCTGGCGAGTTCCACCCGCGAGAAGAAGCGGCGGTCGGTGACGACGCCTTCGGGGTCTTGCCATCCATCGTCCATCTCACCGCCCGCGACCGTGCAGCGGAAGAAGAGGTCGACCTGATGAAAGCCGGTGTCGGGGTCGTGGAATTCGTTCACCAGCACCGGAGGGCCGACCCGAATGGTCAGGCCGGTTTCTTCCTGGACCTCGCGGGCCAGGTTCTGCGGCAGCGATTGCCCGGCCTCGCAGCCGCCACCGGGGGCACACCAAAGGCCAAGATGCGCGCCGGGGTAGGCGTTGACGAGCAAAAGCCGATCCTCATGCAGGATCAGCGCGCGGGCGGCGAGGCGGGGTTTCAAGCGGGCCATGTCCGAAGGCTTGCGTGGCGCGGTCGGGTTTGTCCAGTGGCCCTTCCGTGCCGGACACGGAAGGGCCGGGGTTCAGGCGGTGATCGCCTTCGGCGCGGCCCCAGGTCGTTCGGACCACAGCAGCCAGCTGGAGGCCGCAAGGATCATCGCGACGCCCAGCCAGAGCGGACCTTCGGGCAGGTAGCCGAAGACCGCCCAGCCGACGACAACATTCGAGATCAGCTTGATATCATCGAAGGGCTGGACAAAGGCCGCATCGGCGGCGGCATAGGCCAGCGTCAACAGGTGCTGCGCCAGGAAGACCAGCGCCCCGCCTGCCAGGAGCCAGGCCAGAACCCAGCCCGTCGGCCATTCGAAGCCGGCGTGCAATGAGATCGCGCCGTTGATCGGGGTCAAAAGGACCAGAAGCCAGAGTGTCACCGTCTCGGGCCGTTCGGTCATGGTCAGGCGCTTGGTCATCAGCGAGGCGGCCGCCCAGAGGATCGCGGCCCCGACCGGATAAAGCGCGGTCAGGGTGAAGCCGGTCTCCCAGGGGCGCAGAAGGATCATCGCCCCGGCGAAGCCCAGGCTGGCGGCGCCCCAGCGGGACAGGTCGACCCGCTCGCCCAGAAACAGTGCGGCGCCGAGAAGGACGAAGAAGGGCGAGGTCATCACCAGCGCGATCACCTGCCAGATCGGCGTGCCATGCGAAAGCGCCATGACGAAGGCCTGCACACCCAGGGCCGAGACAAGGACCCGGACCAGATGCAGGCCGGGCCGCGCGGTCTTGAGGCCCGCAAGACCGTGGCGGCGCAGGAACGGCAGCGCAAGGACCAGCGCGATGGCATATTGCCAGAAGCTGTCGGATTGCGGGCGAAAGCCCAGTTGGCTGGTGATGATCTGCGTCAGCGCATTGGCCAGCGCGAACGAGATTCCCGCGCCGACCATGAAGGCAGCGCCGCGGAGGGGGAGTGACTGACGCATGGTGTCTCCTTCCAGAACCCGATCAGTCAGGGGAAAACGCGCCCGCCCGCCGGGGCGGATGGGCCATCGCTCTCTTCCATCCGGACTGTCACCGTCGGCCCCGGAGTTCCACCGGATCTGCTGACCCCCCGGGTTTTCGGCCAAGGGCGCTTGCGGGCTGTCACCGCCGGTGGGGACTTGCACCCCGCCCTGAGAACACCGGAAAATCCCGGTCGGGAAGGGCTAGCAGGGCGCGGTCGGGGGGGCAAGCATCTGCAGTGCAGGCGGATCGTGCGACAGCGCACCCAGACGTGACGCTGCGTCGGCTTTGTTCGCAGGCGGGGATTTCGGACTTGATCGGCGGCCCCCTGCGCGGGACAGTTGGCCCATGTCGCTGACCGGACGCCTTGCCCGCTTCCTGTCCGCCCCTGCCACCGAAGTGGGTGCCGGGGCGGTGGAGGCGGTCGTCCTACTGCATGGGCTGGCGCGGAGCGATGCCTCGCTGGCCCCGATGGCGCTGGCGCTGAAGGCGGCGGGGTTCCGGGTGCTGAACTGGTCCTATCCCTCGACCAAGGCCCCGCCCGAGGAGCTGGCCGAGGAAGTCGGGCAGGCGGTTGCGCAAATCGGACCGGGGCGGGTGCATTTCGTCACGCATTCCATGGGCGGCATCCTGTTGCGCGACTGGCTGGCGCGGCACCGCCCGGCGCAGATGGGGCGGGTGGTGATGCTGGCCCCGCCGAACCACGGGTCGGAACTGGTGGACAGGCTGGGCGACAACCCGGTCTTCCACATGGTCAACGGCAAGGCGGGCAAGACGCTGGGCACCGGGCCGGAGAGCTGGCCGAACAGACTGCCGCCGGCGGACTACCCGCTTGGCATCATCGCGGGCACGCGGTCCTTGAACCCGGTCTGGAACGCGATGCTGCCGGGGGCGAACGACGGCAAGGTCACGGTGGAAAGCACGAAGCTGGATGGCATGGCCGAGCATCTGGTGCTGCCCGTGACCCATACCTTCATGATGGTCAACCCGGTGGTGATCCGGCAGGTGCTTTCTTTCCTGCGCTCGGGGCGGTTCGACCCCGCGCTGACGCTTTCGGCTGTGGTGAAAGAGACGTTTCAGGCGGTGCAGTCCGGCTGACCACCTCGGGCGTGCCAGTGTCGGACTTGCCGCTTTGCAACTGCGCGCGTGCCATGCTCGCCAGAGCCTCATACTGCTTGACGAAGGCGGCCAGCTCCTTTTCCTCCAGCTCTTCCAGATCAAGCAGCGAGAGATGCGCGCCCTTGGTGGCGCGGATCAGCTCGTCCAGCTTCAGCTGCATCGCCACCGTGTCGCGGTTCTGGGTGTTCTGGATCAGGAACACCATCAGGAAGGTGATGATCGTGGTCCCGGTATTGATCACCAGCTGCCAGGTGTCGGAGTAATGGAAGATCGGCCCGGTGATCAGCCAGACCAGGATGGTGGCAGCGGCCAGAAGGAAAGTGATCGGGCGGCCTGAAAGCTGGGCGATATAGCGGGCGGTGCGGGTGTAGATCGAGGCATGATCGGACATGAGTCACCAGAGTTGCTCGGGACAGTCTTAACGCATCACGCCGGGTTTGGTGCCGGATTGTGCGACGGGCATGGCTCGTCGATGACGTTGTCACGCCTCGCGGGCGTTCTAATGTGGAGACGCAGTCGAACGAAGAGGGGTCAGGAGCGGATTACCCGGTTCACATGTCCCATCTTGCGACCGGGTCGCGCGCTTCCCTTGCCGTAGAGGTGGACCGCCGTATCGCGGGCCTTCAGCAGGTCGGGCACGCGCAGGACATCCTCGCCGATCAGGTTCTCCATCACCACGTCGGCATAGCGGTTGCCGTCGCCCAGGGGCAGGCCCGCCACCGCGCGGATGTGCTGTTCGAACTGGTCCACGCAGCAGCCTTGTTGCGTCCAGTGCCCGGAGTTGTGGACACGGGGGGCGATCTCGTTGACGAGAAGACCTTTCGACGTGACGAACAGCTCCACCCCCATCACGCCCACATAGTCGAGCGCGTTCAGGATGCGGGCGGCGAGGAGGATGGCGTCGGAGCGTTGGGCAGGGTTGAGCCGCGCGGGAACGGTCGTGGTGCGCAGGATGCCGTCGCGGTGGATATTCTCGCCGGGGTCGAAGCAGGCGACCTGGCCGTCCAGGCTGCGGGCGGCGATGACGGAAACCTCGCGGTCGAAGGCGACGAAGCCCTCTAGGACGCAAGCGGCGCTGTTCATGCTGGCCCAGGCGGCGGGGATGTCGGCTTCCGTTTCCAGCTTGACCTGACCCTTGCCGTCATAGCCCAGCCGTGTGGTCTTCAGGATCGCGGGCAGGCCAAGGCTTGCGGCGGCAGAATGCAGGTCGGCTTCTGAATTCACGGCGGCCCAGGGGGCGGTTTGCAGGCCGAGGTCGTTCAGGAACGCCTTCTCGCTGACCCGGTCCTGGCTGATCGCCAGCGCCCGGCGGTTCGGGCGGATCGGCTTCAGGCTTTCCAGGAGGTCCAGCGCCGAGGTGGGGACGTTCTCGAATTCATAGGTGATGACATCGACCGAGGCCGCGAAGGCACGGAGGGCGGCCTCGTCCTCATAGGACGCGGTGGTGACGGTCAACGCCACGTCCCCCGCCGGGGCCGCGCCGGGTTCAAAGATGTGGCAGCGGTAACCCAAGCGGCTGGCGGCAACCGAAAGCATCCGGCCCAGCTGCCCGCCGCCGAGGATGCCGATTGTGGAGCCTTGCGGAAGTTCACTCATCCTTCGGCTCCTCGGGGATGGATGCGGACAGCGCGTCCCGCCAGGCATCCAGCTTCGCCGCAACCGCAGGGTCGGACACCGCCAGAATCGCCGCCGCCATCAACCCCGCATTCGCCGCCCCGCCGATGGCCATGGTGGCGACGGGGTAGCCCTTGGGCATCTGGAGGATGGAATAGAGCGAGTCGACCCCCGCCAGCGCCTTGGTCTGCACCGGCACGCCGATCACCGGCACACGGGTTTTCGAGGCCATCATGCCGGGCAGATGCGCCGCCCCACCCGCGCCTGCGATGATCACCTTCAACCCGCGCGCGACGGCGGTCTTGCCATAGTCCCACAGCCGGTCCGGCGTGCGGTGGGCCGAGACGATCTTCGTCTCGTAACCGACCCCAAGCTCGTCCAGCACTTCGGCGGCAGCCTTCATCGTCGGCCAGTCGCTTTGCGACCCCATGATGATTCCGACGGATACGGCCATGCGCGCCCCCTTGGTTTCAGGCGCGATTACCTTGGCGCGCGCGCAGGGGCAAGCGTCAGGCGATGATGTCGGGGATCAGCATGTCCTCGATCTTCACGATCTGGTCCTTCAGCGCCAGCTTCTGCTTCTTCAGGCGGCGCAGGGTCAGCACGTCGGGGCGACCCGTTTCCTCAAGCGCATGGATGGCCTGGTCAAGGTCGCGGTGTTCGCGACGCAGGACTTCAAGCCTGATGCCAAGCATCTCGTCGTGGTTGAGTTCGGTGGGGGCGTTCATGTCTGGCGAATCGGTTCCTGCCTTTGTCCCAGAATATAGGAAAGCGCCCGCCTTGGGGGAAGGTTTCTGCGCAAATTCGCCATGAACGGGTGCTTATGGGCCATGTCGCAGGCCTTGCAGGGCGCATCGGACGGCCCCATATTCCCCTCATGCGGTGCCTGACTGCGGGGCCGCGAAGACCGAACCGTCGCTTATGCCAAGGACTGTCCGATGACGAAACTGAGCTTTGGGTCCCACCCCTATCTTCTGGGGTTCGAGCAGCTGGAACGGCTGGTCGAACGCACCGCGAAATCCGGGGCCGAGGGCTATCCTCCGTTCAACATCGAGGCGGTGGCGGAAAACGCCTACCGGATCACGCTGGCGGTCGCCGGCTTCCGCGAGGAAGACCTGTCGATCACGGTCGAGGACCGGCAGCTGGTGGTGCGGGGCCGTCAGGCCGAGGACACGGGGGACCGGGTATTCCTGCATCGCGGCATCGCGGCGCGGGCGTTCCAGCGCAGCTTCGTGCTGGCCGACGGGGTCGAGGTTGCGGGGGCCACGATGGAACATGGTCTGCTGCACGTCGACCTGCGCCGCCATGTGCCGGAAACCGTGGTGCAGACGATCCGGATCGGTCGGAAAGATGCCAGCCAGAAAGGGGGCAAGTGATGAACACGCCATTCGAAGGACTGCCGCAAGGCGCCGACCGCATCGTCTATGTCCGCGAGGTCGCGGTGGGTGATCTGCCCGACGAAGTGCGCGAACAGGTCGGCGACGCGCAGGTGATCTGGTCGGTCCACGGGGCCGATGGCCGCCAGCTTGCGCTGGTCGCGGACCGGAAGCTTGCCTTCCACCTGGCGCGCGAACACGACTTCACGCCCGTAAGCGTACACTGATTTCCGGGCGCGTCAGCCGTACGCGGCTGGCCTGGTTCGACGGAACGGCTAGGCTGCGACGTAATAGGCTTGTTGCGTCAACGGAGATCGCCATGAAAATCACAGCTGGATATTTGGGCATCCAGATTGCCCTGCACTGGCTTGTCGCCATCCTGATCATCGTCGCCTGGTTCACCGGCGAAGGCGGGGAAGCGGCGATGGAGGCCGTCGAGGATGGCGGCACCGCCGGTTTCGTGCCGCATGTCGCCATCGGGCTTGCCATCCTGGCGCTGGTCGCGATCCGGGTGCTGGTGCGGTTGGGACGCGGGGCACCCGCTGCCGTGGGCGAGCCGGGTAGCCTGGCGGTGATGGCCTCGGACTGGGGCCATCGGCTGATCTACCTCTTGATGCTTGCCGTGCCGCTGGGCGGGGTCGCCACCTTCTTCCTTGGGCTGGAGGTCGGGGACGTTCACGCGCTGGCGGCGAATGTGCTGATGGTCGCGGTCCTTGGTCACGCGCTGATGGCGCTTTACCACCAATATGTGCTGAAGGACGGGCTGCTCCGCCGGATGATGCGGGCGGGTTGAATGACAAAGGCCGCGCCCGAAAGCGCGGCCTTTTCGGTTTCAGCGTTGTTCAGGCCCGGATCAGGCCCATCTGCTCCAGCTTCAGCAGCACCTGATGCGCGCAGTGGTCGACATCGACATTCTCGGTGTCCACCACCAGTTCGGCCTTGGTCGGGGCCTCGTAGGGGTCGGAGATGCCGGTGAATTCCTTGATCTTGCCCTCGCGCGCCAGCTTGTACAGACCCTTGCGGTCGCGGCGTTCGCATTCTTCCAGGCTCGTCGCGACATGGGTTTCGACGAAGGCACCGAAAGACTCGACCATCTCGCGCACCGCCCGCCGGGTCGCGGTATAGGGCGCGATGGGGGCGCAGATCGCGATGCCGCCGTTCTTGGTGATCTCGGACGCGACATAGCCGATGCGCTTGATGTTGAGGTCGCGGTGTTCCTTCGAGAAGCCGAGTTCCGAGGACAGGTGCTTGCGCACCACGTCGCCGTCCAGAAGCGTGACCGGACGCCCGCCCATCTCCATCAGCTTGACCATCAGCGCGTTGGCGATGGTGGACTTGCCCGAGCCCGAAAGCCCGGTGAAGAACACGGTGAAGCCCTGCTTCGACCGCGCGGGGCTGGTGCGGCGCAGTTCCTGCACCACTTCGGGGAAGGAGAACCAGTCGGGAATCTCCAGCCCCTCGCGCAGGCGGCGGCGCAGTTCGGTGCCGGAAATGTCCAGCACGGTCGCGCCTTCCGGCACTTCGTCCACCGGGAAATACTGTGCCTTTTCCTGCACATAGACCATCTGCTTGAAGGGGACGACCTCGATCCCGATCTCGGCTGCGTGTTTTGCCACCAGCTCTTGCGCGTCATAGGGGCTGTAGAAATCCTTGCCCTGGCTGTTCTTGCCGGGGCCGGCGTGGTCGCGGCCGACGATGAAATGGGTGACGCCATGGTTGCGACGGATGATCGCATGCCACATCGCCTCGCGCGGGCCGCCCATCCGCATGGCCAGCCCCAGAAGCGACATATGCGTGGTGGCGGCGGGATATTGGCCCAGCACCGCCTCGTAGCAGCGGACGCGGGTGAAATGGTCCACGTCGCCCGGCTTGGTCATGCCGACAGTCGGATGGATGAGAAGGTTGGCTTCGGCCTCGCGCGCGGCGCGGAAGGTCAGTTCCTGATGCGCGCGGTGCAGCGGGTTGCGGGTCTGGAAGGCCACGATCTTGCGCCAGCCCATCTTGCGGAAGAAGGCGCGCAGCTCGTTCGGCGTGTCGCGGCGGGCCTTGAAGTCATAATGCACCGGCTGCTGGATGCCGATGACCGGGCCGCCGAGGTAAACCTTGCCCGCCTGGTTGTGCAGGTAGTTCACCGCCGGATGCGCAAGGTCGTCGGCCCCGAAGACGCCCTCGGCCTCGACCGCCTTGTTCGGCACCCATTTGTCGCTGATCGACAGGATCGCAAGGATCACGCCTTCCTGGTCGCGCAGCGCGATGTCCTGGCCGGGTTCGACCTTGTCGGCGAAGGCTTCGGACACATCCAGCGTGATCGGCATCGGCCAGAGCGTGCCGTCGGCGGTGCGCATGTTGGCGACGACACCGTCATAGTCCGCCTGGCTCATGAAGCCTTTCAGCGGATGGAAGCCGCCGTTCATCAGCAGCTCCAGGTCGCAGATCTGCCGGGGTGTCAGGTCCCACGAGGGCAGCTGCCCGGCCTCGACCTTCAGCTTCTGGGCCGAGTCGTAAGAGACATAGAGTTCGGGGATCGGGGCGTGGTTCGGGAGCGACATCGGATCAACCTTTCAGCGCGGATGGGCCGCATTTGCGCGGGTCCGTAGCGCGGGACGGGGGCAGGGTTCAAGCAGATGCAAGGAAATTGCCGAAGATAAGGCGGAAATCACGGGCCTTCCGGCGCGCTTGGGCAAAGGTTCTGCGCTGCGGCATGGGGCAGGACAGATTTCCCCGCATCGCGTTGGATTGCCGAAATTGAGGAACACTGTTCCACTCGCGCAGGACTTCACGGCTTGCCGTCGCTGCCTGGTGGCGCGAAGACAACGTGGACGAGGCGGCGTTTCAGGCCAGATAGGCGCGGAAGCTGCGGACGACCTCTTCGTAGACCGCGCGCTTGAAGGGCACGATGCTTTCCACCATCTCGTCGACCAGGATCCAGCGCCAGGTGGAAAACTCCGGATGTTCAGAGGCGATTTTCACGTCCGCATCCTGACCCTTGAAGCGGAACAGGAACCATTTCTGCCGCTGGCCCCGATACTTGCCACCCCAGACCTTGCCCAGAAGCTCGGGCGGCAGGTCATAAGTCACCCAGCCGTGGGTCTTGCCGACGAATTCCACCTTGTCGCGGGTGACGCCGGTTTCTTCCCACAGCTCGCGATAGGCCGCCTCGCGCGGTGTCTCACCTTCGTCGATCCCGCCCTGCGGCATCTGCCAGGCGGGCGAGGGGCTGTCGATCCGCTGGCCCGCGAAGACCAGACCGCGGGCGTCGATCAAGACGACGCCCACGCAGGGCCGATAGGGCAGGCTGTCAGGCTCGATCATCACGGTCAGTCTACTTCTCGACGTCCGGGGCGATGGCGGTCAGGCCTTTGATGATGTCCACGGCATAGGCAAGCTGGTAATCCTCATCGCGCAGCTTGGCCGATTCCTCGGCATGCTGCTGCTCTTCCAGGTACAGCCGCTTTTCCTCTTCGGTCATCGAATCATTGGTGATTGCCCCGCGCAGATCGGCCTCGGACCGTTCGCGCAGCGCCGCCGATTTTTCCGCTTCGGGGGCGTTCGGGTCCACCGGCTTGGGCTCGGGCTGTTGCACCACGATATCGGGCGAGATGCCAAGTGCCTGGATCGACCGGCCCGAAGGCGTGTAGTAGCGCGCCGTGGTCAGCCGCATCGCCCCGTCGCCGCGCAACGGGATCAGCGTCTGGACCGAGCCTTTGCCAAAGCTTTTCGTCCCGACCACGATGGCCCGGCGATGGTCCTGCAAGGCCCCCGCGACGATTTCCGAGGCCGAGGCTGACCCGCCGTTGATCAGAAGCACGATGGGCTTGCCACCGATCAGGTCGCCCGCTTCGGCATTGTACCGCTCGCCGCTGCCAGCCGCCCGACCGCGGGTCGAGACGATCTCGCCCTTGTCGAGGAAGGCGTCGGACACGGTGATCGCCTCGTTCAAAAGGCCGCCGGGATTGTTGCGCAGGTCAAGCACGACCCCTTCCAGGTTATCGATCCCGCCCAGTTCCTTGAGACCCTTGTCCAGCTCTTCCTTCATGCCGCTGGTGGTCTGGTCGTTGAACGTGGTGATGCGCAGGACCACGGTCTTGCCGACCACGCGGCCCTTGACGGCGGTCAGCTTGATCGTGTCGCGGATGATCGACACGTCGAAGGGTTCCGGCGTGCCCTGGCGGACCACGGTGATGATGATCTCGGACCCGATGGGGCCGCGCATCTTTTCCACCGCATCATCCAGCATCAGGCCCGAGACGGATTCGCCGTTCACATGGGTGATGTAGTCGCCCGCAAGGATACCCGCCTTCGCCGCCGGGGTGCCGTCCATCGGCGAGATGACCTTGATGAAGCCTTCCTCTTGCGTCACCTCGATCCCCAGGCCCCCGAATTCGCCACGGGTCTGGACCTGCATGTCCTCGAAGTCCTTCGCGGACAGGTAGCTGGAATGCGGGTCAAGCGAGGTGAGCATGCCGTTGATCGCGGCGGTGATCAGCTTGTCGGTCGGCACGTCCTCGACATACTGGCTGCGGACGCGCTCGAAGATGTCGCCGAAGAGGTCGAGCTGTTCATAGATCGAACTGCCGGTCACGGCTTCCTGCGCGACGAGGGGACCGGCGATCTGCGTGGTCGCGATCACCCCGGCGACGGTTCCGGCCAGGGCGGCCATCACATGCTTCTTCATCCGCGTCAGTCTCCTGTGCGGGCGAGGCCGGCGAACCACGGGATCGGGTCCACGGGCAGGGCGCCCTGTCTGAGTTCCATATAAAGCGTTTCCGTGCCGCGCCCGCCAGAGCCATCTGGCGACCCCGCCATGAATTCCGCCGTCGCTTTCCGCGGCCCTCCCATCAGGCCCAGCGGAGCCTCGGCGGCAACCACTTCTCCTACCTCGCCATACAGCGTTTCCATCCCCGCAAGCACCAGGAGATAGCCGTCGCCGGGTTCAAGGATCATCACATTTCCGTAGTCGAGGAGCGGTCCCCGGTAGCGGATGGTGGCAGGCCAGGGCGAAGTGACCAGCGCGCGGGGTTGGGTGGCAAGCGTCACACCGGGGCGGCGGACCCCGGCGGCGTCGGCCTCGTCCGGCAGGCGCAGAAGGGTGCCAAGGACCGGCAGCGGCAGGCGACCCTTTTCGGTCGCGAAGCTGGTGCCGCTTGTCTCATCGGGTGAGAGGCCCGCGGCAAAGGCGTCCAGGGTGTCGGCGCTGTCGAGAAGGCCCTTCAGCACCTCCGGGTCCTCGGTGAAGCGTGTCGGCAGGTCGATCCGGTCCGAGATCGCCTGCGAAAGCTCCGTGCGTGCGGCCTGTGCGGTGGCAAGGCCCTTTTCCAGGATGGCCCCGGCGGAAAGCTGCAAGGCGCGCAGGTCGGCCAGTTCCTGCAACTGGGCCTTCAGCCCCAGCGCCTCGGCCTGAAGCGCGGGAGTCACATCGGCCAGGATCATCCCCGACCGGGCCGAACCGACCGCGCCTTCGGGGTGAAGGAGGAGGAGCGGGCCGGGATTGGCCTCCATCGTGGCCAGCACCCCCAGAAGCCGCCCGATCCCGTCGCGCTTGGCCTCGAAGGCGCGGGTCAGGGTCGCCTCGCGCAGCGCCGCCTCACGCAAAGCCCCGCGCAGGGCGGCAAGCCCGGATTCATAGGCGCGGATGGTCTGGCTGAGGGCCGTCACCCGGTCGCGCGCCTCGGTCGCCGCGTCCAGCGCGGCCACTGCCGCTTGCAGGTCGACCGAAGCCTTCGCCGCCTGTTCGGCCACGGTCTCGGCGCGCAGGGGCAGGGCCAGAAGGCACAGAAGGACGGCAGCGCGGATCATGCGATCAGGGTCTTGCCGGTCATTTCGGTGGGCTGGGCCAGGCCCATGAGTTGCAGCAGCGTCGGCGCAAGATCCGCCAGCCTGCCGCTGCGCAAGGTCGCCCCCGCCGGGCCCCCGACCAGGATCACCGGCACCGGGTTGACCGTATGTGCCGTATGCGGCTCGCCGGTCACGGGGTCGACCATCACTTCGCAGTTGCCATGGTCCGCCGTGATGATCATCGCCCCGCCTTTCGCCGTCAGCGCGGCAACGGCGCGGGTCAGGCCGCGGTCCACCGCCTCGCAGGCCTTGATCGCGGCGGGCAGGCTGCCGGTATGGCCCACCATGTCGGGGTTGGCATAGTTGACGACGATCAGGTCGTAGCCCTTTGCGATGGCCGCAACGAAATGGTCCGACACCTGATCCGCGCTCATTTCCGGTTGCAGGTCATAGGTCGCCACCTTGGGCGAAGGCGGCATAGCGCGGTCCTCGCCGGGATAGGGCGCTTCGCGACCGCCGTTCAGGAAGAAGGTGACATGGGGATATTTTTCCGTCTCGGCCAGCCGGAACTGGGTAAGGCCGCGAGACGCGACCCATTCGCCCAGCGTGTTGACGATTTCGCGCTTGGGGAAGACCGAGGTCATGTAGGTCTTGTGCGTGTCCGAATAGTCCACCATTCCCAGCCGGGCCACCAGCTTCGGGCGCGGGCCGGTGTCGAAGGCGGAAAAGCCCGGATCGCCGATGGCGGCCAGGATTTCCCGCGCCCGGTCGGCGCGGAAGTTCAGGAAGAACAACCCGTCGCCGTCCTGCATGCCCGCGTAACCGCCGATCACGGTGGCGGGCAGGAATTCATCCGTCTTGTCCGCAGCATAGCCGGCGGCAACAGCCTCCTGCGCTGAGGCGGCCTGCGCCACACCCTTGCCTTGCACGATGGCGCGGTAGGCTTGCTCCACCCGCTCCCAGCGGTTGTCGCGGTCCATCGCGAAATAACGCCCGGTCACAGTGGCGATGCGGGCCGTATCGGGCAATGCGGCCTCGAAGGCGCGCACCTGTTCGGCGGCGGATTTCGGCGCGACGTCGCGGCCATCGGTGATCACATGGACCACGACCTTCACACCCTCGGCCGCGATCTCGCGCGCGGCCTCGATCATGTGGGCGCTGTGGGCATGGACCCCGCCGGGCGAGACCAGCCCCGCCAGATGCGCCGTCCCGCCCGAGGTCTGCAGCGCGGCGATGAAGGCGCGCAGGGCCGGTTCGGTGGCAAAGGCGCCTTGTTCGATGGCAAGGTCGATCTGGCCCAGATCCATCGCCACCACCCGGCCCGCGCCGATGTTGGTGTGCCCGACTTCCGAATTGCCCATCTGCCCGGTCGGCAGGCCGACATCCGGTCCGAAGGTCGTCAGCGTGGCATGGGGGCAGGTCGCCCAGAGCTGGTTGAAGGTCGGCACCCTGGCCTGCGCCGGGGCGCTGGTCGCCGGGTTCGGGCCGATGCCCCAGCCGTCAAGGATGCACAACACGACGGGTTTCCGGGTGGGCATTGGCGGGCTCCTTCATTCGGTGCAGGGGTTTTACGCGCTGCGCCCTGTCGCGGCAACCGGCGCGTCAGGCCGCCCGCAGGGCCGCCTTCTCGCGCAGCCGCTGCCGCCAAAGGGTGAAGATCCCCGCCAGCACCACGATACCCGCGCCGATGGCGACGTTGACCCGCAGCGTCTCGCCAAAGACCACAAGGCCGATGCCCGAGGCCCAGACCAGTTGCAGATAGGCGAAGGGCTGGATCGCCGAGGCTTCCGCCACCGCATAGGCTTTGATCAGCAGCCAATGGCTAAGCGCGGCGGTGCAGCACAGAATGGCCATCCAGCCCCAGTCGGCCGGGGCCATCCAGGTCCAGTGCGACAGGCCGAAGGGGGTCATCGCCACGGCGCCGACCACGCCGGTCCAGAAAAAGCTGACCGAGGTATTGTCCTTCCGCGCGACAAAGCGGGTCAGCAGTCCATAGACCGCGAACATGGCGGCGGAGAGCAGCGGCACCAGCGCCCAGGGCGAAAACACGGCGAAGCCCGGTTGCAGGATGATCAGCACCCCGACGAAGCCGACAAGGATCGCCGACCAGCGCCGCCAGCCGACCTTTTCGCCCAGGATCGGGCCTGAAAGCGCGGCGACGAGCAGCGGGTAGCAGGTGAAGACGGCATGCGCCTCGATCAGGCCCAGCTTGACGAAGGCCACCAGCATGACCGCGATTTCGGCGACCAGGATCACGCCGCGCGCCAGCTGGACCCAAGGGTAAGCCGAGCTTGCCGCCGCCCGTAGGCCGCCCTCGGACCGCGCGGCCATGGCCATGACGAACAGCGCGAAGAACCAGAAGCGCACCATCACCACCATGTAGATGCTGTAATGCGTGCCCAGATGCCGCGAAATCCCGTCCTGCGCCGCAAAGACCAGCGTGGTCGCGATCATCAGCCAGATGCCTGCCTTGGTGTTCTGCGGTGTGGTCATGGAATCTTGCGCTCCGGAGGCAGGACGCAACGGCCCATGGTGGCAATCGGGCATCTCGCGGTTGCCGGGCTCGGTATCATGGGCCACCGCGATGTGAAAGGCTGATTGCCCCCGCACCCGACCGACGTCCATACACTCGAAACGGCCCTTTTTGCGTTGCCGAAGAACAGATTCGGGCCTATATCGCCCCCATGCACGGGTTCATCTACTTCAACATCACCGATCGCGCGCGGCTTCCGGCCCGCTTCTTCGGCATGACCCGCAGTGTCCTTGCCCGCGTCTGACGCGCCTGCGCCGACCCGACGACCCCTTTCCGCAAGCCATCCCAAGAAACAGGTGAGAGCCATGGCGCCTCGTACGCTTTATGACAAGATCTGGGACGATCACGTCGTCCACCAGGCCGAGGACGGCACCTGCCTCCTCTACATCGACCGGCACCTCGTCCACGAAGTGACCAGCCCCCAGGCCTTCGAAGGCCTGCGCATGACCGGCCGCAAGGTCCGCGCGCCGGAAAAGACCATCGCGGTGCCCGATCACAACGTGCCGACGACGCTGGACCGCGCCAATGCCGCGACGATGACCGAAGACAGCCGCATCCAGGTGGCCGCGCTGGACAAGAACGCCAAGGATTTCGGGATCAACTACTATCCGGTGTCCGACATCCGCCAGGGCATCGTCCATATCGTCGGGCCGGAACAGGGCTGGACCCTGCCCGGCATGACCGTGGTCTGCGGTGACAGCCACACCGCCACGCATGGCGCCTTCGGCTCGCTGGCGCACGGCATCGGCACGTCCGAGGTCGAGCATGTCCTTGCCACCCAGACGCTGATCCAGCGCAAGGGCAAGAACATGAAGGTCGAGATCACCGGCTCGCTGCGCCCCGGCGTCACCGCCAAGGACATCACCCTGTCGGTCATCGGCGAAACCGGGACGGCGGGCGGCACCGGCTATGTCATCGAATACTGCGGCCAGGCGATCCGCGAGCTTTCCATGGAAGGCCGGATGACCGTCTGCAACATGGCGATCGAGGGCGGCGCGCGGGCCGGTCTCATCGCCCCGGACGAGAAGACCTTCGCCTATGTGATGGGCCGCCCCCACGCGCCGAAAGGGGCCAAGTGGGAAGCCGCTCTGGCCTACTGGAAGACGCTTTACACCGACGAAGGCGCGCAGTTCGACAAGGTCGTGACGATCAAGGGCGAGGACATTGCGCCGGTCGTGACCTGGGGCACTTCGCCCGAGGATGTGCTGCCGATCACCGGCACCGTTCCCGCATCTGAATCATTCACCGGCGGCAAGGTCGACGCGGCGAAGCGGTCGCTCGACTACATGGGCCTGACGCCGGGCCAGAAACTGACCGACATCGCCATCGACACGGTCTTCATCGGCTCTTGCACCAATGGCCGGATCGAGGATCTGCGCGCGGCGGCGGCGATCCTGAAGGGCAAGAAGATCGCGGTGAAGCGGGCGATGGTCGTTCCCGGTTCCGGGTTGGTCCGTGCCCAGGCCGAGGAAGAGGGCCTGGCGCAGATCTTCATCGACGCGGGCTTCGAATGGCGGCTTGCCGGCTGCTCGATGTGCCTGGCGATGAACCCCGACCAGCTGCAACCGGGTGAACGCTGCGCCGCCACCTCGAACCGCAACTTCGAGGGCCGTCAGGGCCGCGGCGGACGCACGCATCTGATGTCGCCCGCGATGGCGGCGGCGGCGGCGATCACCGGCCACCTGACCGATGTGCGCGAACTGATGGGCGAGACGGTCTGACCGATGACCGCCCAGCCGACCACGGATGACCAGACCCCCGCCCCCCGGCGGCGGGTTCTGGTCATTGCGGAAGCCGCGAACCCGGAATGGGTTTCGGTGCCGCTGGTCGGCTGGTCCATTGCCACCGCTCTCCGCGCCCACCACGATGTCCATATCGTCACGCAGATCCGCAACCGCGAGGCCTTCCTGCGCGCGGGCCTGATCGAAGGGACGGATTTCACCGCCATCGACAGCGAGGCCGTCGCAAGGCCGATCTGGAAGCTGGCCGAGGTCCTGCGGATGGGCAAGGGCAAGGGCTGGACCATGGTCACCGCCCTGTCGTCCAAACTCGCCTACCCCTACTTTGAACGCAAACTCTGGCAGGCTTTCGGCCCCCGCATCGCTGCGGGCGAGTTCGACATCGTCCACCGCGTCACGCCGCTGACCCCGACCGCGAACAGCCTGATCGCGTCGCGCTGCGCCAAGGCGGGCGTGCCCTTCGTCATGGGGCCGCTGAACGGCGGCGTCCCCTGGCCGAAAGGCTTTGACGCCGAACGCCGCCGCGAACGCGAATGGCTGTCCTACGTCCGAGGCGCCTACCGCCTCTCGCCCGCCCGCAGCCGGATGATCCGCGCTGCCTCGGCGATCATCGCGGGCTCCCGCCACACCGCGTCCGAGTTCCCGCAGGCGCGCGACCGCCTGACCCTGATCCCGGAAAACGGCATCGACCCCGCCCGTTTCTCGCGTCGCGCCGCCCAGCCCGGCACGCTTCCCCTGCGCTGCGCCTTCCTTGGCCGGCTGGTGCCCTACAAGGGCCCCGACATGCTGATCGAAGCTGCCGAGCCCTTCCTGCGCGACGGGACGATGCTGCTCGATATCCTCGGCGACGGCCCGCTGATGCCGGCCTTGCGCGAAATGATCGACGCAAAAGGTCTCACCCATGCCGTTACCCTGCACGGCTGGATCGACCACAAGGAGGTGCAGTCCCTCCTTTCGCAGTCGCAGCTTCTCACCTTCCCCTCGGTCCGCGAATTCGGCGGCGGCGTGGTGCTGGAAGCCATGGCGCTGGGCGTCGTGCCCATGATCGCCGACTACGCCGGACCGGGTGAGCTTGTCACCCCCGGCACCGGCATCAAGGTGCCGATGGGCAGCCGCGCCGAAGTCATCGCGGGCTTTCGCACGGCGCTGTCGCGTCTGATCGCTGCGCCGCAGACCATTCCCGCCCTCGCCGCCGCTGCCCTGCGTCGCGTCGAAGACGATTTCACCTGGGACAGAAAAGCGCGCCAGATCGGCGCGGTCTACGAATGGGTTCTGGACCCGAAGGGACCGATCCCGCAACCCGTGCCCCTTGCGGGTGAATGACAGCCAAGCCCGCTACGGGCGAATGACAGCCGAGCCCGCTACGGGCGAATGACAGGACGACAGCCATGGACAAGTTCACCACTCTCACCGGCGTTGCGGCCCCGATGCCGCTCGTCAACATCGACACCGACATGATCATTCCCAAGCAGTTCCTGAAGACGATCCAGCGCTCGGGCCTTGGCAAGAACCTGTTCGACGAGATGCGTTATACCCAGGACGGCGCGGAGATCCCGGAGTTCGTGCTGAACCAGCCCGCCTACCGCAAATCCGAGATCATCGTTGCGGGCGACAATTTCGGCTGCGGCTCCAGCCGCGAACATGCCCCCTGGGCGCTGCTTGATTTCGGCATCCGCTGCGTGATTTCCACCAGCTTCGCCGACATCTTCTTCAACAACTGCTTCAAGAACGGCATCCTGCCCGTGGTCCTGCCGCAGGACGCGGTCGATCATCTGATGGACGACGCCCGCAAGGGGGCGAACGCCCGGATCACCGTCGATCTGGAAACCCAGACCGTCACCGCCTCGGACGGCAAGACCTTCGCTTTCGAGGTCGATGCCTTCAAGAAGCATTGCCTGCTGAACGGCCTCGACGACATCGGCCTGACACTGGAAAAGACCAGCGCAATCGATGCGTTCGAGGCGAAGAACGCGGTCCTGCGTCCCTGGGGCTGATCGGGCTGGGCCCCGAGACTGGTGCCCGGAAGCTGTCTGATACTGCAATCTGTGCGACGAATCGGGCTAATTGCCTGAATTGGACGCACAGATGCGCATATCTGCCAATTCTACCAGAAGAATTGTTTCTGTACGCTTCCAGTTGTTGATCTGAAGCGGGGTGGGAACAATGCGGCGGACGATGGGTTTCGGATGCGTGGTCGTTCTGGTGGGTGCGCTTGCCGCTCTGGGTGGGGCAAGGTCGGCCCTCGCGCAAGAGGCCTGCACGACCTATGTCGTCAAGAAGGGTGACACGCTGGGCGCGATCTCGAACACCGCCTACGGCACCTATGACTACCAGCAAATCTTCAACGCAAATCGCGATCTCATTGCCGCATCGTCCGGACAACTCGCGGTCGGGGCCGAACTGGTGCTGCCCTGCCTTGATGGCCGGCTGCGCCCGGATCAGGAACTGAACAGCATCACCGAACGCGAGACCCAGCGTTTCGAAGAGACCCGCGTCACGACGGGCGTCTACGCTCCGCCGATCCGCCTGGTCGCCGGTGACGGCTGGTTCCCGTTCACGGACACGCGGCTCGAGGGTGGCGGCATCCTGACCCGGCTTGGCCTTGTCGCCTTTACCCGAGGCGGCAACGACCGCACGACCAAGCTTGACTGGGTTGACGACTGGGGTTCGCATCTTGAGGTGTTGCTGCCCAAGCATGCGTTTGATCTGTCTATCGGCTGGGACGGGATCGACTGTTCCAAGATGGACCTGCTGTCGCCCGATATGGTCCGTCGCTGCACCGAGCTTGTGCTGTCCGACCCGGTCTATGAGGTCGTCTATGGTCTTTATGCGGTGCCCGACAACAGGTTCGCGCAGGTCAGTGCCTTTGCCGATCTGGTGGGTGCCCGCATCTGCCGTCCCGACGGCTGGGCCACGGCGGATCTGGAGGTCGAGGGCCTGTCGCCCCCGGCCGTCACCTATGTCCAGCCGGTCAACGCGGATGATTGCGTCAAAGCCCTGCTGGACGACAAGGCCGATGTCATGTCGATCGAGGTGGAAAGCGCGGTAGATTCGATGGAGCGGGCCAAAGTCACCGAGAAGATCGTTCAGAACCCCTATCTGATCCACATTGCCTCGCTGCATTTCGCGACGCATGTGACCAACGCACGCGGCAAGGAATATCTGGAAATGCTGAACCGCGGCCTTAAGGAAATGCGCGAGACCGGCGAATGGTATGACATCGTGGCCAGCACGTTGGCCGAGGCGAGCAAGGCCGCAAATTGACGGGGCATAGGGCGGTGGCCGGGGCCAGTCGGCCGCCCCTGCCGCCCAAGCCAAAGCTTGCCAATTCGTAAAGGCGTAATCTCAAGTCATTGAAATCAAGTAAGTTTGGTATTCTGTCCACTGTGGACAGCGACAGTCTTGCCCCCCTGTCTCCGCCACGCTACCCTCGCCGCGACCAACCCGGAGACCCCCATGCACCTGATCGAGAAACGCCTCGCCGAACTCGGCGTCACCCTTCCCGACGCCCCGGCCCCGGCGGCGAACTACGTCCCCTTCGTCCAGGTGGGCAACCTCGTCCACATCTCCGGCCAGATCAGCCAGAACGAGTCAGGCCTGATCAAGGGCAAGCTCGGCGAGGAGCTCAGCTTCGAACAGGGCGCAGAGGCTGCGAAACGCTGCGCGATCTCGCTTCTCGCCCAGCTGAAGAAGGCCATTGGCGGTGACTGGGACCGGCTTGACCGGGCGGTGAAACTGGTGGGCTTCGTGAACTCGACCCTTGATTTCACCGACCAGCCCAAGGTGATCAACGGCGCCTCGGATTTCCTGGTCGCGGTTCTGGGGGACGCCGGTCGCCACGCGCGGTCCGCCGTCTCGGCCGCTTCGCTGCCGTTTGGGGTGGCGGTGGAGATCGAGGCGATCTTCGCCCTGAAATGACCCGCGTTGCCCTGCCCGACAGCTTCCTGCGCCTGCCGATCACCCACCGCGCCCTGCATCACCGGGCGGCGGGGCGGATCGAGAATTCCCCGCAGGCGATCCGGGCGGCCGTCGCGGCAGGCTACGGCATCGAGGTGGACCTGCAACTGTCGGCAGACGGCGTCCCGATGGTTTTCCATGACGAGGTGCTGGACCGCCTGACCGGGGAGGCCGGCCCCGTCAATACCCGCACTGCCGCGGAACTGGGCCGCATCCGGCTGACCGGGTCGACCGACACGATCCCGACGCTTGCCGAAGCCCTGGCCCTGATCGCGGGCCGCGTGCCGCTGCTGATCGAGATCAAGGACCAGTCGCTGACCATGGGCCCGACCGATGGTCGGCTGGAAGCCGCGACGGCGGAGGGTCTGAACGGCTACCAGGGCGATGTCGCGCTGATGTCGTTCAATCCGGCCTCGGTCGCTCACATGGCCCGGCTGGCCCCGCAGCTGCCAAGGGGGATCACCACCTCCGCCTATGACCCGGACGACTGGGCGCCGATGCCCGAACCCATGTGCGCCCATTTCCGGGCGATCCCAGATTACGATGCGACACTGTCCAGCTTCATCAGCCACGAGGCGCCGGATCTTGCCCGCCCCCGTGTGGCCGAGTTGAAGGCGCAAGGCGCGAAGGTCCTGTGCTGGACGATCCGCTCGGCGCAGGCCGAGGCGGCGGCGCGGAAGCATGCCGATAATGTGACCTTCGAGGGCTACCGGGCCGCGCTTCCGGCTTGACCTTCGGCCCCGGCCCGCCACCTTCCTTCCGACCCATGGGGCGCGAATGGCCGACCTGATCCTGCACGAAACCCTGTCCGAGATTCCCGCCGCCGACTGGGACGCCCTCGCCGCGCCGGACCGGGCCGGGGGCCGCCCGCTCGACCCTTTCACCACGCACCGCTTCCTGTCGGCGCTGGAGGTCTCCGGCTCTACCGGCAAGGGGACCGGCTGGCAGGCACGACCGCTGGTGCTGCGTGCAGGCGGCAGGCTGGTTGCCGCGACGCCGCTGTATGTGAAGTCCGACAGCCAGGGCGAATACATCTTCGACCACGGCTGGGCCGACGCTTTGGAGCGGGCAGGGGGGCGCTACTACCCCAAGCTGCAAATCGCCGTGCCCTTCACCCCGGCCACCGGGCGGCGTTTTCTGGGGGCGGTGGAGCATCGCGAAACGCTGTGGCTGGCGGCAACAGGGATCACGGCGCAGAACCGGCTCTCCTCGCTGCACGCAACCTTCTGCACGGCAGAGGAAGCCGAGGCCTTGTCCGGGGTGGAAGGGACGCTTCACCGCGTCACCCAGCAGTTTCACTGGGAGAACCGGGGGTATCAGACCTTCGACGACTTCCTGTCCGACCTCTCCAGCCGCAAGCGCAAGATGATCCGCAAGGAACGCGAGACGGCGCGGGCCTCGGGCCTGACGATCCGCGCGCTGAGCGGCGACCAGATCGAACCCCAGCATTGGGATGCGTTCTGGGCCTTTTATCAGGACACCGGCAGCCGGAAATGGGGCCACCCCTACCTGACCCGCAAAGCCTTCACGCGGTTTCACCAAACGATGCGCAACGACATCCTGCTGGTCCTGGCCTTTGACGGCAGCCGCCCGGTGGCGGGGGCATTGAACTTCATCGGGCGCGATACGCTTTACGGCCGCTACTGGGGCTGCGTCGAGGACCATCCCTGCCTGCATTTCGAGCTGTGTTACTATCAGGCGATCAACTGGGCGATCACCCATGGATTGCAGCGGGTGGAGGCCGGGGCGCAGGGCGAACACAAGCTGGCACGCGGCTATCTGCCGGTGGAGACGCATTCGCTGCACTGGATCGCGGAACCCTCGTTCCGCACGGCGGTTGACCGCTACCTGCAGGCGGAACGCCGCGCGGTGGGGGAAGAGATCGAGGTGCTGACCGCCTATGGCCCCTTCCGCAAGCACGCGGGTCGGGAGTAGGCTTGCAAGAGGGAGAACCCGATGCTGTCCTTCTACACCAACCCGATGTCGCGGGGCCGGATCTCCCGCTGGATGCTGGAAGAGACCGGCCAGCCCTATGAGACGGTGGTGCTGGACTACCATGCCAGCATGAAGGCGCCGGAGTATCTGGCGGTGAACCCGATGGGCAAGGTTCCGGCGCTGGTGCATGACGGCAAGGTCGTGACCGAGGGGGCGGCGATCTGCGCCTATCTGGCGCTGACCTTCCCCGAAGCGGGACTGATGGCCGAGGACAAGGCGGCGTTTTTCCGCTGGATGTTCTTCGCCGCCGGGCCGCTGGAGCAGGCGGTGGTCAACACCGCCTTCGGCTGGAAGACCAGCGGACCGCAAGAAAAACGCCGTGCGGGCTATGGCGATCTTCAGGATGTGCTGGCGGCGCTGACCGGACATCTGGAAAAGCACGATTACATCGCCGACGGGCGTTTCACGGCGGCGGATGTCTATGTCGGCAGCCAGATCGGCTGGGGAATGCAGTTCGGCGGAATTCCCGCAAGCGACACCCTTGCCGCCTACTGGGCGCGATTGAAGGATCGGCCTGCGCTGCTGGCGGCGAATGCCAAGGACAATGCCCTGATCCCGGAGGCCAAGACATGACCGAACTTTTGCCAGAAGCCGACCGCAAGGCCGGTCTGCCCCCCCTTGCCGAGACCGGCTGGGCCGCCGTTCCCGGCAAGGACGCCATCCGCAAAGTCTGGAAATTCCGCAACTTTTCCGAAGCCTGGGGCTTCATGTGCCGCGCGGCGCTTCTGGCCGAGAAGGCGAACCACCATCCCGAATGGAAGAATGTCTACAATGTTGTCGATGTGACGCTGACCACCCATGATTGTCACGGGCTGAGCAGGCTGGACCTCGACCTGGCGAAGGCGATGGACAAGCTGGCCCCTGATGCCCAGGTCGAGCGCAACCATGGCGAGCCGGTGAGCTGTCTGTGCGAAATCCACGCGCGGAAGGCGTGAAGGCGCCGTCTAGAGAAGCCCTGCCATCCGTGCGCCGGTCAGAAGGTCGGGGGCAAGGTGATGCGCCCAGCGGCCCTGGCTTGGCACCATGTCGGGGACCTGCACCACCACGCAACCGGCGCGATGCGCGGCCTCGGCCCCGGTCTCGCTGTCTTCGAACACCAGGCAGCGCGCGGGCGCGACGCCGAACAGGGTGGCGGCCAGCAGATAGGGCTCGGGGTCGGGCTTGGGCGCACGCACGTCATCCAGCGTGACGACATGGGTGAAGGCCTGCGCGATCCCGGCGATGCCCAGCTTGCGATGCGCCCCCGCACGGCCCGTCGAGGTGACGATGGCAAGGGGGGCGTTGAGCGCAGGCAGCAGGTCGAGCGCGCCGGGTTTCAGCGCCAGGCCCGAGTCCACCCCGTCATTGAACCCCTTGCGCCAGTGCAGGTTGACCGCATGCAGGTCGAGCCCAGGCAGCGCCGCGCGAATGATCCCGGCAGCGGTGGGTTCGTCCTTGCCGACGAGGCCATGCATGAAGGCTTCGTCCACCTCATGACCATGCGCGGCGAAGGCGGCCATCCCGGTCACAAGCGCGATGCTTTCCGTATCGATCAGGGTGCCGTCAAGGTCGAAGAGAATTGCGTCGTACATCGGTGCCTCCGCGCCGAGGCATAGCCGATCAGAGATGCAGCCGGTAGTGGGTAAAGCCCTCGCCATCGCGGGCAAGCTGCTCTGGGCGGTAACTGGCAATGTCCTCCAGATAGGCGGAAGCGCCGGGTCCGACAGGAAACGTCACCGTGGTCCCTGGCAT
Source organism: Tabrizicola sp. (assembly GCA_018057165.1). Lineage (GTDB taxonomy): Bacteria > Pseudomonadota > Alphaproteobacteria > Rhodobacterales > Rhodobacteraceae > Tabrizicola. Next base: position 32,597 of record JAGPEG010000003.1, read on the forward strand.
CGGCAGGAAGTGCCAGTTGCGCTGCGGCGGCGCGCCGACGCAGCCCTTGCGCTGGATATGGGCAGAAAGGGCTGATTGCACCCTGGTGCCGTCGGTGAAGGCGACCTGGAGATCGGTGCCGGGGTCTTGCAGCCGTGCCCGCCCGGCCCGGTGGTTGTTGGTGACGAGAAGGAACCTGTCGGTCGCGGCCAGCGGGCGGTCGCCGTGACACAGCCCGGTGATCCGTCGCGCTTCGGGGTTGGCCAGTCTGCCCTGGGCATCGAAGCGCGAGGGTTGGCTGAGGTCGATGGCATAGGAGAGTTGCGGGATGGTCTCGAACACGAAGGAGGGCACCGCATCGTCCAGCAGTGCTGCATCCACCGCGCCCGGCGCGACCTTGCGGAAGACGGTGGTCGCGCGCTCCAGCCAGTCGGCCAACTCGGCCCCGGTCAGCAGCAGGGTGACGAGGGTGTTGGGGAAGGGATAAAGATCCGACAGGTTGCGCATGCGCAGGGGCCCGGCAGGAACGTCGGAGAAGTTGCCGGGCCCGCCACGCCCCCCGCCCCGGAACGGCGCGGCAGAGGACAACAGGGGCAGTCCGGCCAATGCGGTCCCGGCCAGCGTGGCGCGGATGTGGTCGGCCTTGGCTTCGGCGATCAGGGACAGTGCGGCCGAGGGGGCGATGGTGGCGAAATGGCTGTGCAGCGGCACGGCGGTTTCGCCCAGCTGGCGACGCGACCAGGCCAGCGTCGCGCGATGGTCGGGCGCAAGGGCCTGATGCAACGCCGGGGTGGGCGGTGCATGGCCGGTGCTGCGGTGGCCGATCCGCGACGAGGCATCCACCACACGCCAGCGCCGGGGGCCAGAGGCGCAGCGTTCGATCTGCAGGTCGATGATCCCGACATGGTTCGCCGAATGGCCCGGCATCACGGCGGGCTTTCCCGCAAGGCGGCCGCGCACCGGGTCGATGGCGGTCGAGGCGGGAAAATCGGGTCCGGGGAAAACCTGGTGGCTGTGCCCGGCGACCAGGGCGTCGATCTCGGGCAGGGCGGCCAGCGCGGTCGCGGCGTTCTCGGTGCCGTCCTCCGGCTCGATCTCGCCGATGCCGGTATGGGCCAGCGCCACGATGATATCGGCCCCGCGTGCCCGCAGCCGGGGCACCCAGGCGCGTGCTGCGGCAAGAATGTCGCGCGTCTGGACCGAACCGTCCGGCGCGTTGCGGTCCCACTCCGCGATCTGGGGCGGAGCGAAGCCGATCACGCCGATCCGCAGCAGATGGGCGCGCCCGTCGTGGTCGATGATCTGGCGACGCAGGATGGCGAAGGGCGGCACCAGCGTTGCGTCGCGCGACGGGCTTTTGCCCAGCCGGGTGGCGATATTGGCCGAGACGACGGGGAAACGGGCATCGGCCAGCACCCCGGACAGGAAGCGCAGCCCATAGTCGAACTCGTGGTTCCCCAGCGTCGCCGCGTCATAGCCCAGGGTGTTGAACGCGGTGATCATCGGATGCGCCCGCCGCCGGCGGGAGGCAGCGGCATAATCGGCCAGCGGGCTGCCCTGCAGGAAGTCGCCATTGTCGAACAAGAGGCAATTGCGCGCCTCGCCCCGCGCCTCGGCGATTTGCAGGGCAATTGCGTCCAGCCCTAGACTGGAATTCGGGCGATCCGCGCAATAGTCATAGGGCATCAGGCTTGCGTGCAGGTCGCTGGTCGCGATCAACCGCAGAGAGGCGCAGGCATGGCGGGATGTCGCAGACAGTATCGCGGTGGCTGATGGTAACGCGCCGTCTGCTTCGGAATCCTTCGGGGTCAGCGACTTGACGACCGGCGCGACGGGACCCTGATACATCGAACTTCCAGTAAGCTGCTTGAACCCCGTGCAACCTTGAATCTGTGGCAAGGCGCGCACCTTTTGCGCGAGTGGTTTACCTTTCTGGTTGTGGCGATGTTATGGCGAATTGGCGTTATTCACGCGGAGGTTGTGCGGTGGCGAAAAACAGGGAATTGATATTGGGTGGAAAGCGGCAGAGTTTCTCAAATCACGCAAACAATCTGTCGAAAGTCAGCCCGGCATGCAAATCGCAGAAACAGTAACCTTCGGTGGCTCGGCGCTTGACCGAAGCGCAAGTCTGAGGCGCGATGATGCGGGTCTGGCAAAAGCCCTCGCGACGGGGGCGGTGCTTCCGATCTGGCGCGGCAAGCCGCTGATGGCGGGCGAACGCCCGGCCTGGGTTGCGGCAGGGCATCCGGTGCTGGCACTGGCCGGGCCGCCGGTGTTCCTGGGGATCGATGATGGCGTCCCGCGCTTTGCCGCCGACCTGTCGGACTGGTCGCCCGAGGCCGGGGCCGATGCGCTTGAGTTGGGCTTCATCGACCAGACAGTGCAGCAGCATCCGGCGATGACGGCGGGAGAAGGCTTTGTCGAACTGCGCGGGGTGATGTCGCTTTTGACCCCGCGTGACGCCGAACTGGTGGTCACGGCCAAGGCGATCCTGCAATGGCATCGCAGCCATGGCTTCTGCTCGACCTGCGGCGCGAAGTCCGACATGGCGCAGGGCGGCTGGCAGAGGAGTTGTTCGGCCTGCAAGGCCCAGCATTTTCCCCGCACCGACCCGGTGGTGATCATGCTGGTCACAAGCGGAAATTCCGTGCTTCTTGGCCGCAGCCCCGGCTGGCCCGAGGGGATGTTCTCGCTGCTGGCGGGGTTCGTCGAACCGGGCGAGACGGTCGAAGCCGCCGTCCGTCGCGAGGTGCTGGAAGAGACCGGCGTGACCTGCGGCGCGGTCAGCTATCTGGCCAGCCAGCCCTGGCCCTTCCCGGCCTCGCTGATGATCGGCGCGCGGACCGAGGCCACGGGCACCGCCATCACCATCGATCCCGAAGAGCTGGAGCAGGCGCTTTGGGTCACGCGGGAAGAGCTGGTCGCGGTTTTCGCCGGACTGCACCCGACGATCCGGCCCAGCCGGAAAGGCGCGATTGCCAATTTCATTCTGCGCGCCTGGCTTGCGGATCGGCTTGATTGACCCGATCTTCCTGCTATCCGGGGGAGATGATCCGGGACGCAATCTGAGGAGCGGCGATGAAGCTGACGGCGAAGACCGATCTTGAAGTGCCTGCCGCCGTTGTCTTCGCCGCGCTGATCGACACCCCGACCTGGGAGCGCGAGGCGATCCGCAACGGGGTCGAGGTGGAGCGACCGCCGGGAACGCCGGACAGCGGCGTCGGGGCCGAATGGCGCATCCGCGGCCATTTCCGGGGCAAGGCGCGCAAGGTAACGCTTCGTATCGCGGATATGACGCCGGGCCAGCGCCTGTCGATGGTGATCGACAGCCCGTCCATCGACGGGGTGGTCCAGATCGAGGTGATGGTCCTGTCGCCCCGTCGCAGCCGGTTGCGGACCGATCTCGAGATCAAGCCGAAGACGCTGGCGGCGAGGTTGTTCGTCAACACGATGCGGCTGGCCAAGGGCCGGGTGCAGGCCCGGTTCGAGAAGGGCCTGACCCAGCTTGGCGCGCGGATCAAGGACCGTTACGACCGTCAGGCCTGACCCTGGCCGCGCTCGCGGTCGGCGGGATAGACGCCCAGGATGCGGACTTCCGAAGTGAAATAGCGCAATTCCTCCAGCGCCAGGGCGACATTCGGGTCTTCCGGGTGGCCCTCGATGTCGGCATAGAACTCGGTCGCCGTGAAGGTGCCGCCGACCATGTAGCTTTCCAGCTTGGTCATGTTGACGCCGTTGGTCGCAAACCCGCCCATCGCCTTGTAGAGTGCCGCCGGAATGTTGCGGACCCGGAAGGTGAAGGTGGTGATCATCTTGCCCACACCGCGCCGCGAGTGATCGGGGTCGCGCGACATCACCAGGAAACGGGTGGTGTTGTTCGCCTGATCCTCGATATGCCGGGCCAGCACGTCCAGCCCGTAGATTTCCGCCGCCAGTTCGCTGGCCAGCGCGGCCTTCGCCTTGTCGCCGGCCTCGGCCACCTCGCGCGCGGCGCGGGCATTGTCGGAGCTGACCTTGCCCTTGATGCCGTGCTTCTTCAGGAACAGCGCGCATTGCGGCAGGATCACCACATGGCCATGCGCTTCCGTCACGTCCCCGACCGTCGCGCCCGGCACGCCCAGAAGGTTCACATGCACCCGGACGAAGGCTTCGTCGACGATGTGCAGACCCGCACGCGGCAAAAGCGAATGCACGTCGGCCACCCGGCCATAGGTAGAATTCTCCACCGCGAGCATGCCCAGATCGACCTCGCCCTTCGCGACCTTGTCGACCACTTCCTCGAACGTGGTGCTGGGGACCGCCTCGAAATCCGGGCGTGATTGCTGGCAGGCCTGGTGCGAATAGGCCCCAAGCTCCCCCTGAAAAGCGATGCGTCCCGCCATTCCGCCCGTCCCCCGTGTCGAAAACCTGCCCCAACGGCGTTTCGCCGCGCGTCTACACCTTGAAACCTGACGGTGGAAGCGGATAGATACCGCGCGACACGAGACCCCAGATAGGTGAACCATGTTCGACACGATGACGATGACCAAGACGGTGGGCGCGGTGTGCGGTTCGCTTCTGGTGCTGATGCTGGTGGGTTGGGCGGGCAACTCGCTTTACACCGTGGGCGGCAGCAAACATGGCGAACATGCGGAAGGTGAACTGACGCAGGCCTATACCATCGACACCGGCGAAGCGGCGGCTCCGGCCGAAGGCGGCGGCGAGACGGTGGATGTCGCGGCGCTGCTGGCGGCGGGGGATGCGGCGGCCGGTGAGGCCGTGTTCAAGAAATGCGGCTCGTGCCACAAGCTTGATGGCTCGAACGCCGTCGGCCCGCACCTGAACGGCGTCGTGGGGCGCAACCACGCCTCGGTGCCGGACTTCGCCTATTCCGAAGCCATGGCCGCCAAATCGGCTGAAGCCTGGACCCCCGAAGCGATCTTCGCCTTCCTGGAGAACCCCAAGAAGGTGATCCCCGGCACCAAGATGGCCTTCGCTGGCCTGCCGAAGCCGGAAGACCGCGCCAATCTGGTGGCATTCCTGGCCTCGAAGCCCTGAAACGGGCCACCTGACGCGAAGACAGAGCCGCCCTTCCGGGCGGCTTTTTTCATGCTCACGCAATCGCGCGCGGCAATCGCGGCTTGTTGGCTCGACAAAGGCTGGAATAGCATAAATGAATGATCCAGACGGCAAGCAGGGAGGCTGGCGGATGCGGACAGAGAAGCGGGGGTCGGCACGGGTTGACGCAGAGCAGGTGAGATCTGGCCCCTTCATCGCCACCGGGGCGCTGATCCTGGCGCTTGCCACGCTGGCCCTGCCGGTCCGGGCGGAAACCGTGATCACCTCGCACGGCATCTCCACCTTCGGCGACCTCGCCCTTCCCGCCGGTTTCACCCATCTGCCCTATGTGAACCCCGATGCGCCGAAGGGCGGCGAGATCAGTGAATGGTCGCCGGGCAGCTTCGATTCGTTCAACCCCTATGCTATCGCGGGCAATGCTGCGGCGCTGTCCTCGATCTTCTACGAGAGCATCCTGTCCGGCACGCTGGACGATGTCAGCGCCGCCTACTGCCTTCTGTGCGAGACGATGGAATATCCCGAGGATCGGTCCTGGGTGATCTTCAACCTGCGCAAGGACGTGACCTTCTCGGACGGCAGCCCCTTCACCGCCGATGACGTGCTGTTCAGCTACGAGCTGTTCCGCGACAAGGGTATCCCCGAATTCCGCAGCGTGGCGAATGCGAAGTTCCAGTCGGTGGAGGTGCTGGATCCATACCGGGTCAAATTTACTTTCACCCCCGGCACGCCGTTTCGCGACATGCCCGCCCAAGCCGGCGGCACGACAATCTTTTCCAAGAAAGACTACGAAGATAACAAGCGCGATCTGGAGAAATCCAGCCTGGAGCCCTTCCTTGGCACAGGGCCGTATGTCCTGGAAAGCTTCAAGCCCGGTCAGCAGATCATCTACAAGCGCAACCCGGACTACTGGGGTGAGACGCATCCGCTGAACATCGGCCAGAACAACTTCGACCGTATCCGCATCGAATATTTCGGCGACGACAACGCCGCGATGGAGGGGTTCAAAGCTGGCGTCTACACTTTCCGAGCCGAGGTCGATTCAAAGCGTTGGGCGACCAGCTACGACTTCCCTGCGATCCAGTCCGGCGACATCGTCAAGGCGGTGATCCCCTCTGGCAACATCGCGGGTGGCCAATCGATTATCTTCAACCTCCGCCGCGACCAGTTTCAGGACCCGCGCGTGCGGCAGGCGCTTGGTCTTGTCTTCAACTTCGAATGGACGAACAAGGCGCTGTTTTACGGGCTTCTGGCGCGGATCAACTCAATCTGGGAAAACTCGGACATGGCCGCGACCGGGGTGGCGACACCCGAGGAGGTTGCGGTCCTGAAACCGCTGGTCGATGAGGGTCTGCTTCCCGCAAATATCCTTACGGACGAAGTGCCGATGGCGCCGGTTTCGTCGGAGGCCAATAACCTTGACCGCAAGAACCTTCGCAAGGCCTCGGCCCTGTTGGACGAAGCGGGCTGGGAGGTGGGCGATGACGGAATGCGCCGCAAAGACGGCAAGACGCTGCGGATGGAGATGGTTCATTCCCGCACCGATCTTCTGCCGGTGATGAACGCCTATGTCGAGAATCTGCGCGCGCTCGGCGTCGATGCCAGCTTTGACATCATCGACGATCCGCAACTGCAAGAGCGGGCGAGTCCGCCGGTGTTCGACTTCGATGCGTTGCCGACAGTGGTGATAAATGGGGGGCCAGAGGGGCTTTCAGGTCTGGAACAAGCGTGGTCTTCAACCACCAAGGACAATGCCAGTCGCAACCGGATGGGCTATGCCGATCCGGCGGTGGATAAGCTACTGGACCTGACGGATACCGCCAAAAGCCGGAAAGAGCTTGATACAGTGATCCGTGCGATGGACCGCATCCTTCGGTCGCAGATGATCTGGGTCCCGCGCTACTACAAGAAGGACAACTGGGTCGCTTACTACAACATGTACGAACACCCGGCGATCTTGCCCCCATATGGGCTGGGCGAACTGTCGATCTGGTGGTACAACGCCGAAAAAGCCGACGCGCTGAAGGCCAAGGGCGCGTTGAAATAACCAGAAACGGGCAGGGACCTTGGGCGCCTATATCCTTCGCCGCTTGCTGTTGGTGATCCCCACGCTGTTCGGCGTGATGGTGATCAACTTTGCACTCACCCAATTCGTCCCCGGCGGGCCGATCGACCAGATCAAGGCCCGGTTCGAGGGCGAGGGGGATTCGATCCAGAACCTCTCGGGCACCGAGGGCGCCGGGGTGCAAGAGCAGGACTCGGGCTATGTCGGCGCCCGCGGCCTGCCACCGGAGTTCCTGGCCAAGCTTGAGGTGCAGTTCGGCTTTTCGCGCATCGTCTGCGATGAAGGTTTTGCGGGCGAGCCTTCTCTGAAGGCCCCGGAATGCCGGAAAGAAGCGATCCCGGCTGTCGAACGCTTCCTGATCATGATGGGCAAATACCTGACCTTCGACTTCGGCGAGAGCTATTTCCGCTCGATCTCGGTGGTCGAGCTGGTGGTCGAGAAGATGCCGGTCTCGATCACCCTTGGCCTCTGGTCGACGCTGATCGCCTACCTCATCTCGATTCCCCTGGGCATCCGCAAGGCGGTGCGCGACGGGTCGCACTTCGACACCTGGACGAGCGGAATCATCATCGCGGCCTATGCGATCCCCGGCTTCCTGTTCGCGATCATGCTGATGGTGGTCTTTGCCGGCGGCTCCTATTACCAGTGGTTCCCCCTGCGCGGCCTGACCAGCGACAACTGGGCCAGCCTGAGCGTCTGGGGCAAGATCACCGATTATCTCTGGCACATCACCCTGCCGGTGACGGCGCAGCTGATTTCCTCCTTTGCCGTCCTGACGCTGCTGACCAAGAACAGCTTCCTGGAAGAGATCAAGAAGCAGTATGTCATGACCGCCCGCGCCAAGGGTCTGTCCGAGGGTCGTGTCCTGTACGGCCATATCTTCCGCAACGCGATGCTGATCGTGATCGCGGGCTTCCCCGGCCTGTTCCTGTCGGTGTTCTTCGGGTCAAGCCTCTTGATCGAGGTGATCTTCTCGCTGGACGGGCTGGGTCAGCTTGGCTTCCGCTCGGCGGTGGAACGCGACTACCCGGTGATCTTCGGCACGCTTTTCGCCTTTGGCCTGATCGGGCTGGTGGTCGGCATCCTGTCGGACCTGATGTATGTCTTCGTCGATCCCCGGATCGACTTTGAAAGGCGCGGATGATGGCGCTTTCCGCCCTCAACCAGCGCCGCTGGCGCAATTTCAAGGCCAATCGCCGGGCCTTCTGGTCGCTCTGGCTGCTGCTGCTGCTCTACGGCCTTTCGCTCTTTGCCGAGCTGATCGCCAATGACCGCCCGGTGCTGGTGCGCTACGACGGCGGCTACTACATGCCGGTCTTCAAGTTCTACCCGGAAGTGGCCTTCGGCGGCGACCTGCGGACCGAGGCCGACTACACCACGCCCGAGGTCAAATGCCTGATCGTCGCCGCCGGATCGCAAGACTGCTGGGACGACCCCGACGGCATCCGCGCCGAGGTGGACAGCAAGGGCACCGCCGCGGGCACGCAGGTCAACAAAGGCTGGATGCTCTGGCCGCCGATCCCCTACCGTTACAACACCATCGTCGATACCGGCGGTGTCGCCCCCGGCCCGCCGTCCGCGCAGAACTGGCTTGGCACCGACGACACCAGCCGCGACGTGCTGGCGCGGGTGATCTACGGCTTCCGCCTCTCTGTCACCTTCGCGCTGATCGTCACGGTCCTCACCTCGGTCATCGGCATCGCCGCCGGGGCGGTGCAGGGCTATTTCGGCGGCCTCACCGATCTTCTCTTCCAGCGCTTCATCGAGCTTTGGTCCTCGGTGCCGACGCTGTATGTCATCATCATCCTGACGGCGGTCTGGGCGAAAAGCTTCTGGCTGTTGGTGGGGTTATTGGTCGCTTTCGGCTGGACCGGCCTTGTCGGCGTGGTCCGGGCCGAATTCCTGCGGGCGCGCAATTTCGAATATGTCCGTGCCGCCAAGGCACTTGGTGTCTCCGACTGGCAGATCATGTTCCGCCACGTCCTGCCGAACGCGATGGTCGCCACGCTGACCCTTCTGCCCTTTGCCGTCACCGGGGTGATCGGGACGCTTGCCTCGCTGGATTATCTTGGCTTCGGGCTGCCCTCCAACCTGCCCTCGCTGGGCCAGTTGACCCGGCAGGCGCAGCAGAACCTGCAAGCGCCGCATCTGGCCTTCGTCGCCTTCTTCACCTTCGCGATCATGCTGTCGCTGCTGGTCTTCATCTTCGAGGGCGTCCGCGATGCCTTCGACCCGAGGAAGACCTTTCGATGAGAGTGCTTGAGGTCAAGGACCTGTCCGTCACCTTCCGCCAGGACGGGCGGTTGATCCAGGCGGTGAAGGGCGTCAGCTTCGCCGTGGACAAAGGCGAGACCGTCGCGCTGGTCGGCGAAAGCGGCTCGGGCAAGTCGGTCACCGCGCTGTCGACTGTCGGCCTTCTGTCGGACAACGCGCAGGTCGCGGGGTCGATCACCTATCGCGGCACGCAGATGGTGGGGGCGTCAGAGCGTGACCTTCGCAAGGTTCGCGGCAACGACATCAGCTTTATCTTCCAGGAGCCGATGACCAGCCTGAACCCGCTCCACACCATCGAAAAGCAGATGGCGGAAAGCCTGGCCTTGCACCAGGGCTTGACCGGGACTGCGGCCCGCGCCCGGATCGTGGAATTGCTGACCAAGGTCGGCATCCGCGAGGCGGAAAGCCGCCTTGGTGCCTATCCGCACCAGCTTTCCGGGGGGCAACGCCAGCGGGTGATGATCGCGATGGCGCTGGCGAACGGGCCGGAGCTTCTGGTCGCGGATGAGCCCACCACGGCCCTCGACGTCACCATACAGGCCCAGATCCTCGACCTTCTGGCCGAGCTGAAGCGGGCCGAGGGTCTGTCCCTCCTCTTCATCACCCACGATCTTGGCATCGTCCGCCGCATCGCCGACCGGGTCTGCGTCATGCAGGGCGGCGAGATCGTCGAACAGGGCCCCGCCGCCGAAATCTTCGCCAACCCGCAGCACCCCTATACCCAAAAGCTCCTCGCCGCCGAACAGAAGGGCGGCCCGCCCCCCATTCCGGAGGGCGCGACGGAAGTGGTTCGGACCGAAAACCTCCGGGTCTGGTTCCCGATCCAGAGGGGCCTGTTGCGCAAGACCGTGGGCCATGTGAAGGCAGTCAACGACGCCACCCTGTCCGTTCGTACCGGGGAGACGCTTGGCATCGTCGGCGAAAGCGGATCCGGCAAGACCACCTTGGCCCTTGCGATCCTGCGGCTGATCGACAGCACCGGCGCGGTGGCCTTCCTGGGCGAAGACCTGCGCAGCCGCAGCCGGTCCGCCCTGCGGGGTCTTCGTCGCGAGATGCAGGTGGTGTTCCAGGACCCCTACGGCAGCCTGTCACCCCGGATGACGGTGGAAGAGATCATCGCCGAAGGCCTGGGCGTCCACGGCGTCGAGCCCGGCCAGAACCGGACCGAGATGGTCACGGGCATCATGCGCGAGGTCGGCCTCGACCCGGCCACGATGCAGCGGTATCCGCATGAATTCTCCGGCGGCCAGCGCCAGCGCATCGCCATTGCCCGCGCCATGATCCTGCGCCCGAAGCTCGTCGTGCTGGACGAACCTACCTCTGCGCTCGACATGACCGTGCAGGTCCAGATCGCCGATCTTCTGCGCGAGCTGCAACGGAAATGGGGTCTGGCCTTCATCTTCATCAGCCACGACCTGCGGGTGATCCGCGCCATGGCGCACAAGGTGATGGTGATGCAGGCGGGCGACATCGTCGAAACCGGCGATTGCGAGGCCGTGTTTACCAAGCCGCAATCCGACTATACCAAAGCTCTGATGGCCGCCGCTTTCGGAGCGTGACGCTTGAAGCTTCTCTTCGTCCACCAAAACTTCCCCGGCCAGTTCCTGCACCTCGCGCCCGAGATGCAGCGGCGGGGCCATGACGTGCGGGCGATCACCGATGCCACCAACAAGAACACGTCCGACGTGCCGGTTCTGCGCTACACCCATACCGCGCAAGAGGTCGATGCCAAGGCCACGCGCCTCGGCCGCAACTTCACCACGATGAGCGACCGGGGCGTCAGCATCGCCCGCTTCTGCCAGCGCCTGCGGGCCGAGGGCTATGTCCCCGACGTGATCTACGGCCATTCCGGCTGGGGCGAGACCTTGTTCCTGAAGGAAGTCTGGCCTGAAGCCAAACTGCTGGTCTTCGCTGAATTCTACTACCGGGGCCGGGGGGCCGACACCGGCTTCGACCCTGAATTCCAGGTCGCGGGCTTCGATCAGGTGATGAT
>JAGPEG010000230.1 GCA_018057165.1 Tabrizicola sp.
CAGCTGGCCTCGCTGCTGTGGGACCCCGCGCCCGAGGCACTGGCGCGGTCGAGCCTGCGGCAGGCGCTGCGGGAGTTGCGCGAGGTTCTGGGGGCCGAACATGATGACCTGGTCGAGGCCGACCGCTTTTCGGTGGGACTGAAGGGCAGTAGCTTCGACCTGGATGTCCGCCGTTTCAAGGAGTTGATCACCACCAGCGCGCATGACCAGAACGCGCTTTTGTCCGCGGCGGCGCTGTGGCAGGGCGAGTTGTTCGGCCCCGCGCAACCCAATGCCCCGGTGTTCGAGGCCTGGTTGCAGATCGAGCGGTCGCAGTTGCGGTCGGTTCTGACCAGCGCGTTGACGGATCAGCTGGAAAAGCTGATTGTCGCCAATGGCTTCACCGAAACCCGCGTGGCCGAGGAGCTGGTGCGGATCGAGCCGAGCCATGAGCTTGCGCATCAGTTCATCATGCGCTTCCACGCCCTGCGCGGCGACCAGTCGGCGGCCCTGCGGCAGTTCGGCCTGCTGGAACAGGCGCTGGCCGAAGAGCTGGACAGTGAGCCGAGCGAGGCGTCGAACGAGCTGCTGGTCGCGATCAAGAGCGGCGAAGTGTCCCTGCCCCGCTCTGCCGTGCTGACCCAGCCGGGTGTTGCGCCCCTGACCCGCAGCGGGCCGCCCCGGATCACCATCCGCCCGCCGCTGACCCGCCATACCGACACCAGCAAGGATTACCTCGGCGAAGGCTTTGCCTTCCTTGCGAAATCCTGCCTGTCGAAGTTCCGTTGCTGGATCGTCATCCCCTGGCCGTCGAGCGGCTTTGACTCGGCTGCCGCCGTCGATTTTACCGCCGTGGGCACCGCCATCGACGCCGATTTCGCGGTGGACTGCGTACTGGACTGGCGCACCGGCACCGGCAAGCTGTTCGTCACGCTGATCGACTGCCGCGATGGCAGCGAGGTCTGGTCGCATCTGTTCCCGGTCGCGGAACACGAGTTGCAGGAGATCAGCTCCTCGGTCGCCGGGGCGGTGGCGGCGAACCTGGCAAGCCAGGTCAACCATATCACCCTGTTGCGCCACGCCCGCAGCACGCCGGGCAACCCGGTGGCCTATGACCTGTGGCTGAAGGGGCACCAACTGTCGCGGCTCTGGTCAGCGGAAGCCGATGCCGAGGCCGAGGTGATGTTCCTGCGCGCCATCGAGCTGGACCCCGGCCTTGCGGGCAGCCATGCCAGCCTGGCGCAGGTCCTCAGCACCCGCAGCATGGTGCGCCCCGGCTACCCGAACCGCAAGGCCGACTGCGCCACCGCCTTCAAACATGCGCGCGAAGCCATCGCGCTGGACCCTTACGATCCGCGCTGCCACATCAGCATGGCCTGGAACTGGGCCATCGCAAGGTCGCCGGAACGGGCGAATTCGCATTTCCGGCTGGCGGTGGACATGAACCCGCATGATGCCGAAACCCTGATCGCGGCGGCAAGCGGGCTGGGCTTTCTGGGCCATGCCGCCGAGGCGCGGGAGCTTGCGGCCCAGGCGGTGAAGCTGAACCCGATCTACCCGGAATATTACACCGCCTATCTGGCCGGGATACACTTCATGGCGGGCGATCATGCCACGACCATCGCCACGGTCGAGACCTGCCCGGACGGCTTCCCCGACCTTGGGGTCTGGGCGATTGCCTCGTTCGCGCATCTGGGCCGGGGCGACCGGGCCGGAGCGGCCTACCGCACCTTCCGCCGCATCGCGCGCCAGATGTGGGAAGGCCCGGACAATCCCGACGAAGAGGCACTGGAGACCTGGGTCGTCGACAGCCTGCCGATCTGCTGGCCCGAGGGGCGGCTTCGGCTGCAAAAGGGCCTGCGGCTGGCCCGCGACATGGCAGCGGAACACGCCTGATCGGCGTTCAGCGGCAGTGGCGCATGAAATAGCGGGCGAGCAGCACCTTGAAGCGCACATTCTGCGGGCCGCCGTAGCTCGGCTCGTCCTCGACCTTGGGCGGGGTCTTCAGAAGGCCGGACCACGGCACCCGGACATGCATCCGGTTCGGGGTGTCGTAGACCGGCACGATTTCCACGCTGTCCGGGATCTCGCCGTTCGGCCCGGCGCCGGGACCGTCGTAGCGATAGCCGTTGGCGTGCAGCCAGCCGCGGGTGTCGTCGTTGAACTTCTTCCACTCGGAACTGGCCGTATCCTTGAAGGCCGATTTCGAGACCCGCATGATCGCCTCGCCCGTCGCGACCTGGTCGGCCAGCGCATCGCTTTTCAGTTTGAAGAACCCTACCATTCCCTGTCCCTCGCTTTCGTTCGTGCCATTTGCCGGTCGCGTGATCCGACTATTCGGCGGCTTCGTGATGCCAACGTGAAAAGCCGGACCCGTCCCGGACTCAGGCCTTGATCGTTTGCGGCAACCGGACTCCTATGCAAGCATGAAACCGAACCCGGTCGAGACGATTGCACGGATCAGTCGTGCGCTGGAGCCTGATTTCACGCTGATGCCGCTGCATGCGCCGGAGGCTCCGCTGTTTCTGGCGGTGGCGCTGCCGACGGATGAGGGCGTGACCGGGTTGAAACCACGGTTGCCGGCGGGGCGGGGCATGACCACCGGGCAGGCGATGATCGCGGCGGGGGCCGAGGCGCTGGAACTGCGGGCGAGCCTGGCGCAGCGCCATCTGGCCGAGATGCAGGACCTGCCGCGCCGGGATGGGCTGGCGATGGTGACGGCGGTGGATCTGCTTGACCATGCGGCGGTGGCAGTGCCAGCCCAGCAGGTCTATCTCGACTGCGCGGCGGTGTTGGCGGAACCCATGCAGGAGGAGGCGAACTCCACCGGCTGCGCGGCAGGGCCGGACCGCGAGACCGCGCTGGCGGTGGCGCTGCGGGAATGCGTCGAACGCGATGCGGTGGCGCTCTGGTGGCATGGGGGGCGTCCGGGGGCGGCGCTGCCGCTGGAGGTGATCGACGCGCAGCAGCCCCGGCTGTACTGGTGGCTGCATCAGCGGCTGCGCCGGACGCTGCTCCTGGACCTGACTTCGGACATCGGGCTGCCGGTGGTGGCGGCGGTCTCGGCGGATGCCGATGGCCGGGTGGTCGCGACCGGCACGGCGGCGCGGCCGCAGATTGCCGATGCCGCGCTGGCCGCCGTGACCGAGATGGTGCAGACCGAGGTCGGCATGGAGCTTGCGCGCGAGGCCGGGGACCCGGACGTGCTGGCCTGGACCCGGCATGGCTCGACCCGCGACCAGCTGCAATTCCGGGCGGCGGCGGCGAAGGGCAGTCCGGCCTTGGGGCACACGGCGCTGTTGCAGCGGCTGGCCGTCCTTGGCCACCGGGCGCTGGCGGTTGACCTGACGCTGCCGGGCGATCCCCTGGCGAGCGTCCGCGTGCTGGTGCCCGGCCTTTGCGCGATGCGGGGGCGGATCGGGGTGCCACGCTTTGCCCGGCTTTGTCCGGGGGTGGGCGGTCCCAGCCTGCCCGAGCCGTATTGAGGACGCGCCATGCCGATATCCAGCACGCATGACATGCTTGAGCGGACCGGGGTGGGGGCGGCGTCGCAATCGGCCTATACCTACCTTTTCCCCGACCTTGCCGGGGCCGAGACTGTCGGCTGTTTCGCGGGCACCACCCCGCGCCAGACCTGGGAGCGGCTTTGCGCCTTCGA
>JAGPEG010000089.1 GCA_018057165.1 Tabrizicola sp.
CGCTCCTCCCAAGCTTTTAGCCGCCCAAGATACCCTTCAGAACGAGGGGTCTCGCGCCAAGCCTCGAAGTCCAAAGAAACGTCAGTAGCGGCGGCGAGTGCCTCCAGACCCTGCCCTGAGGCCTCGACCGCTATACGCAGCCCAGCAAAATACTGAGAAGCAATTCCCATCACCCGCTTCAGCTCCTCTACTCGGGTGTAGTCGATGATGAAGCTGTCATGGATCGACAGAACTGGAACCCCTCTCTTCGTGAACCAGCGTTGGACGAACTCGGCAATCTTACTGTCCATGTTCATGAGCCGGATGCCGTGGTCAGCAAAGAGGAACTCGGAAAGGTGGGGGTGGCGCTCAGTAAAAGCTGCCAGCAAGTCATCGAGGGAGCTGTTGGTCATCCCCTTAGCCATATGACCGGTGGGGAAGCCCTCCCTAAAGCTACCGAAGGCGGCCTTCTTGCTACGAGCATTCAGCGCCGTAAGTACCAGTTTCTTGACTATCTGCCTCTGCAGGTGAGGAGGAGCGCCAGCGACCAAGCCCTCCTGGAGGGCATAGGGATCACCTTCTACCTCCACCCCCTTCTGTGCTGACAGGACCGCTACGTGCAGCCCCTTAAAGTCCACTTCCACCGTAGGGGTGTCGTTGATAAAGATTTGAGATCGGAGTTCCTTGCCGATCTGCTGCCACCAAGGTCCGTAGAACCTTCCATTGCAGCCCCAGTCGCCCCTGCTGAATATCCGCCGAGTGAACTGATGGTGGTGGTCTACTTGTACCTTGACCTCCTTGCCCCTCTCGTCCACCCGAGTGGTGCAGGGGTCGTCGAGGGTGGGGATATCGATGAAGGTGTCCGCTAGAAGAGCGTTATAGGCCTCTAGTTCTCGCCGCATCCTGAGCGTCGCTGGCGTGTCTTCGTACTCGCTTAGCTTAGCCTGATCCCCATCCCCTACCTTCAGGATCAAACACTCTTGTTCTTCGATCTGCCGGATATCGTCCCTCGTGACCTTGGCGGCCCTAAACAACGCAATAAGAGGCCCAGCGGCCCTGATCCTCGTAGTTCTATTCCACCAAGCGTCTGGCCCCGAGTAGCTGCCCTTAGCCACATCGATGAACCCTGCTTCCGCTAGCTGGTGTATCAGCGGAAGGATCTTCTTAGAGATGCTCAGGGCATTGTACCGGGACCACGTCTTCCAGTCGTTTGCCGACATGGAGACTGCAACGCTGAGCGTAGCGTCTTCGAGCCACGCTACGTACAGGTCAAGGATCAGAACCCGTAGCTGGTGCAGGAAACTTCTCTTGGGCTTAGGGCCTGTCCGTCCCTTCTCGTCCTTGAGGTGCTGGAAGTGGGTGTCCCATACTTGGGTGACCACCCGGATTATCTCCGGGTGATCTGACCAACGGTGGACGTCTAGGACCCTTGAGTGCCACGGGTCTTCGATAGCTTGCTCTTTCCCTTCTCGATTATCAGCTGAAGGGCAACTAGTACTGCTACTTGTGCTAAGAATTTCATCATAATTATCAACCTCTTCCATTACTTATACCTAATGGGCTGAGCACATCTATGATCCGCCCTCTTGCGCCTTTCTGAAGCTGCCGCAGTCCCCCATGCCTTGCAGACATGACGTTTCGGCTCAGAGTCGCTGGAGTTGGTCGAACTCTCTTTCCGATAGCCCCTGGCATTGTGCAGGTTAGCTTGCTGACCCAATCACCGACCAAGCTAAGCAAGGTCGCTTGTCGAAGTAAGCTATGACCGCAGTTCGAATACGTGCCCGCCGGAAATGAGAACTCCTCCACCGGAGGCGCGTCCCACGCACTCCTTCGTAGTTCTTGATCCAGTTTGACAGGGTCGAGTTTGAAGTCTTCTGACGTGGACGTATTCAGGTTCGAAGTAAAAAATGGCATCCGTTATCCCTCTCTCCCCGACTGCCCGGGGTTGATGGGTGAAACATTCTCCAGCAAAATGCCTTCATCGAAATGGGAGGAAAGTCTCGTGGTCAACACGAAGAGCCTCCAGTTGCACCCCTGTTGCAGTGTGTCTGAGAAGGGAAGCGGGTCTCCCCACCTCCCGTCTTCTCAAGTTATGCGGCGTATCGGTAGCGGCAGAGGTGTGCTCCCGTGAACATAGGGAATGCCTCCCTTAGCTCCGCCACCCCGTCCATGTAGGCGACTTCCTGACGGTCAAGGTCCGCTGTGTCCTTAACAACTACGTCAAACCAGTCGTCATCGAACATGCACGCTCCGAACAGCAGCACTATCGCACGAGCAGCGTCTTCGACTTCGCCGTCGTCGCCGCCGCTTCTCATCAGTCTTGTGATTTTCATCGCAGCCCGTACTTGGGCCAGGGACTGTTCGTTGAGAGTAAAGGTACCCAGCGCCTGTCCGGGGCGCATGTGGGCATTTAGGTTGGTAGGTTTGTTAGTCATAATGTTCCTTCCTTCCCCGATAACTCGGGTACTACGGTGAAACATTCTCCAGCGGCAAAGCCTTCATCAAATGGAAGGAGGTATCTCCTTCGGAGCGGCAAATAGTCTTGGTCGCCAGAAATTGCAAGCTCCCTTTGAACTTTCTACAATAAAATTCTTCAGTTCCACCTGACCTTCCCGAAACGACAAAAAAAGGGAAAGTAGCCCCCCGGCAGCCGAAGCCACCGGGAGGGTCTTGGGCGGGTCACCCCAACTTCTTGCTCACCACGTAGTCGGCCAGCACCTGCCAGTAGTGGCTTGCGTCCCTGAAGCCCTGAGCTTGAGCGGCAAGGTCCTCGGCCTTGGACCGAGAAAGTCCGCCATCGTACTGAACGATAGCGGCCCTCTCCTCGAACGCATCGATGTCAGGTACGGGTGTCTCGGGTTTCAGTGGCGGCACGGCAGCCCCACCTTCTCCACGATCTCCCGTTTCTGCTCGTCACTGATCCCAGCAGAGTAGATGCCGTAGGTCATCCGGTTTTCTGATCGGGCCGATTGGTGGCCGACGATCGATGCCGTGAAGTGTTCCGGCACCCCTGCCCGCTCGCACTCGGTAACGAACCACTTCCTGCTGGAATGGAACACCACCCCCTGCCTCTGGATCGCAGCTTGCGCCCTCAGCAGAGAGAAGCGCTTTGTAACCATGTTGACCGACAGACCGGGGAAGAGCCTGCCCGAAGCCGGTAGACAGGCCAGGAGGGGCGTCAGGTTTGAGTGCAAGGGTACGACACGTTCCGCTGCATCCGTCTTAAGAGATCGTACCTCGTTGGGTCTGATCCAGGCAAACCACCCCAGATTGCCCTTCCAGATCAGATCTTCCCTGATCAGCCCCACGGCCTCGCCTGCCCGCATTCCGGAGAGCAAGCAAACCCGTAGCGCCGCGCCTATCCGTGGATCGTCGAGGCTAAGCAGCCGTGATACCTCGTCGTCGGTGAGAGCCTCGTAGTGCTGTGGCTTCGCTTTCCCCTCCACCCGCACCGTCTTGAAAGGGTTGCTGGCAAGCTCACCCTCGTAAACGGTCCAGTCGAGAAAGTGGCCCACTTGACTGACGATCCGCCGCTGCGTCTGCGGACTGATCCTCTCGCCCGCACTCAACGCCAGAAGCCGCTCCAGGGGATAGCCCTTGGTCCTGTAGGACTTCCCCACGTGCTTGCCGAGTTGAGCCACCTTGCGAGTAAACGCCAGCGCGTCCTCTCGTGTAACCGTCCCGATCGGCCTCTTGCCGAAGGCGGAGACGAACAGCCCCACAGAGAAGCGGATCGACTTGAAGCCACCGTGCTGTAGTTCGTTAGAGCGGCGGTTCAGGTACTGTGTTCCCAGCTCCCCCACGCTGACCCTGCCCACGATCGTCACCTGAGTGAAGGCTGGCGCAACGATCTTCACAGGCTGCGGCTTCTCCACCACCTGACCAGACTTGGCCTTGGTGATGATCTCCTCGTACTTGGCGTTGACCTCTGCGGCCCTCGCCTTGGCTATCCGAGCGTCGCCGGTCTTGAGTGACTGCTTGTAAGCCTGCCCCAGCAGCGGCTGTAGCTCCTTCGGGTAGTTCCTCCGATAAAGCCACGTCTGCTGCTTGAGATAGGCATACTGGATACGTACAGACATGCGTCCTCCATCTGGGGCCTTCGCCCCACTTCCTGATTGCTTCCGATTTTTCCGATTAGTTTCTGCGGCCTACTGGGATTCTTGAGTTCCCAGCGGCACCTCTTCGGGGTCCAATACCCTGATAACCATCGAGAGTTCCGGTTCCCCGTACTCCCCCTGGAGAGGTCCCGTGAGGGCCTGACCTGTGATGCAGTCTTCGTAGACCTCCTCCACGCGGAAGAGGTGCTCAGGGACGTCGTCGAAGGCACAGATCAGCACGACATCACCGGGTGCCATTGAACCACCCAGCCTTCAGCGCCTCCTTGAACAGCGCTATCGCCACATCCTGACCGACACGCTTGGCTAGCAAGAGGATGACGAAGAGGCCGAACGAACCTCGTGCAGCAATGAAAAGACCCCCGGCAACGCCGAGGGTTACGATCTTCTTCATGGAGTAAGCTCCTGTATCTACTACCTATTTAGATACGGAAAATGTCGCAATTTCGCCGAAGTGGTGGGCAATGTTGCCCGTGTCTGATGAGAGTGAAGCACACATGCCCCTTCGGAGAGGTGGCAGAGGGTGAGGGTACCATGATCAAGAGCATCATCGCGGCAACCGTAGGCGTGCTAGCGTCAAGTTCGGCTCACGGAGAAAGCTACTATGGACAAGCGCTGCTTGCGATGGACGCAATTTCGTGCAGCTTTGCCGCTCAAGCTTTGGACAATAGCCATGAAGCAGAAGAGTTTTTGGAGCTAGGAACATTCGTCCTGTATCACATTTACTCCAATCTTGGCGACTGGCAGGCTTCGGCATACTCTGACATGCCAGGGATATTTCTCGACATGAGCAAAGATGCCAAGCCCCCGCTATCTGATAAGGAAATCAGCGATATGGCCTATTTCACCGCTCAGTTCGTAGTGAACTTGGATCACCATTCAGATGAGCGAGAAAGAGAGAAGAGTGTGAAAGCCGGTATGGACGCGGGTCAACTCTTCACCCTCAAGCGTGATCTAGCACGCGAGAGGTGGCAGAAGATCGGCTGTGAATCTATCGAGGATCGGTACCTACGATGATCGGCCTCGCCGATCTCCGATCACTGGGCGGTGTCGGTTTTGCCTGTACGGCCTAGCCAAGGCAGCTATTCAGGTCAGCCGCCCCACCCGTTGCCCCACCTCGCCAACGACCCGGCATCGACCCTTTGGAGACCTACCTCGGTCATCGAATCCTAGCGCCCCAGCCAACTTCTCCTGCAAATCACCCGCTCAAGCCACCGGCAGAGTCACGGTGACGGCAAGGCCCCTGCCCTCGGGGCCGCGGTCGAGGGCGAGGTCGGCGCGCAGGGCGCGGGCGATTTCGGCCACGATATGCAGGCCGAGACCGCGCGTGCCAGATCGCATTTCCGCCGGTCCCGGCGACGGGAGCAGCCGGGCGCGCAGGGCGGCGAGGGTGGCGTCAGGAAGGGGCGGCCCGGCGTCGATCACCGACAGGCGCAAGCCGTGGTCTCCATGGTCTTCCAGATGGACTGTCACCATCGTCTCGGCCGGGCAGTGCATCAGGGCGTTGCCGACCAGATTGCGCAGCAGTTCGCCAAGGAGCACGTCCTCGGTCCGGGCCAGCGCACGCTCCGGGCCGTCATAGCCGAGGTCCTGCCCCAGCCGGACCGCCTGCGGCAGCAGGTCGGCGGTCACCGCGCGGGCGAGGGCGGCGACATCGACACCCAGCAGTGCGGGCCTTGTGCCCGAAGCCTCGACCCGCGCGAGGAGCAGGACCTGTTCCAGCACGCGCTCGATGCGAACGAGGGCGGCGTCGGCCTTGTCCAGCGCGCCGGGCCGGGTCCCGTCGGGGCGGGAGGCCACCGCGATCTGGGTGCGTGCCACGGTCAGGGGGGTGCGGATCTGGTGGTTCGCATTGCTGGCGAAGTTCTGCAGGGCGGTCATGGCGCGGGACAGCCGCAGGAGGAAGCCGTTCAGCGCATCGACCACCGGGCGCAGCTCGACCGGGGCGTCGACTGTCAGCGGGGTCAGGTCGTGCGGCGCGCGGGAGGCGATGGCGCGTGACAGCCGGTCAAGCGGGCGCAGCGCATAGGTGGCGGCGGTCCAGGCGACCAGCGCCGCCCCGGCGATCAGCCCGGCAATGCGCAGCGCCGAACGGGTCAGGATCGACTGCGCCAGCGTATCGCGGGCGCGGGTGGTCTCGGCCACAGTGACGGTGAATGGCAGCGTGCCCTCGCCGGTCGTCAGCTCGCGCATCAGCGTGGCCGTGCGGATCGGCAGGGTCCGGTAGCGGGCATCGGCGAGGCCGATTTCCTGGCCAGGCGCAACCGTGACAGGCGCAAGATCCTGATATCCGGTCAGAATGCCCTTCGGCCCGTCCACCCGGTAGAACACCTGATCCTGTGCGGTCGAGGACAGCATGTCGAGCGCCGAAAAGGGAATCGTGATCGAAAGGCCACCGTCCGCCGCGACATCCACCCCTTCGGCTATCGCCATCGCCGATCCGACAAGGACGCGGTCCGAGACATCGCGGGCGGTGCGCAGGGCCTCGGTCCTTGTGTCGACCAGGGCAAGAACGCCGATGGCGGCAGTCGCCAGGACCAGCCAGAGCAGGATCGAGCGACGGAGCGAGGCGGGGTGATGCATCGTCAGGGCCGTTCCAGCATGTAGCCAAGGCCCCGCGCGGTGCGCAGCGTCAGCCCATGCGGATATAGCCGACGGCGCAGACGGCTGACATATTGCTCGATGGCATTGTCCGAAAGGCTGTCGTCCAGCGAGGTGAGCGACTGGACGATGGCCTCTTTCCCGACCACCCGCCCGGCCCGCAGGAAGAACAGCTCCAGGAGCGCCAGTTCGCGGGCGGGGAGGTCAAGGTGGTCCGCGCCGACATGGAAGCGGCGCGCGGCCATGTCGAAGCGGACCGGACCGATCTGCAGGTCGGAGGTGTGGTGCCCGGCCTGCCGCCGCAGGATCGAGCGGACGCGGGCCTCGAATTCGCCGACATCGAAGGGTTTGACCATGTAATCGTCGGCGCCAAGGTCAAGACCGGCGACCTTCTCGGCAGGCTCACCCCGCGCGGTCAGGATCAGGATCGGCACCGGGTTCTTCCGGCCCCGCAGCGAGCGGAGTACCGAGAGCCCGTCCTTTTCCGGCAGGTTCAGGTCCAGGATCACCAGATCGAAGCGTTCGGCGCCGATCAGGGTTTCGGCGGAAAGCCCGTCATGCGTTACATCCACGGCATAGCCCACGCCGAGGAGGAGCGTGGTCAGCGCCTCGGCCAGGGGCAGATCATCCTCGACAAGCAGGATTCGCATGCGTGAAGCCTATGGCAGGCGAGGATTGCTCGTCGATGGCTTCGTCACACCTCGAAGGCGCCTCCGGCGGGGATATTTGGGGCAAAGAGGGAAAGACTTTCCGTTGGGACAATGAAACCGCACGCAGGGGGCGATTGTCGGACGGGCGATTGTCGGGCGGACGGTCGTCGGGCTAGGGTTGGGCCCATGTGGCTTTTGCGCGCCCTTCTTCTTTGCCTAGCCTTGCCCGCTGCGGCGGACGTGGCGGTCTATCCGGCACCCGCCGGGGGAAGCCGGGAACTGGTGGTCTACTCCTCGCTCGATTCCCCGTTGGCGCGGCCGCTGATCGAGGCGTTCCAGTCGGTCCGGCCCGATGTGGCGGTACGCTACGAAGACCTTTTGACCGGAGAGATCGCGGATCGGGTGATCGAGGAGACGGATGCGGGCAAAGCCACGGCGGATCTGGTCTTTTCCTCGGCCATGGACGTGACGGTGAAGCTGGCCAATGACGGCTATGCGCGCGAGGCCGATGTGCCGGGCGCTGCGACCTGGCCCGGCTGGGCGGTCTGGCGCAACATGGTCTTTGCGCTGACCTTCGAGCCGGCGGTGATCGTCTATCACAAGCCCTCGTTTCCGGAGGGCCCGCCGGACACCCGGGCGGCGCTGATCGACTGGCTGGCGACGGCGCCGAAGGGGTCGATCGGCACCTATGACATCACGCGGTCGGCGGTGGGTTATCTGTTCCTGATGCGGGATCAGGAGCATTTCGCCGATCTCTGGCCGCTGGTCCGGGCAATGGGGCGGGCCGGGGTGCAGGTCTTCCCGACCTCGCAGGACGTGATCGAGCGGGTGAATGCGGGCACGCTGCTGCTGGGCTACAATGTGCTTGGGTCCTATGCGGCGGATCAGGTGGCCAAGCTGCCGGACCTGGGGATGGTCCTGCCGCAGGATTATGTGGTGGTCGCCAGCCGGGTGGCGCTGGTGCCGAAGGCGGCGGGCGCGCCCGATCTGGGGCAGGCGTTCCTGCAATTCCTGATGTCGCGGCAGGGACAGACGATCCTGGCCGAGCGCCTGCGGCTGCCTGCGATCAGCCTGGAGGTGGCGGGGAAGGATTCGGCGGCGGCGATGCAGGAGGCGCTGGGGGCGAAGCTCAGGCCGGTGGCGGTCTCGCCCGGATTGCTCGCCTATCTGGATGCGGCGAGCCGGGCGCAGGTGCTGGCCAAATGGAACGCGGCGCTGGAGGGCGGGGAATAGGGCCCGGAACCAGGCCGGTGCCCATGTCAGGTTCGTGACAGGTTGCCGTGGTTTGCTGATGTCGTTCCGGGGAGAGGAGCCCCGGTGGATTCGGCAACTCCGGTTGCCCAATGGGAGGAAACAAGATGAAACACGCAGTTCTGGGCGTGGCCTTCGCGGCTGCGCTGGCGCTTCCGGCTTTTGCGCAGGATTACACGATCATGGCCCCGGCGAACCCCGGCGGCGGCTGGGACGGCACGGCGCGGGCGATGCAGGAAGTCATGCAGGCCGAAGGCATCGCGCCCTCGGTCGAGGTGATCAACGTCCCCGGCGCGGGTGGCACGGTGGGTCTGGCGCAGTTCGTGGCCGACAGCGCGGGCGATCCGACCAAGCTGATCGTCGGCGGCTATGTGATGGTGGGGGCGATCCTGACCAACGCCGCGCCGGTGACGCTGAAAGACGTGACGCCCATCGCCCGGCTGACCGGGGATACCGAGGCCATCGTGGTTCCGGCGGCGTCGGACATCCAGACGCTTGCCGACCTGGTCGAGAAGATGAAAGCCGATCCGGGTTCGGTCAGCTGGGCCGGTGGCTCGGCGGGCGGCGTCGACCACATCGCCGTGGGGCTTCTGGCCAAGGCGGCGGGGATTGACCCGACCAAGATCAACTATGTCGCCTTCTCGGGCGGCGGCGAGGCGATGGCGGCGATCCTGGGCAACCAGGTGACGGCGGGCGTATCCTCGGTCGGCGAGTTCCAGGAGCAGGTGAAGGCCGGGACGATGCGGCTTCTGGCGGTGTCCTCGGCGGACCGTCTGCCGGGCATCGACGCGCCGACGATCAAGGAATCGGGCTTCGACGTGGTGGTCGAGAACTGGCGCATGGTCGCGGCGGCGCCGGGGCTGAGCGATGAGCAGAAGGCCAAGATCGCGGCGGACATCGAGAAGCTGAACGGCAGCGCCGGTTGGACGAAGATGCTGGCCGACAAGGGCTGGACCAATACCTACCTGGCCGGCGACGCCTTCGCGGCGCAACTGGACGCGGATATCGCAGCGACCGAAACGGTGCTGCGCGATATCGGTCTGGTGAAGTGAGCGAGGGCTTTCCCTCGGAACGCCGCCCCAGGTGGGCGGCGTTCGTCATCGCGGCGGGGCTTGCGGGTCTTGCCGTCCTGATCCTGGTCGACGCGGCGGGGTTGAAGCAGGATGGCGGTTACGCAGGCGTAGGTCCGGCGGACGTGCCCCGGCTGATCGCCTATGTGCTGCTGCTGCTGTCGGGGCTGACCGTGGTCGCGGGCCTGAAGGGCGATCTGCCGCGCCCGCCGCGTCAGGCCCCTGCCCCGATCCTGTGGATCATGGGGGGGCTGATCGGGCAGCTGACGCTTTTGCATGTGGTGGGCTTCGCGATCTCGGGCGCGATCCTGTTCGGCATGACCGCGCGGGGCTTCGGGCAGCGGCCCTTGTGGAAGGCGCTGGTGGTGGGGCTTGTGTTGTCTCTGGCCATATACGGGGTCTTCGACCGGCTTCTCCGGCTGAACCTGCCGGGTGGGCCCTTGGAACTGCTGATCTACCGGGGATAGAGTGATGGAAAGCTTTTCACTGCTGATGCATGGTCTTTCGTCGGCGCTGGACCCGATGATCCTGTTCTATGCGCTGATCGGGGTGACTTTGGGCACCGCCGTGGGTGTGCTGCCGGGGATTGGCCCGGCGCTGACAGTGGCGCTGTTGCTGCCCGTGACCTATGGCCTTGACCCGGCGGGGTCGCTGATCATGTTCGCGGGGATCTATTACGGGGGCATGTATGGCGGATCGACAACCTCGATCCTGCTGAACACGCCGGGCGAGAGCGCCTCGATCGTTACCGCCATCGAAGGCAACAAGATGGCCCGGCAGGGGCGGGGCGGGCCTGCGCTGGCGACGGCGGCCATCGGCAGCTTCGTGGCCGGGCTGATCGCGACGCTGCTGCTGGCGTTCCTCGCGCCGCAGGTGGTGAAGCTGGCGCTGACCCTTGGCCCGCGGGAATATTTCGCGCTGATGGTGCTGGCCTTCGTCACCGTCTCGGCGACCTTCGGCGATTCTGCCTTGCGCGGCCTCACCTCGCTGTTCGTCGGCCTTGCGCTGGCCTGCGTGGGCATCGACGGGCTGACCGGGGCGGCTCGGCTGACTTATGGCGTGCCGCAGCTGATGGACGGGATCGAGATCACCACGCTGGCGGTGGCGCTGTTCGCGGTCGGCGAGGCGCTGGCGATTGCGGGCGCCGCCGAAGCCGAGACCGGCATGCACCGGATCAAGGGGCAGGTCTGGATGTCGGCGAGCGACTGGGCGCGGTCCTGGAAGCCCTGGCTGCGCGGCACGCTGATCGGCTTCCCGATCGGTGCGATGCCGGCGGGCGGCGCGGAAATCGGTACTCTGCTCAGCTATGTCACCGAGAAGAAGCTGGCGCGAAACCCCGAGGAATTCGGCCATGGCGCGATCGAGGGCGTGGCGGGGCCTGAGGCGGCCAACAACGCCTCGGCGGCGGGAACGCTGGTGCCGCTGCTGACGCTGGGGCTGCCGACCTCGGCCACGGCGGCGATCATGCTGGCGGGGTTCCAGCAGTTCGGCTTGCAGCCGGGGCCGCTTCTCTTCGTTATGAATGCCGAGCTGGTCTGGACGCTGATCGCCAGCCTTCTGATCGCCAACCTGATGCTGGTGGTGCTGAACCTGCCGCTGATCGGGCTGTGGATCAAGCTCTTGTCGATCCCGCGACCCTGGCTGTACGGCGGCATCCTGCTGTTCGCGACGCTGGGGACCATCGGGGTCAACCCTTCGCCGGTGGAGCTGGGGATGTTGATCCTGTTCGGGGTCACGGGCTACGGGATGCGGCTATATGGCTATCCGGTCGCGCCGGTCGTCATCGGGCTGATCCTGGGGCCGTTGGCGGAGCAGCAGCTGCGCCGGGCATTGGCGATCGCACAGGGCGACTGGTGGACGATGGTTTCCACCCCCGTCTCGGCGGTGCTGCTGGGGGTGTCAGTGGTGTTCCTGGTGGTGCCGGTGCTGATGCGCCTGCGGGGCCGGGGCGAGGTGCTGAGCCAGGCGGCGGGCGACGCGGACTAGATCGCGATCCTGGCGAACCCGTCGCGGAGCGCGTTGGACCAGGCTTCGGACATGGCGCGGAACTGGGGGTCGCCGGCCTCGATCCGGCGGCGGTAAGTGACCTTGCAGGCGTCGCGCTCGATCACCGCAAGGTCCAGCGGCATCCCGACCGAAAGGTTCGAGCGCAGCGTCGAATCCATCGACAGCAGCACCGCCTTCTGCGCATCGGCAAGGCTGGTCGCCGGCTTCACCACCCGGTCGAGGATCGGCTTGCCGTATTTGTGCTCGCCGATCTGAAGGAAGGGCGTGTCCTCGGTCGCCTCGATGAAATTGCCCTCGGGGTAGATCAGGAACAGCCGCATCTCGCCGCCCTTGCGCTGGCCCGCCACGATCATCGACGCCGATGCGCCCTGCATGGCAGAAAGCTTGTCGTCGACCTCGGCGCGGACCTTGGCCAGACGGTCGCCGACAATGCCTGCGACCTGCAAAAGCGTCGGGGCCAGCATGATGCTGGTATCGGGCGTGGCTTCGGGGTTGTCGATGGCCTCACGCAGCTGGGCGATGGCGGTCTGCGACACCGACAGGCTTCCGGCGGTCATGATCACGATGACGCGCTCGCCCGGTTCCTCGAAGGTGAACATCTTGCGGTAGGTCGAGATGTTGTCGAGCCCGGCATTGGTGCGCGTGTCGGACAAGAGCACCATGCCCTCGTTCAAGAGAAGGCCCACGCAGTAGGTCATCGTTCGTCCTCAGCTTCAGGCCCCGGTTCCGGGCCGCACCCTATTGGGCCGATTGCTGGACCGCAACCGTCACATCCATCGCCTCGCGCGCCCCTCCGCGCGCGATGCCGCGGATGGGCGCTGCGTCCTGGGCGTCTAAGCCGGAGCCAAGGCGGATGTAGCGGGCATCGGGACAAGCACGGTTCGCCGGATCGAACCCCACC
>JAGPEG010000090.1 GCA_018057165.1 Tabrizicola sp.
CATGCCTTGGGGAAGCGCATGGCGGGTCATCGAAACCTCCCTCTCGGATTCGAGTCGATTAGTAGTTGCAACTGCAACCAAGTCAAGCTTAACATGACAAGCAATCCTGAACCGGCTAAAGCCAGCCTATGACAGATGTGATCCTGCACGATTACTGGCGCTCGTCCTCGGCCTATCGGGTGCGGATCGGGCTGAACCTCATCGGGCTTGCCTATCGGTCGATCCCGGTCGACCTGACCAAGGGCGAACAGCGGGCCCCTGAACAGCTGAAGGCCAACCCGCAGGGCCTGGTGCCGGTGCTGGAAATCGACGGCCTTTGCCTGACCCAGTCGCTCGCGATTCTGGAATACCTCGATGAAACCCGCATGGCGGGCTTCCTGCCCAAGGCCCCCGCCGACCGTGCCCGCGCCCGGGCGCTGGCCCTTGCCGTCGCGATGGAGATCCAGCCGGTCTGCAACCTCCGCGTTGCGCAACATGCGGTCAGTCTGGGGGGCAACGCCACGATGGACGGCTGGATGCGCTACTTCATCACCCTGGGCTTTCAGGGGCTGGAGCCGATGCTGACCGGCGACACAGTCTTCTGCCACGGCGACCACCCCGGTCTGGCCGACCTCTGCCTCGTCCCCCAGGTCTACAACGCCCGCCGCTGGGGCGTGGACCTGATCCCGTTCCCCCGTATCCGCACCATTGCCGAACGGATGGAGGCGCTGCGCCCCGTCGCCGCCGCCCATCCCGACCGCGTGAAACCGGCGGCATGACCATGGCAAAGGGCGGGGATTTCGACCTTCAGGATTTCCTGCCCTACCTCCTGAACCAGGCCGCCGAGACCACGAGTCGCGGTTTTCAGGCCACCTACCGCGCCCGCTATGGCCTGACCCGCACGCAATGGCGGGTGATGGCCAACCTCGGCCGGTTCGGGGCGATGACCGCGCGCGACATCTGCCGGATCAGCCATGTCGAGAAGACCAAGGTCAGCCGCGCCGTCGCCGGGCTGGAAGCCGAGGGGCTTCTCACCCGCAGCACAAGCCCGGATGACCGCCGGGCCGAAAACCTTGCGCTCACCCCGAAGGGCCGCGCGATTTATACCGAGATCGGCCAGCAGGCGCACCAGTTCGACGCCGCCTTGCGCAGCCGCCTTGGCCCCGAAGTCGCCGCCCGGATCGACGCCATCCTGCGCGAGATCATCGCGCTGCAATCCGACGGTCTGCCCGACGAAGACTGAGCGCCGCTCCTCGTGCGACTTCGCTTCTCGTCGGCACCCCGCTTGCGCAGGATGCGCTACAGCGCACCAGCCGCCCGTCAGCCCCGCGCCGCGATCACCCCCGCCAGCCGCTCGCCGTCCTTCCAGGCCCCCCAGATGAAGGACGACCCCCGGCAGGACAGCCAGGGCAGGCCCACAAAATAAAGGCCCGGCACGTCGGTCACGCCGTCCTTGTGGCGCGGGCGACCGTCCTTCTGGAAGATGTCCAGATCGACCCAGCCGAAATCCAGCTGGAACCCCGTGGCCCAGACGATGCTGGTGATGCCTTCCGCCTTCAGATCCAGCGCCAGCGTCGGCCTGGTCACGCAGTCGGGCAGGGGCAGCAGGGTCCGCGCTTCCGGCTCCTCCGGCAGGTCGATGCCGTTGGCCCGGGCATAGGCATCGGCCTCGTCCAGCACCGACAGGTAGTTGCGGTCGCCATTCTCCATGTTGGTGCGCAGGTCACTGGCAAAGCTCAGGACCCCGTCGCTGTAGGCCCCGGCCCGGCCCATGAGCGTGACGCCCAGGCCCGCAAGGCGGCGGAAGTCCATCGTATGCCCGCCATAGGCACCACTCACCGCAATGGTGATGTGTTCTGTGCCGGGCGTCGGCGCCTTCATGTCCCATTTGCCAAGCTTGCCCAGCCACCAGACGAAGTCGTGTCCCCGGTAACGGCGGGGCGGGCGGTCATGCGGACCGACCGACAGAAACACCTTGCGGCCCGCCCGGACCAGCTCTTCGGCAATCTGCGCACCGGACGACCCCGCGCCGACCACCAGCACCGCGCCTGCGGGCAGGGCACCGGGGTTGCGGTAGGCATTGGAATGCAGCTGGGTGATGCCGGGATCGGTGACGACAGTCGGGATCACCGGCTTCTGGAACGGGCCGGTGGCGATGACGACGTTTTGCGCCTCGATGGTTCCGGTCGGTGTGGTGGCGCGGAATCCGTCGCCGTTGCGCTCCAGCTTCGTCACCGCGACCCCGGTGCGGATCGGCAGGTTCCGGTCCCCGGCGAAGCGGACGAAGTAATCGGCCACCGCTTCCTTCGGCGCGAAGACATCGGGGTCAAGCTCGGTGAACTCGGCATCGGGGAAGCGGTCATGCCAGGCCGGGCCATTGGCGACCAGGCTGTCCCAGCGCCAGCTCCGCCAGCGTTCCGCGATCCGGTCGCGTTCGAGGACGAGGTGGGGAATCCCCTGCTTCTGCAAATGGGCCGAGGTGGCAACCCCCGCCTGCCCGCCGCCGATGACAAGGGTATGGATGGATTCGGTCATGCTGTCGGGCCCCCATGTGAGAAAGTGTCCACGGTGGACATTTTCTGATTCCGTAATGAAATGAATTGGTTGATCGCGGACGTTAACCGTTTCTTCATCTCTGGAAACCTACGCATCTCCGGGCACTCCGTAGGACGGGGCCTGCGTCGGATCTTCGGCGCGCTGGACGTATGCGGCCATCTGCGGCGCGTAGACGTCCCATGCAGTGCGCAGGCTTCCGATGGGGTCGTCTGACCAGTCGATCCGCAGATCGACCAGAGGCCAGGAAAGCCTGTCGGCGACCTTCAGTCCGGCCGAATGGACGGGACCTGCTTCGCCCCCTGCGGCGAGACCGGCCTCCAATGCCCGCATCAGACGTTCGCCAAGATGGCCTGCAGACGTCGTGAAGGCCTCGACCATTATCATCGGCACCAGTTCTCCGGCCAGAAGGTTGCCTCCGGCCGCACAGTCCGTAGCCTGCGCCTCACCCCAGATGCCAAGAACCTGCCCTCCGGAGTGAATGGCTGTCCGCCCGTCCCGGTCTACGACCAGAAGCTGTCGGTAGTCGATGAATGGGCGTCCCCCGGTGACAGCCGCAAGGGCCCCGGTTGCGGGCAGGCCCGCCTCGAGCTGATCCATGACCAGCGGCCCGAGGGCCGGATCGGTGATGTTCTGGCTCGCGACCGCCCCCACCCCCGCCCGGACATGCGCGCAGCGCGCCGCGACCGCGGGGGAGGAGGAGGAGATCGCCATCCCGAACTGCCCGGTCCGGGCGCAGCGGGCGACAAGCGAGAAGGTCATGCCACGTCGTCCGGGATGACGGCGGTCCCGTCGATCTCGACCAGCCAGGAGGGCCGGGCCAGCGCCGTTACGACCACCCCGGTCGAGACGGGATGCACGCCCTTGATATATTCCCCCATCGTCCGGTAGACCGCCTCGCGGTGGCGGACGTCGGTCAGGTAGACGACGACCTTGCAGAGGTGTTCCATCTTGCCGCCGACCTCTTCCAGCAGCTGCCGGATATTCTGCATCACCTTGTGGGTCTGCTCGACCGGGTCATGGCTGCCGATGTCCTTCGCGGTGTCGAGGTCCTGCGGGCACTGGCCGCGCAGGAACACGATCCGGCCCCGCGCGACGACGGCCTGGGCAAGGTCGTTGTCAAGCTTCTGCTCGGGGTAGGTCTCCTTGGTATTGAACTTGCGGTGGCGGAAGTGGGTCATCGTCGGGTCCTTGGGTCGAGGGGCGGTTATCGAAGTCAGCGCGTGCCGCGCGAGGCTTTTGTCGCGTCTTCCTGCGCGAAGGCTGCAGAAAGACGTGGTTGCCTCCGGCGGGGACATTTGCGGACAGAAAATGCCGAGGCGTGGGTCATGGCAAGAGCGAAACGCCCGGCTCGAGAGCAGCGATCTCGCGCCGGAAGGAAAGGGCGTCGCCAGAGTTGGGCTGATCGAGGGATTCGGCCCAGTTCCGCCCCGCGTAGGTGGCCCAGGCGATCGGACCGGGGGCAGCGGCATCGCCGATGAGCTTGAGCGAGCGGATGCCGGCAGCCTGCCAGTCGAGTGCTTTCGCCGCGTGGTAGAGATGGTCGTTCGGGGTGCGGGAGGTGACATAGACAAGGGCTTCGCAGGCAAGCGCGCTCTGGCGACCGGTCCAGGTGCAGCCGAGGGTCATCTCTTGCGCGCCAATGGTCTCCGGGGCTTTGCTGAGGTGAATTTCGACGCCCAGCTCAAGCAGGCGCCGCATGATCGTGCCCTGTTCCAGGGTGTTGTCGGACCATTCGGCGACCTTGACCGCGGGGGTGACGAAGTGGACCTTGTTGCCCTTCGCGACCAGAAGTTCAGCGAGGACGGAGCCCATGTAGAAGTGGTCGTCGTCGTAAAGGGCGACGCTCTGGCCCTCGGGGCAGCGGCCCGCCATCAGGTCATCCGGGGTGTAGAGCGGCATCGCCGGGTCGGTCGGGATGCCGTGCAGGTGCAGCCGCGCCACCGCGTCGCGACGCCAGGAGCTGCCCGTGGCGATGGCGACATGGTCAGCCCCCATGGCAAGAGCATCTTCGGGGGTCAGCAGGCTGTCGCGGTAGATGTCCACGTTCGGCAGGGGGGCCAACTGGCCGGTGCGGTAGTCGGCGACGCGGCCCCAGGCGGAGAGGCCGGGGAGTTGCCGTTCCTGCGCCACGCGGCCGCCGAGAGTGGCCGTGGCCTCGGCCAGTGTGACCTTGTAGCCGCGCTTGGCGGCTTGCAGGGCGGCTTCCAGGCCGGTCGGGCCTGCGCCGACGATCAGGACGGTTTCCGACGCGCCCTTGGGGCGGGCGCGGTCGGGGTGCCAGCCCTTGCGCCATTCCTCCATGAAGGCGGTGTTCTGGGTGCAGCGGCTGATGCTGCCGGTCATGTCGCCCGAGACGCAGATGTTGCAGCCGATGCATTCGCGGATGTCTTCGTAGCGACCTTCCTGCACCTTCAGCGGCAGGAACGGGTCGGCAATGCTGGGCCGCGCCGCTCCGATGAAATCGAGGATACCCGTCTTGATCTGGCGGACCATCGCATCAGGCGAGGTGAAGCGGCCGACGCCGACGACGGGCTTCGGAGTCAGATCCTTGATGCCGCGCACCAGGTCTTCCTGCGCGCCTTCGTCCTTGAAGCGGCTGGTGCCCGAGCAGGCCTCCCAGGTGCCGTTGGCGAGGTCCCAGAGATCGGGAAGCTCGGCATGCATGGCGATGAAATCGCGGAGTTCGGCATTGGAAAAGCCGTAGGCCCCGGCCTCGTGCAGCGACATGCGCAGGGTGACGGCCAGTTCGCCTTTCGTGGTTTCCCGTGCGTCTTCAACGATCTCGCGCAGAAACCTCGCCCGATTTGTGAGCGAACCGCCGTAGTCATCGGTCCGGTGATTGGTGGCGCGCGACAGAAAATGTTGCAGGATGCCGAAGCCATGCGCGCCGTAAAGGCAGATCAGGTCGAAGCCCGCCTGATGGCTGCGGCGGAAGGCGCCCTGGAACCAGCGCCGGAGGTTGCGGATGTCCTCCTTGTCCATGGTGCGAGCCTGGACCGGATCGGAAGTGAAGGTGAGGATCGGGCCGCCCGTCACGGCCAGCGGCACCTCGCGGGAGTACAGGTTCGGGCCGTTGATGCCGCTGTAGGCGAGCTGAATCCCGGCGAGGGCGCCGTGGGATTTCATCGCCTCGGCCATGTGGGCCAGCGCGGGGATGTCGCGGTCGTCCCAGAGGTGCTGTTCGATAAAGGGGGTGATTTCGGAGGTCGGATGGATTTCCGTCTGTTCGGTGAAGATCACTCCCCAGCCGCCCTCGGCCTTGGTGCGGCGCATTTCCACGACGGCGGAGGGGTCACGGTAGCCGCCGCCGTTGCAATGCGGGACCTGGTAGAAGCGGTTCTTGGCCAGCTTCGGGCCGATCTGGAGCGGCGTGAACAGGATGTCGTGGCGGGGGTCGCGCATCACAAATCTCGCAGATCGGCGGATTGGGTGGAAAGGCGGGCGGGGTCGCGGGGCGGGAGTTCGGCGATCAGGAGGGTCGGCGTCTCGCCCGCCTGGGCCAGGATTTCGCCATGCGGCCCGGCAATGACGGAGTTGCCGATGTAGGTGAGGTCGCCCTCTTGCCCGCAGTAATTGGCGTAGGCGATGGTCAGCCCATGGTTTGCGGCCATCGCGGGAACCGTGTGGCGCGCGACGTGGAAGAAGGGGGTCATGTTCGCCGTGGGGCAGAGGATGAGGGTCGCGCCCCGGTCGGCGAGAGATTTCACATGCGATGCGAACTCTACATCGTAACATATCAGGATTGCAGCGGTTTCATCCCCAAGCCGGAAGGTCGGCAGGCTGTCTCCTGGCCTGTAGATCGCATGCTCGCGCGGGCCATAGAGCTGGA
The DNA here is from genome assembly GCA_018057165.1 of Tabrizicola sp. Lineage (GTDB taxonomy): Bacteria > Pseudomonadota > Alphaproteobacteria > Rhodobacterales > Rhodobacteraceae > Tabrizicola. The sequence continues at coordinate 6,365 of JAGPEG010000090.1, forward strand.
CCTTGCGGTAGTTGAGGAGCAGTGCGCCGTCGGGGCCGAAACAGGCGGCGGAGTTGTAGATCCGGTCGCCGTCGCGTTCAGCATAGCCGGTGACAAGGGCGGTGGCCTGCGCCTTGGCGGCAGCGGCGAGGCGCAGGAGCGGCGGGCTGTCGAGGGACAATGCGCGGGCGGCAATGTCGGGCTGGTTGTAGCCGGGCAGCCAGATTTCGGGCAGGATGAGGACGCTGGCACCCATTGCGGCGGCGGCGGCAAGGGCGGCCTCGGCCTGGATGCAGGCGGCGTCGATGTCGGCGGCAGGAGAGGATCCCTGCCAGAGGGCCAGTCGCATGATTCGGCTCCGGGTCATCGGGAAGGTCCATACCCCCGCTTTGACTAAAAAACCTATATCTCCAGAGAAGCAGGGGGTATATACCCCCAACGAGGTATGCCGGATGACGCAAGCGCGCCCCACCATCGAGACTGGCCTGGCACAGGCCATCGCAAGCCTGCGGCAAGCGGGTTTTGCCGAGGCATTGTGGCAGGTCTGCCTGGCCCTTGCCGCTCCGGACAATCTGATCGTGATGGCTTACCGTGATGCCGGGCCGCCGCTGGTTCTGCTGCATCGGGCCGAAAATCCTCGGGTCTTCGCGCGGCTGGAAGCGGGCTATCTGGCGGGGGCCTTCCGGCTGGACCCCTATTACGATCTGCATCTGGCGCGGGCCGCGGACGGGGCCTACCGCATCCGCGACATTGCCCCGGATGCCTTTCAGCGCAGCCGGTATTTCACCGAGTATTTCGGCGAGACCACGCTGATCGACGAAATCGCCTTTGTCCTGCCGCTGGCCGAAGGCCTGTCGCTGAACCTGTGCCTTGGTCGGGATGCCGGGTCGGCGCGGGCGTTCTCGACCGAGGACCTGGCGGCCTGTCGCCGGATGTCGCCGGTGATCGCGGCCCTGGCGCGGGCGGAATGGCGCGAGTTGGAAGGCAGCGCCGGCCCGGTCGAGGACACGCCGGCCCTGTTGATCGCGGCAGCCGGGCGGCAGGGCATCGCGCTGTCGCCACGGCAGGCGACGGTGGCGCTTCTGATCCTGCGCGGGCATTCGACCCCGTCGATCGCGCTGAAACTGGGGGTGTCGCCGCAGACGGTGAAGGTGTTCCGCAAGCAGCTTTACCAGCGTTGCGGGATTTCCTCGCAGGCCGAGCTGTTCTCGCGGCTTCTGCCGCTGCTGGGCTGACTACCAGCGCCGTTCGAAGCGGCGGCGCAGGAGGATGGCGCAGACGTTCATCGCGACAAGGAAGACGAGAAGCACGATGATCGCGCCGTTCGAGCGTTCGATGAAGGCCGGGTCGGCGCGGCTGGCCCAGCTGTAGACCTGGACGGGCAGGGCGGTCGCGGGGTCCATGAAGCCTTCCGGCGGGGCGGCGGGGTAGTTGTCGACGAAGGCGACCATGCCGATCAGGAGAAGGGGGGCGGTTTCGCCAAGCGCGCTGGCAAGGCCGAGGATCGTGCCGGTCAGGATGCCGGGCATGGCCAAGGGCAGGACATGGTGGAAGACGGTCTGCATCTTCGAGGCCCCGACGCCAAGGGCCGCGTCGCGGATCGAGGGCGGCACCGCCTTGATCGCGGCACGGGTGGCGATGATGATCGTGGGCAGGGTCATCAGGCTGATCACCAGCGCGCCGACAAGGGAGGACGACTGCGGCAGCCCGGCGAAGTTGATGAAGATCGCCAGCCCGAGGATGCCGAAGACGATGGAGGGTACGGCGGCGAGGTTCGAGATATTGACCTCGATGGCGTCGGTCCAGCGGTTTTTCGGCGCAAATTCCTCAAGATAGATGCTGGCGGCGACACCCACGGGCACGCACATCACCAGAACCATCAGCATCATGTAGGCCGAGCCGAGAAGCGCCACACCAATGCCGGCCGCTTCGGGGCGCTGGTCCGAGGCGTCGGCGTTGGTGAAGAAACCCCAGTTCCAGGCCGACGACAGGAGCCCCGCCTTGTGCAGCTTTTCGGCAAGCAGCAACTGTTCGGGCTTGATGGTGCTGTCGCGCTCGGCGGTCTTCAGGGTGACGCGACCCTTGAGGAAGCCGTCGATCCGGCCCGCCGCAAGCACCTGGGCGTCGATCACCGTGCCGACCAGTGCGGGATTGGCCAGCACCTTGGCCCGAAGCACCCCGGCGGCATCCTTCGAGATCAGTTCGCCGATCTCCTTGGCTGAAAGCCCGTCCTGGGCGATGCCCCGGCGGTCAAGCTCGGCGGCAAAGGCCTTGGCCAGCACCTTCTGGTAGCCGACGGTGGTGATCTTCGCCATTTCGCTGCGGTCGCGGTTGCCCTTGGGGTCCAGTACCTCGGCGGACAGCTCCATCGGGAAGGCAAGCTGCGCCTGGTGGAAGGTCGAGACCCCATCGCGCAGGATGGTGAAGAGCATGATCGCGAGCGTCACCAGCGAGAGGATGATCGCGATCACACCATAGACCCTGAACCGGGTTTCGGCGGCATTGCGGCGCTTCATCTGCGTGCTGGTGGTCAGGATCGACTGCCGGGGTCGGGCGGCAAAGTTCGGGGCGGCGATGAGGTCGGTCATTCGTACTGCTCCCGGTATTTGCGCACGACCCAGAGGGCGAAGATGTTCAGGCCAAGGGTGATGACGAAGAGGGTCATCCCCAGCGCGAAGGCGACAAGGGTTTCCGGGGCGGCAAAGTCGGTGTCGCCGGTCAGCTGACCGACGATCTTGACGGTCATCGTCGTCATCGCCTCGAATGGGTTGAGCGAAAGTTTCGCGGCGGCACCCGCGCCCATCACCACGATCATCGTCTCGCCGATGGCTCGGCTGGCCGCCATCAGGATCGCGCCGACGATGCCGGGCAGGGCGGCGGGCAGGACCACCTGGCGCACCGTTTCGGACCGCGTCGCGCCGAGACCGAGGCTGCCGTCGCGGAGGGATTGCGGGACGGCGTTGATGATGTCGTCCGACAGCGACGAGATGAAGGGGATGTTCAGGATGCCGATCACGATCCCGGCGGTCATGACCGAGGAGCCGGAATTGCCAAGGCCCAGGGGGGTGGCGAACCAGTCGCGCAGGAAGGGGCCGACGGTGACAAGGGCGAAGATGCCGAAGACCACGGTCGGGATGCCGGCGATGATCTCGATCAGCGGCTTGACCCAGTTGCGCACGGGTTTCGAGGCATATTCGGCGAGGTAGATCGCCGCGTAAAGGCCGATGGGTACCGAAACCAGCATCGAGACGAGGGTGATGTAGAGCGTGCCCCAGATCAGCGGCAGGATGCCGAAATCGGACCCGCCCTTGAAGTTGGGCGACCAGGTAAGGCTGAAGAAGAAATCCTGGATCGGATATTGCGAAAAGAAGTCGAAGGTTTCCGACACCATCGACCAGACGATGCCGACCGTGGTCAGGATCGCGATGGAAGAGGCGGCCATCAAGAGGCCAAGCACGGCCTTTTCCACCAGATTGCGGGCGCGAAAGTCCTTGTGGGCGCGGGTGACGCCCCAGAAAAGGCCGAGGACCGCGAGCGCCAGGACCAGCGCGGTGCGCACCGCAGCCCCCCAGTGCGACATCTCGCGGTAGCCCTGGGCGGCGGCCAGCACCTCTTTCGAGACGTTCGACCCGAGCGCAACGCCAACCTTGGCCAGCCGGTCGCGGACATTGGTGAATTCGACCCGGATCATCCTGGCCTCGTCCTCGGTCATTTCGCCCTGCGCGACGGCGGCATCGAGACCGCCCGCCACGCGACGGACATCGGCGAGGGTCAGCTTGGCCCGGCTGGTGTCAGCGACCAACTCCGAAGTAAGGGCGGCGGAAATCCGCGCCTCGATCAGCGGGGGTTGCAGGACCAGCCAGACGACCAGCGCGGCGAGAGCAGGGACAAGGACGGCAATCGCGCCGAACCAGCCATAATAGACGGGAAGCGAATGCAGGCGGCGTGGATTGCCATCAGCGGAAGCCAGAGCGCGCTGCCGGGCGAGAACGAAGGCGGCGGCGGCAAGAACGGCAAGGACGGCCATCAACATCAGGACAGACATGGGGGGGTCCGCAGGTCAGGGTCAGAGAAGGAGGGCGGAACCCGAAGGCCCCGCCCGGTCAGTCGGCTTATTCCAGCGGCCCCATCGGGGTTTCCGCAGCCACGGCCGCCTGGGTCGCCGCAAGCTCCGGATCGGAGACGAGGCCGTAGGCGGCCAGCGGGCCGTCCGGGCCGGCCAAGTCGTCGCTGACGAAGAATTCGACGTATTCCTTCAGGCCGGGGATCACGCCAAGATGCGCCTTCTTGACGTAGAAGAAGAGCGGACGCGACACCGGGTAGTCTCCCGAGGAGATGGTCTCGGTCGAGGGCACGACGCCCGACATGGTGGCGACTTTCAGCTTGTCGGTGTTGTTCTGGTAGAACGACAGGCCGAAGACGCCGACCGCGTTCTTGTCGGCATCAAGCCGGGCCAGCGTTTCTGTGTAGTCGCCGTCGATGGCGATCGACTTGCCATCGGTACGCAGGTCGAGGCAGGCCTTCTTGGCGTTGCCTTCTTTTTCCTTGTCGTCGGCGCCTTCGGCGGTGGCCTTGAACAGGTCCAGCGCGCCGGTTTCCTTGCAGCCCGCTTCAAGCACTTTCACGTCGAAGACTTCACGGGTGCCGTGCTTGGTGCCGGGGATGAAGGTCAGGATATCCTGGGCGGGAAGCGACGGGTTGACTTCGGCCCATTGCGCAGCCGCGTTGTCGACCAGCGCGCCGTCCTTGACCACCTTGGCGGCAAGGGCGTTGTAGACGTCGGCCGGGGTCAGCGCGAAATCGGCGCCGTTCACATCGGAGGCGAAGACGATGCCGTCATAGCCGATGCGGACTTCCATGATCTCGTCGATGCCGTTGGTCTTGCACAGGTCGATGTCCGACTGCGAGATGCGGCTGGAGGAGTTGGCGATGTCGACAGTGTTCTCGCCGACGCCTTCGCACAGCTTCTTGCGGCCTGCACCCGAACCGCCGCCTTCGACGACCGGGGTCGGGAAGTCGAAGTTCTCGCCGAAGGCTTCGGCGACGATGGTGGCATAGGGCAGCACGGTCGAAGAGCCGGTGACCTGGATCTGGTCACGAGCGGCGGCGGGCATCGCGGCGGCGACGGCCAGGATCGACGCGGTGAGGTAGGCGGATTTCATCGGAACACTCCTGAGATCGTGCGGCCCTTCGGGGCGGCATGACAGCGCTCTAGCCGCCCTGCGTGACGCTTAGATTGCAGGAATGTAAAAGCTGCATGACAGACGCCGAAGATCGCCGCTCACTCTGCGGCGCGCGCCAGCATCTTCCGGGCGATGGTTTCGGCGATCATCATCGTCGGCGCGTTGGTGTTCCCGGCGATGATCTGCGGCATCAGCGAGGCATCGACGACGCGCAGACCTGCGACACCCCGGACACGGCCCTGCGGATCGGTGACAGCGGCGGCGTCGCTGCCCATCCGGCAGGTGCCGACGGGGTGATAGATCGTCTCGGCGCGGGCGCGGATGAAGGCTTCAAGCTGGACGTCGGTGGCGACGGAGGGGCCCGGCAGGGTTTCGCGGGCGATGTGGCGGGCGAGCGCAGGGGCTTGCAGAAAGCTGCGGGCGATCTTCAACCCGTTCAGAAGGGTCGGAAGGTCATCCGCATGATCAAGGTAATTGGCCTCGATCCGGGGGGCGGCCATCGGATCGGGGGTGGCAAGGCTGATCCGGCCCCGGCTTTTCGGCAAAAGGTCACAAACATGCAGCGTCAGGCCATAGCCCCAGGACAGGCGGCGACCATGGTCATGCAGGTAAGCGGGGATGAAGTGGAACTGCAGATTCGGGCGGGCATGGCTGGGGTCAGAGGTCACAAATCCCCCCGCCTCGGCCACGTTCGAGGTGAATTCGCCACGCCCGCGGCGCAGGTAGGCCCAGGCGGCGCGGGTTGCGCGGGGCAGGAACGAGGGCGCGATGCCGATGGCGCTGCGGTCGCTCACGGCGGCCTGCACCGCGATGTCGAGGTGGTCGGCAAGGTTGCCGCCCACTTCGGGCGCGTCGTGCAGGACGGGGATGCCCATCGCCCGCAGATGCGCGCCTGGCCCGATGCCGGAAAGCAGCAGCACCTGCGGCGAGTTGATCGCGCCGCCGGAGAGGATCACCTCGCCGCCCTCGGCCAGGGCGAGCACCCGGTCCCGCAACTCGACCCCTGTGGCGCGGTTTCCGTCAAAGCGCACCCGGTGGACCTGCGC
>JAGPEG010000091.1 GCA_018057165.1 Tabrizicola sp.
GCAGCGTGTCGTGGTCGTCGCCGGAAAGGTCCAGCCGTTCCAGTGCGGTCTCGAAGCGGTGGATCAGGGCAGGGTGCAGGATCAGGGTGGCAAGGATGACCGCCTCGCGCAGGGCTTCCTCGACCGGTCCCTGGGCTTGCGCGAGAAGCGAGGAGCGGGTGGTAGCCAGGGCACCGCCGGGCGGGGCGAACTTGCCGCCCTTGCGCCAGGGGCCGGGCTGGAACGGGCGGGCCTGCGCGGTGCCGAACAACTCCAGACGCAGGCGCTTCATCTCTTCGGCGTAGTGGGTCTTGATCGAGGGGTCGGTGATGCGCGCCAGATGTCCGCGCAGGGTCTTGTCCAGCGCGGCGCGGCGCTCCGGGCTGTCGAAGACGCGGCCTTCGGTCTCGCGCTGCCAGAGAAGCTGGACCATGGGCTTCGCGCCATCCAGCACGGCTTGCATGGCAGGGGCACCATTGGCCTTGATCAGGTCGTCGGGGTCCATGCCGCCGGGCAGGATGGCGAAGCGGAGCGCCTTTCCGGCTTCGAGCATCGGCAGGGCGAGGTCGATGACCCGCTGCGCGGCGCGCAGGCCTGCGGGGTCGCCGTCCAGCGCGATGACGGGTTCGTCCGCAATGCGCCAGATCAGCCGGAGCTGGTCTTCGGTGACGGCGGTGCCAAGGGGGGCGACGGCGGCGGTGAACCCGGCTTCGGAAAGCGCGATCACATCCATGTAGCCTTCGGCGACGATCAGGAGCTTGCCCTTGCCTGCCGCTTCGCGCGCGGGGGACTGGTTGAAGAGGTTGCGGCCCTTGTCGAAGAGGTCGGTTTCCGGGCCGTTCAGATATTTGGCGCGGGCGTTCGGGTCGAGCGAGCGGCCGCCGAGGCTGATGATGCGCCCCCGCCCGTCGCGGATCGGGAAGATGATGCGGGCGTGGAAGCGGTCGTAGAGGCGGCCGGAATCGGATTTGGCGACGACGCCGGAGGCAACCATCAGCTCGGGGGAAATGCCCTTGGCTTGCAGCGCCTCGACCACGGCTTGCGCGTTGTCGGGGGACCAGCCGATGTCCCAGCGATCCCAGGCCTGTTCGGTCAGGCGGCGTTTCTGCGACAGGTAAGTGCGGGCGGCGGATCCGGCGGCGGTCTTCAGTTGCAGGCGGTAGAACTTCACCGCCTCGTCCATCACCTGCGCAAGGAGCGTCCGCCGGTCGGCGCGCTCGGCGGCTTTCGGGTCGCGGGCGGGCAGCTGCATCCCGGCCTCGCGGGCCAGGACCTCGACCGCCTCCATGAAACCGAGGTTGTCGGATTCCTTGACGAAGGTGACGGCATCGCCCTTCGCATGGCAGCCGAAGCAGTAGTAGTAGCCCTTCCTGTCGTCGACATGGAAGCTGGCGGATTTTTCCTGATGGAACGGGCAGGGCGCCCAGAAATCGCCTTTGGCGAGGTTGGACTTGCGCATGTCCCAGGTGACTTTCTTCCCCACGATGGAAGAAAGCGTCACGCGGGTGCGAAGCTCGTCGAGGAATCCGGATGGCAGGGACATGGACCCGCTTATAGCAGAACCGACGCCAAGGTCAGGCCCTTCAGGCCTTCATACTGGGCAAAATATCCCACGGGGGTGCGGGGGTGTGAAACCCCCGCTGCCGGTGGTCAAAGTCCCAGCCGGTCGCGCATCGAGAACCAGGTCATCGCGGTCACGAGGAGCGGCCAGCGCAAGGCCACGCCGCCGGGGAAGCGGTGTTGCGGCAGGCTGGCCATCAGGTCGAACCGCTCCATCTGGCCTGCCGACGCCTCGGCCATCAGCTTGCCGGCAAGGGTCGCCATCGCAACGCCATGGCCGGAATAACCGGAGGCGGACAGGACGTTCTGCCCAGGCCTGGTGAAGCAGGGCATCCGGTTCACGGTGATCGCCAGCGTGCCGCCCCAGGCGTGAGTGATCCGGGTCTTCGCCAGTTGCGGGTAGACCTGCAACATGGGTTTCGAGACCGTCTTGATGATGTCGGGGAAGCGGTAGCCGTAGCTTTCCCCGCCGCCGAAGAGCAGGCGGTTGTCTTCGGAAAGCCGCCAGTAGTTGACGACGAAGCGGGTATCGGCCACGGCGACGGGTTCGGACAAAAGGTCCTTCGCCGCTTCACCCAAAGGTTCCGTTGCGACGATGAAGTTGTTGATCGGCATGACCTTTGCCGAAACCTTGGGGGAAAGCTGCCCCAGGTAGCCGTTGCCCGCCAGGATCACCGTGGCGCAGTCGACATGGCCCGAGGGCGTGCGGACTACGGGGCGGGGGCCGGGCTCGACGCGGTGGGCCTCGCTGAGTTCGTGGATGCGGACGCCGGCCTTGGCCGCCGCCTGCGCCAGGCCGATGGCGTAGTTCAGCGGGTGCAGGTGGCCCGCGTCACGGTCGATCTCGCCGCCGACATAGTCGGTCGAGCCAATGAGCCGCCGGATGCCCGCGCGGTCGAGCGGTTCGAGATGCGTGTAGCCGTAGTCACGGTGCAGCTTTTCGGCATAGGCATGGGTCTCGCGGACTTCCGCCTCGGTCCGGCAGGCGTGCGCAATGCCGGGGTGGAAGGTCACGGGCATGGCGTGGTCTTTCACCAGCGTCTTGACCAGGGTCTTGGCTTCCTCGGCCAGGTCCCAGAGCTGGTGGGCGTTGTCCTTGCCGACCGCTTTCTCGACCCAGACCTGATCCTGGCGCTGGCCGCTGCCGACCTGCCCGCCGTTCCGCCCCGAAGCGCCGAAGCCGATGCGGTGGGCTTCCAGCAGGACCACGTCATAGCCCTTCTGCGCCAGGTGCAAGGCGGCGGACAGGCCGGTGTAGCCCCCGCCGACGATGCAGACATCGGCCTTGGTCGCGCCTTTCAGGATCGGGAAGCGGTCGATGGGGGCCGCCGTCGCGGCATAATAGCTGGCGGGGTGTTCGCCCCGCCGGTCGTTGACATGAAGGAGATTCATCAGACGTTGAGGAGCAGGTGCTCCCTCTCCCATGGGCTGATGACTTGCAGGAACTCCTTGTATTCGTTGCGCTTTACGGAATCGTAGACCTTGCAGAAATCAACGCCCATCACCTCTTGCAGGGCCGTGTCTTCCTCCAGAAGGTCCAGCGCGTCGCCCAGGTTCACCGGGATGTCCTCGTTGTCGATATAGGCCGAGCCGGAGAATTCGGGGCGGGCCTGTGTCTTGTTCATCAACCCGAGATAGCCGCAGGCGAGGGTGGAGGCGATGCCGAGATAGGGGTTGCAGTCCATGCCGGGCAGGCGGTTTTCCACCCGGCGGGCGGCAGAGCCGGAGATCGGGATGCGCAGGCCCGTGGTGCGGTTGTCGCGGCCCCATTCCAGGTTGATCGGGGCGGCGAAGTCGGGGACGTAGCGGCGGTAGCTGTTGACGTAGGGCGCGAACAGGGCCACCGCGGCGCCAAGGTGCTTCTGGAGGCCGCCGATGAAATGCAGGAAGGCTTCCGTCTCGACCCCCTTCGGGCCGGCGAAGATGTTCTTGCCGGTGCGGCTGTCCACGACCGAGGTGTGGATGTGCATGGCGCTGCCGGGCTCACCGGCGATGGGTTTGGCCATGAAGGTGGCGAAGCAATCGTGGCGCAGGGCCGCCTCGCGGATCAGGCGTTTGAAGAAGAAGACCTCATCCGCCAGACGGATCGGATCGCCGTGGGCAAGGTTCAGCTCGATCTGACCCGCGCCGCCTTCCTGGAGGATGCCGTCGATTTCAAGGCCTTGCGCCTCGGCGAAGTCGTAGATGTCGTCGATGACCTTGCCGTATTCATCGATTGCCGACAGGCTGTAGGCCTGCTTGCCCGCAGCCCTGCGGCCCGAGCGGCCCATCGGCGGGATCACCGGCTGGTTCGGGTCGATGTTGCGGGCGGTGAGGAAGAATTCCATCTCGGGCGCGACGACGGGCTTCCAGCCTTGCGCGGCGTAAAGGTCGCAGATGCGGCGCAAGACGTTGCGGGGGGAGAAGGGGACAAGAGTGCCCTCCTGGTCCTTGGCGTCATGGATGACCTGCAGGGTGGTGTCGGCGGTCCAGGGCGCGGCGGTGGCGGTGGACCAGTCCGGTTCCAGGATCATGTCGGGTTCGGTGAAAGCGTCGAACGGGTTGTCGGCCCATTCGCCGGTGATCGTCTGGAGAAAGATGGAATTGGGCAGGAAGTAATTGGTCTGCTTGGCGAATTTCGCGGCAGGCATCGCCTTGCCCCGCGCCACACCGGCGATGTCGCCGATGATGCATTCCACTTCGTCTACCCGGCGGTTGCCGATGTAGTCGCGCGCTGCCTCGGGCAGCTGGTCGGTCCATTTGGACATGAGTCACACATTTTGGGGGGGTGGCCCCCGCGGCTGAGGATCAGGCGCGGAGCTTCTCGGCCCCAGATTTGGCTTGATGGGTCAGGAAGAACTCCGCGATCCGGTCGGCCATCGACGGGCTGTCGAGGGGCGTCTCGATGCGGGCTGTCGCATCGGCAAGGGTCGCGTCGGGGACCAGACCCGGTCCCCGGAACTTGATCAGCCCCTCCATGAATTCCTTGCGGAATTCCGGGTGGGGCTGGACGGAAAACATGCGGTCATCATAGAGCAGCGCCGCATTCTGGCAAAACGAGGTGGAGGCCAGCACCCTGGCGGTTTCCGGCTTTTTCACCACCTGGTCCTGATGCCAGGCATTGAGCGTATAGCTCTGGTCGCCGAAGTCATACTCCGTCGGCCCGACCGACCAGCCCCCCGCGTATTTCTCGACCTTGCCGCCCATCGCCTGCGCGATGATCTGGTGGCCGAAGCAGATGCCGACGACGGGGACATGTGCGGCATAGGCGGCGCGGATGAAATCCTCCAGCGGCGGAATCCAGTCATGCGGCTCATAGGCGCCGAAGCGCGAGCCGGTGATCAGCCAGCCGTCGCAGTCAGTGACCGAGGCGGGGAAGTCATTGCGCAGCACGGCCCAGCGGCGGAAGGTCAGGCCCTTGCCTGCCAGCAGGGTCTCGAAGAAATCCGGGTAGTCGCCCATATCGGCGCGGAGCGCGTCGGGGCTTTCGCCGGTCTGGAGGATGCCGATCTGCATGGACCCGTCCCTTGTCTGATCCGATGAAGGTGGTGTGCGGCCCCCCTTGTGGTCAAGGGGGGCCATTCGGTTACACGGTATCGAGATACAGCTCCACCCGCTCTTCCGGGGTCAGCTCGGCCAGATAGTGCAGTTCCTGCCGCTTGGTCTGCACCAGGTTGCGGATCAGTTCTTTCGGCAGGAAGCGGTAGAGGCTGTCGGAATGTTCGAAAGCGTCGATCGCGTCCTCCCAGGTGGCGGGAATTTGCGGCAGGTCCATCGCATAGGCGTTGCCGGTGACGGCGGGCGGTGGTTCCACCTCGTCCTCGATGCCGGTCAGGGCGGCCCCCAGAATCGCGGCCAGCATCAGATAGGGGTTCACGTCGCCCCCGGCCACGCGATGTTCGATCCGCCGGGCCGAGGGGTTGCCGGCCGGAATCCGGATCGCGGCGGTGCGGTTTTCATAGCCCCAGCTGATCGCGGTGGGGGCGTGCTTGTCGGGCACCAGGCGTTCGTAGCTGTTGAAATGGGGCGCGAAGAGAAGGGTGGAATCGTGCATCGCCGACAGGCAACCCGCCACCGCATAGCGCAGTTGCGCCGTGCCCTTGGGTCCGCCGCTGTCGAAGATGTTGTCGCCCTTGGCATCCAGCACCGAGAAATGCGTGTGCAGGCCCGAGCCGGAATAATCGGCATAGGGCTTGGCCATGAAGCTGGCGGCGAACCCATGGCGACGGGCCAGGCCCTTGACCAGCATCTTAAACAGCCAGGCATCATCGGCGGCGCGCAGGGCGTCGTCGCAATGCATCAGGTTCACCTCGAACTGGCCAAGCCCGGTTTCCGAGGTGGTGGTGTCGGCCGGAATGTCCATCGCCTCGCAGGCGTCGTAGAGGTCGGTGAAGAAGGTGTCGAAAGCGTCCAGCGCGCGGATCGACAGGGTTTCGGCGGCCTTGCGGCGCTTGCCGGACCGGGGCGAGGCCGGAACCTGCATGGTCTTGCCGGAATCGTCGATCAGGAAGAATTCCAGCTCCATCGCGCAGACCGGGGTCAGGCCCTTGGCCTTGTAGCGCTGGACCACGGCGTTCAGCGCGTGGCGGGGGTCGCCCTCATAGGGCGTGCCGTTTTCACGGAACATCCAGATCGGGAGGAGCGCGGTCGGCGCCTCAAGCCAGGGCATCGGCATGAAGCCGCGTTCGGTGGGTTTCAGCACGCCATCGGCATCGCCCTGTTCGAAGACCAAGGGGCTGTCGTCGATGTCCTCGCCCCAGATGTCGAGGTTCAGGACCGAGAACGGGAAGCGGGTTCCGTTCTTGACCACGTTTTCGGCAAAGCGGGCGGGGACGCGCTTGCCACGGGCCTGGCCATTCAGGTCGACAGCGGCCACGCGAATGGTCCGCACGTCGGGGTGTTTGCGAAGGTAATCTTTCATCGTCATGTCAATCAGGAAAGGCACGATCCCCGCGCCCGGGACGCCGTGAAGCGCCCGCCTGATGCGCAGGATGGGACCATGCCCTTGGTCCTTCCCCTGGTTTCGATCTTGTTCCCTGCGGGCCGTCTTGCGGCGTTTCGGAGGGTCCGGGCGGGTGCCCGGATAATTTGATCAAAAGTAGCCTACTACCGGATCAGCTGCGGACGCAAGCGAATTTTGCTGCGGCTGTTGGAGGGCAGGTGGCGGTTCAGCCGCTTGTTGACCCGCCCGTAGACGAACGTCACCAGAAGCGTCAGGCAGATGAAGTAGAAGGCGACGATCGGGTAGGGGATGAAGGGGTTGAAGGTCTTGTCGGCGAAATAGTTCGCGTAATAGAGCGCGTCGCCCTTCTGCGCGAAAGCCGGAAAGCCCGAGAAATAGACCAGCGTCGTCGCGTGGAAGAGGAAGATCGCCTCGTTGGTGTAGGCGGGCCAGCCAAGGCGCAGCATGGTCGGCCATTCGATGCGGATGAACTTCTTCCAGCCGGTCAGGCCATAGGCCTCGGCAGCTTCAAGGTCGCCCTTGGGGATGGATTTGAGCGCGCCATGGAAGATTTCGGCGGAATAGGCGGCGGTGTTCAGGAACAGGACCAGAAGCGCCCCGGCCCAGGCCCGCGTGGTCCAGGACGTGCTGATCTCGACCCCGAGGAGCGTGAAATCCTTGGGGAGCATGACCAGTGCCTCGTAGGCGAGGAAGAACTGGATGAAGAGGGGCGAGCCGCGGAAGACGAAGACGAACCATTCGGCCGGTTTGCGGATCAGCGGGTTGCGGGCGGATTTCGCCAACGCGACGGCATTGGCAAGGAAGAAGCCGAAGGCAAGGGCCAGAACGCCGAAGTAGAGGTTCCAGATCATCCCCGAGCCGATCAGGGTGAATTGCTGACAGATCGTGAAGTCCGACCGGGGCAGGAGGTTCTCGCCGATGCCGATGGAGCGCAGGGCGTAGGCCTGGACGGTTTCCCAGCAGGTCATGCTCATGCTGCGGCCTTTCGCAGGGCTTCGCCGCCCGCCGTGGCCTGGCCGTGGCTGAGACGGCGGGTCAGTTTCGTGAGGCCGATTTCGGAGATGCGGGTGAAGACGAGGTAGAAAACCATGAGTCCCATGAAATACCAGAGCCGCCAGTCGCCATGCGGGTATTCGTAGACCTGGGTCTTCGAGCCGCCCAGCTCACGCGCGTAGTAGACGATGTCCTTGACGCCCAGAAGGAAAAGAAGCGGCGTGGCCTTGATCAGGATCATCCAGAGATTCCCCAGGCCCGGCAGCGCATAGACCCACATCTGCGGCACCAGGATGCGGCGGAAGACCTGGGCGCGGCTCATCCCGTAGGCCTCGGCGGTTTCAAGTTGCGCGTGGGGCACGGCGTTCATCGCGCCATAGATGACGTTCGCGACAAAGGCCCCGAAGACGATGGCGAAGGTCACGACCGCCAGCAGGAAGCCATAGGCCTGGTGCCAGAACGGCGCGGATTTCGCCAGCGGCACCTTGGCGGCGGGACAGACGCGGAATTCCATCCCCTGCCAGGGCCAGGCACCGCCGTCGCAGACCACCAAGCTTTTTGCGTATTCGATGCCCTGGTCAAGCGCGATGACGAAGAACAGGAAGAAGATGATGTCGGGCACGCCGCGCACCATCCAGATGTAGATCTTGCCCAGCCAGCTGACCGGCGCGAGGTGCGACCGGGCGGCGGTGGCACCCATGAAGCCCATGCCAAGCGCGGCAGGCGCGGTGATCGCCAGAAGCAGGAGGACGGTCAGGAAGGACCAGTAGAAATCGACATGCTTGGCCGAGGTGAGATAGCAGAATAGCCAGCTCAGCCCTTCAAGGGATTTCGGATCGGCGCAGGCTTGAAACATTCGTGGGCCCCGTAAGGTGGGGGCGGGCCCGAAGGCCCGCCCGGATCAGGCTTAGCAGCCTTCCTTGCCTGCGTCGCCCCAGGTCTTCGACTCGGGGCCGAAGTATTCCGGCTTCACGATCATCGCGTCCAGCGTGCCGTCGCATTTCATCGACTTGATCGCCGCGTCGAACTTGCCGCGCAGCTCTTCGTCGCTTTTGCGGAAAGCAAGGCCCACGCCGCCGCCGATGGTTTCTTCCTTGGCGAGAAGCACCAGAGACCCGCCCGATTCCGCAGCCATCGGCACCAGATAGTCCTTGTCGGCCAGCACCGCGACCGCTTCGCCGTTCTTCACGGCAGCGACGGTTTCCTCGGGGGTGGCGTATTCGACCAGCTGCATCCCGTTCTCGGCCACGAACGAGGCCTGGATCGTGCCGGTCTGCGCGGCGACCGGGCCGGAGGTCAGGTCGGCATCCGCCGTGAGCGCCAGGTAGGAGGACGCCGCCGGAGGCAGGTAGCCCTGGCTGAAGCTGACGACCTCTTCCCGCTCGGGCGTGATGCTCATCCCGGCGATGATCACGTCATAGTTGCCCGATTGCAGGTTCGGGATGATCGAGTCCCATTCATTCGTGGTCCATTCGCAGGTCAGCTCGGCGCGCTTGCACAGCTCGTCGCCGAATTCACGCTCGAAGCCCGAAACTTCACCGGCGTCATTGATGAAGTTGTAGGGAGGGTAGGCGCCCTCGGTTCCGAGGCGCACGACGTCCTGCGCGGAGGCGGCGCCCGAGGCGGCCACCAGTGCGGTTGCGATCAGCAGTTTTTTCATCCGTTGTCTCCCTTGATGCTGGATGGTTGGTGGTGGTTCATTCGAACCAGCGGTTTTCGAGGCTTGCAAGTGTCCCATCGTCGCGGATGGTGGCAAGGGCGGTGTTCAGGGTGCCCAGAAGCGCGCCGTTGCCCTTGCAGACCGCCATGGCGACGCCCTCGTCCGGGATCGTCTCGGAGTAGAGATAATCGAAACCGTTGGCGGCAATGTAGTCGCGGATGTCGGCGCGGGTCTCGAACGGACCCAGCGCCAGGTCGACCTTGCCCGCGACCAGTGCGGCCAGCACCTCGGGCTCGGTCGAAAAGCTCAGATGCCGATAGCCCATCTGACGCAGATGGGCTTCCTGCATGGTTCCCGACTGCACGGCGACCAGCGCCGATGCGGGATCGGGCGCGCCGGGGCGGCCGATGTACCATTCGTCGGGATCGGTTGCATGGTAGGGAGCGGTGAAATCCACCAGGTCGCGACGTTCGGGGGTGACGGCGAGGCCGCCCAGCACCACGTCATAGTCACCCGCCATCACACCGGGGATCAGCTGGTCGAAGGTCACGTCGGTCCAGCGGCAATCCAGCAGGGCGCGGGCGCAGATTTCGTCCATCAGATCCCGCTCGAACCCGGTGATCGTGCCTGCGTCGTCCAGATAGGTATAGGCCGGAAACGGCGCGTCGGTGGCGATGACCACCGGCTCCGAGGCGGCAAGGACCAGCCCCGCCATCAGCCCCGCAACGGTGCCGATACAAGGCATCAGGCCGCCGTCGCCGAGAGGAACCCGCGCAGCCGTTCGCTTTGCGGATTGCCGAACAGGCTGTCCGGCGGGCCCTGTTCCTCGATCTTGCCCTTGTGCAGGAAGATGACGTGATCAGAGCAATCGGCCGCCAGCTTCATGTCATGCGTGACGAGAAGCATGGTGCGCCCCTCATCGGCCAGGGCCTTGATCACGCGGACGACTTCCTGCTCCAGCTCGGGGTCGAGCGCAGAGGTCGGCTCATCGAAGAGAAGCGCGCGCGGTTCCATGCACAAGGCGCGGGCGATGGCGGCGCGCTGCTGCTGGCCGCCCGAAAGCTGTGCGGGCCAGGCATCGGCCTTGTCGCCGATCCCGACCTTGTCGAGATAGTGGCGGGCCTTCTCCTCGACCTCTTTCGGGTCGCGTTTCAACACATGGAGCGGGGCTTCCATCACGTTTTGCAGGATCGTCAGATGGGACCAGAGGTTGAACTGCTGGAACACCATCGACAGGTTGGTGCGGATGCGCGTCACCTGATCGCGGTCGGCGGGGTGGCGACCCAGCCCCAGACCCTTCCAGCGCACGGCCTCACCCTCGAAGCGGATCTCGCCCTGCTGGCTGTCCTCCAGGAGGTTGCAACAGCGCAGAAGCGTGGATTTCCCGGACCCGGACGAGCCGATCAGCGACACGACATGCCCGCGCGGGGCTTTCAGATCGACGCCTTTCAGGACCTCAAGCTGGCCATAGCTTTTGTGCAGGTCATGGATGTCGATGACCGGGGTATCGGGGCTTGGGTCGGGCATGGGCCTTCTGGTCTCAAGGTCAGTTGGTGCGGCAGTAGGACCGAGATTTTACACCATTGCAACGTTGAATCAGCCGGGAGGCCCGCTTGTCGCAGGCGATTTGGTCAACCCGACGCGGCAATCTGCTCGGGCGGCGGCGGATTGGGCACCGCGAGATAGGCGGCGCGCGGGATGCGGACCAGCCCCTTCAGGCGCAGGATGGCACGGTCGGGCGCGGGCAGGGCGGCGATGGCGTCGGTGAGGGCGGCGAAGATCGGCGCGGGGTCCTGGCCTGCGGCGGTGATATAGGGCAGGCCGGGGGTCGGGTCGGTCAGGGCGAGAGCGCGCAGCCCCGCCACTTTCGGCTCCACCTCTTGCAGCATCGCATGGGTGACGGCATCGAGTGCGGCAATGTCGGCGCGGCCCTCGGCGACGGCAAGTGCGGACAGGCGATGCCCGCCGGATTGCAGCGCGGGCGGCAGGCGGATGCCCAGCTTCGCGGCATGGGTCTGCGGCGCGGCCCAGCCGGACTGCGACAGGGCTTCGTTATAGGCGAAGCGCGCGCCGTCGAAGTCTTGCAGGCTTTGGCGCGGGTCATCGGCGCGGACCACGAAGACGGATCGGTAATGCCCCGGCGGGCAGCCCTCGACCCCGTAGTCGGGCGTTCCGACATAGGTCACGCGATCAAGCAGCCGGGCGCGGAACGGATAGCCGCAGGTCTGCGACAGAAGAAGGTCGGGCGATTGCCAGGTGTCCCAATAGGCGTGCTCGCCACGGGTCAGCGCCTCGGGGGCCGCAATCCCGCGCTGGCGCAGGCCATCGCGGAGCAGCGTCCAAAGCCGGTCATTCGCGCCTTGCGCCGGGCCGAAGTCATACATGCCAAGGCTGGCGATCACGCCCGTTCCGCCTTCTGCCGCGCCAAGGCCGAATCCACATCGGTCAGGCCCAGAAGGTTCGCGACCAGCCGCATCAGCCGGTCCTCGTTCACCTCGCGCAGCCCGTCGGCCAGCGCGATCGACCAGAGCGCGACCATCAGCTCGGCCCGGTCCTCCAGCGCGACGGCATCCTTCAGCGCGCGGGTGAAGCGGACGGTGTCGGGGGCCTCGGCTTCCAGCGCCTCGGCCTCGGCGCGCAACCTGGCGGCGGCGAAGGGGTCGAGCCCGTGGCGCAGGGCAAGCACGCGGTCGATCCGCTCGACCTCCTCGGCGGCGTAAAGCCCGTCGGTGCGGGCGATGCGGACCAGAAGGGCCGCCAGCGCCAGCCGGGCGTCAGGGTCCGGCAGGCGGGACGGTTCGGGGGCCATGAGGCGGCGGAGGAGTTCAAGCATGGCCGGAAGATAGGCCGTCGCGGACGGTTGCGCCAGCCGTCACGGCAGGCGAATCCGCCCCGCGCCGATCCGCACCGCGCTGCCCGCGATGCGGACGGTGGTCAGCGCCCCGCCCGCGGCCTCGATGGTCAGCCGCAGGGTGGAGGGGCGGCCCATCTCGACCCCCTGATGCAGGGTCAGGCGGGTGGTGCCGTCCGCCACAGCGCCGTTCATCAGAAGCTGCGCGGCAAGGATCGCGCTGGCCGAGCCGGTCGCCGGGTCTTCCGGGATGCCCGCTGTCGGGCTGAACATCCGGGCGCGGTAGTCGCAGTCTTCGCTCGCTGCGTAAAGATAGGCACTGTCGACGCCATGCGCCGCGATCAGCCGCGACCAGTGCGGCTCGACCGGGCGGGCGCGGGCCAGCGCGTCCAGACTGCGCAGCGGCGCGTAGAGGAAGCGCGGGCCGCCCTCATGCACGCCGGGGGCATGGGGGCCGATGTCAT
>JAGPEG010000092.1 GCA_018057165.1 Tabrizicola sp.
CTCGCCATCCACCCATTCTCCCGAATAGGTGAAGCCCGAGGGCAGCCGGTAGGTCCCCATGCCGTGTTGGCGACCGTTGAGGAAGGTGCCTTCGTAGATCGAGCCGTCGTCATATTGCTTGGTGATGATCTCTCCGTCCTGGGCCTGCGCGGGAAGGGCGAGGGCGGCGAGGAGGAGGGCGGTCGGCAGGCGCATGGGCGATTCCCTCGGGGGTGACTTGGGGCAGGGTAAGGGGGCAGTTTCATGGTGACAAGGATTTGGCGGTCACGGGCTGGGGAACGGGTGGGAGCCACTTTCCCTTGGGTCTCAGTCTGGTAGAAAGAGAGGATGTAGTGGGGGCACGGGCATGACCGACAGGTTCAAGATGATGCTGGCGCAATTGAACCCGGTGGTGGGGGACATTGCCGGAAACGTCGCGCGGGCGAAGGCGGCGTGGGAGACCGGGCGCGCGGCGGGGGCGGACATGGTCGCGCTGACCGAGATGTTCGTGACGGGCTACCAGACGCAGGACCTGATCCTGAAGCCGGCGTTCGTGGCGGCGGCGGTGGCGGCGGTGGAGCGGCTGGCGGCGGAATGTGCGGAGGGACCGGCGCTGGGGGTCG
Organism: Tabrizicola sp.; assembly: GCA_018057165.1. Classification (GTDB taxonomy): domain Bacteria; phylum Pseudomonadota; class Alphaproteobacteria; order Rhodobacterales; family Rhodobacteraceae; genus Tabrizicola. The sequence goes on from JAGPEG010000092.1 coordinate 603, forward strand.
GCGGGCCAGTGCTTCAGGGCGGCAGGCTTTACAACGGGTATTATGTGCTGGAGGGCGGGCGGGTTCATGCGCGGGTGTTGAAGCACCATCTGCCGAACGATGCGGTGTTCGATGAAAAGCGGGTGTTCGCCTCGGCGGATGTGCATGGGCCCTATGTGGTGAAGGGGGTGCGGATCGGCACGCCGATCTGCGAGGATGCCTGGCACCCGGATGTGGCCGAGACCCTGGCCGAGACGGGGGCGGAGATATTGCTGATCCCGAATGGCTCGCCCTATCACCGGGGCAAGCCGAACCTGCGGCTGAACCTGATGGTGAGCCGGGTGGTGGAGACGGGGTTGCCACTGGTGTACCTGAACATGGTGGGCGGGCAGGATGACCAGGTGTTCGATGGGTCTTCGATGGTGTTGAACCCCGGCGGGCGGCTGATGGCGCAACTGCCGCAGTTCGATGAGTGCGAGGTGATGGTCACCTTCCGCCGGGGGACGGAGGGGTGGGTCGCGGATCCCGGCGAGATCAGTGAGATCCCGCCGATCGGCGAGGCGGATTACCGGGCCTGCGTGCTGGCGCTGGGCGATTACATGCGGAAATGCGGGTTCAAGAAGGCGCTTCTGGGCCTGTCGGGCGGGATCGATTCGGCGATTGTCGCGGCGATGGCGGTGGATGCGCTGGGGCCGGAAAACGTGCGCTGCGTGATGCTGCCGTCGGAGTTCACCTCTGCGCATTCGCTGGAGGATGCTTCGGCTGCCGCTGGCGCGCTGGGCTGTCGGCTGGACACGGTGCCGATTTCGGGCGCGCAAGGGGCGGTGGGAGAGGCTTTGGCGCCCTTGTTTGCCGGAACGGAGCCGGGGATCACCGAGGAGAACATCCAGTCGCGGCTCCGCGGCGTGATGCTGATGGCGCTATCGAACAAGTTCGGCGAGATGCTGCTGACCACCGGCAACAAGTCCGAGATGGCGGTGGGCTATTGCACGATCTACGGCGACATGAACGGGGGCTACAACCCGGTCAAGGACATGTACAAGACCCGGATGTTCCTGACCGCGAAATGGCGGAACGCGAACCATCGGAGCTGGATGAAAGGCCCGGCGGGCGAGGTGATCCCCAAGCGGATCATCGAGAAGCCGCCTTCGGCCGAGCTGCGGGCGAACCAGCGCGACGATGACAGCCTGCCGCCCTATGAGGTGCTGGACGCGATCCTGGAGTGCCTGGTCGAGAAGGAGATGGCGGTGGCCGAGATTGTCGCCCTGGGCTTCGACCGGGCGGTGGTGAAGAAGGTGGAACACCTCTTGTATCTGGCGGAGTACAAACGCTTCCAGTCGGCCCCCGGCGTGCGGCTGACGCAAAAGGCCTTCTGGCTGGATCGCCGCTATCCGATTGCGAACCGCTGGCGCGATGACAGCTGAGATCGTCGTCGTCAATTTCTACACCCTGCGCGACCCGGACGGCTTCGACCGGGCGCTGCGGGCGCTGGTGCCCAGGGTGCGGTTGCAGGGACATGTCGGGCTGCGGAGCTACCGCTTCTTCGGCTCGGGCCCGAAGGAGCGGCGGCTGGTGGCGATCTACCAGGGACCGGAGGCCTGGGTCGGGCATCATGACCTGATCATGACCTGGGGCGAGATGGTTTCCTTGCGCGCGGCGGCGCGGCTGGCGCGGGTGGACCTTTACGGCCCCTTGACCCCGCCGATGCTCGACTGGGTGACGCAGATGGGACTGGGCGCGAAGCTTCGCCACCAGGGCGAGGCGATTGCCGGGTTCCGGCGCTAGGATTGGCAATCTGTCCCTGCGCCGGACACCATGGGCAGATCGCCCGCCCCCTACACCTCGCTGACCGCGCATTCCGGCAGGAGGCGCATCACGTCTTCCGGGCGGCAGAGCTGGGTTGCGTCGGTGGTCACGGCGGCAGAGGCGGCGGCGGAGCCCATCGCCAGCGCCTCGGCGTTCGACTGGCCGCGTGACAGCGCCAGCACGAAGGCCGCAACGAAGCTGTCGCCCGCGCCGACGGTGGATTTCACCCGCACTTTCGCGGCCCTGGCAAAAAGCTTCTGCCCGGCGTCGGCCAGCACGTTGCCTTCCGCCCCGCGCGCGACGATCACCGTCTTCGCGACACCCCGGCGGACCAGTCCCTGCGCGAACTCGGCGGTGTCTGAAACCGTCGGCAGCGGCTTGCCCGCCAGGTCCTCGCCCTCGGGCCCGTCCATCCGCAGGACTTCAAGGCCGGGGATCGGGTGACGCACCGCCTCGGTCAGGGTGGCGCCGGAGGTGTCCAGCACGACGCGGCTTTCCGGCATCGAGGCGGCAAGCTGCGCCGGGAAATCGACCGGCACGCCGGGGGGCTGGCTGCCCGAGACCACCGAGATCCCGCCGGGCCGCGCGGTGGCGCGCAGAAGGGTGAAGACGCGGGCACGTTCCGCCTCGCCCCAGACCGGGCCGGGGAGCATGAAGCGGTATTGCTTGCCACTGGTGGCTTCGTTGACGGTGAGCGACTGCCGGGTTTCGCCGGGGCCGAGGATGGAGAGGAAGGTCACCCCTTCGGCCCGGATCAGCCCGGCAAGACGGTCGCCGGTGAGGCCCCCGATGGCGACGAGCGCCAGGCTGTCCCCGCCCAGGGCCTTGATCGCGCGGCTGACGTTGAGGCCGCCGCCACCCGGATCCAGCAGCGGTTCGGCGCAGCGCAGCTTGTGGCCGGGGATCAGCTCGTGAACCTCGGTCGCCATGTCAAGCGCGGGGTTGAGCGTGAGGGTCAGGATCGGAAGCTGGGACATGCGGCACCTGTTCGTGTTACCGCTATCATAGAGGCTTGCGCCGGAAATGGAACTGCCCCCGGCGGACATCGCCGGGGGCGCACTCGTGAAGTCCGGGGTTCCCGGCTCAGCCGTTCAGCATCAGCTGGTAGCTGGCGGGAACGAAGCGGAAGCCGTCGTCCCTTGCTTCGATGAAGCCCGTTCCGGGGAAGGGCATGTGGTAGCCGATGAAGGGGATACGGTCGGCGGCGATCATGCCGAAGACCTGCTTGCGCACAGTGGCGGCGGCGGGTTTGTCGGCGTCGAAGCGCACCTCCCAGTCGGATTTCTGCAAGGACCAGACATAGTGGTTCGCGGTGTCGGCGGTGATCATCAGGCGCTGACCGTCGGATTCGAGGTGATAGACCATGTGGCCGGGGGAATGGCCGAAGGCGTTCATTCCGGTGATGCCGGGGGCGACGGTGCCGTTGTTGTCGAGGAAAGTGATCCTGTCGTTCAGGGGTTTGACGTTCTTGTCGAAGCCCTCGTTCGCGGCGCCGGACCAGTAGTTGTGTTCGGCCGCGCCGGTCACATAGCGGGCATTGGCGAAAGTGGGGCTGGTGCCGTCAGCCCCCATCAGCCCGCCGATATGGTCGCCATGCATATGGGTCAGGACCACGGTGTCGATCTGGTCGGCGGCGATCCCGGCGGCGGTCATCGCGGCAAGGGTGCCTTCGGCGGCAAGGCCGGTGTCGAAGAGGACAAGCTCTGCCCCGGTGTTGACGAGAGTGGGGGTGAAGAAGTTCTGCGTCCTGTCGGCGGGGATGAAATTCGCGGCGGACAGGGCGGCGAAATCCTCGGGCGAGGCGTTGGTGCCGAAGGTTTCCTGCGGCTTGTCGCCCGCGCGGGTGCCGGCGAGAAGGGTCGTCACCTCGAAGGCGCCAAGCTTGAAGCGGTTCCAGGGGGCGAAGCCTGAACCCTGCGCTTCGGCCCTGGCGAAGACGGGGGCGGGCAGGGCGACGGCGAGGGGCATGGTGGCTCCGGCGAAAAGCGCCTGGCGGCGGGACAGGCCCGCGACGCGGTGGGTCTTCATCACGTCCTCCATCGATTGCGTGACAAAGGATAGGGCAGACCGGCACGGTACAAGGTCACGGGCGCGTCATCGACGGTGCGGCGTTGCACATGCATTGTGCGTGAGCGCCGGGAGCGGGGTTACTCCCACCAGGGGTCGATGGCGGCGATGTCGTCGTCGGACCAGCCGAAATGATGCGCGATCTCGTGGATCACCACATGTGTGACAAGCTCCTGGATCGAGACATTGCCGCGTTCGGCCCATTCGTCCAGGATCGGGCGGCGGAACAGCCAGACCACATCGGGGCGGGTCATCTGCTCGGCGGTGGATTTCTCGGTGAGCGGGATGCCGTCGTAAAGGCCGGTCAGGTCGAAGGCATCGTCGACGCCCAGTTCTTCCAGCATCTCCTCCTCGGGGAAGTCCTCGACCCGCAGGCGGATATGGGTGGCAGGCTCGCGGAACGGGTCGGGCAGGGTGGAGATCGCCTCATGCGCGAGCTGTTCGAGGAAGGCGAGCGAAGGGGCGAGGCTGTCGGGGGCGGGGTTGGTCATGGGGGAAAGATAGGCGGCGCGACGGGCGGGGGGAAGGGGGAGCGGCAAGGGTTGAGCGCGTTGCGGGACCTGATCCGGGCGGGGCTGGAGGACCTGGGAAAGCGACGGGAGGTGCATCCGGTCTGACGGCCCTACGGACCAAGGGTTTCGGCGATGGCTGCGATGACTTCGGCCTTGTGGCCGAGAAGCAGGTGCCCGCCGCTGTCCAGGGTCAGGACATGGGCCTGGGGCAGCGCCTTGGCCAGAAACTCGGCAATGGGAAACGGGTTGATGCCATCGTCGCGGGCATGGACGATCAGGGTCGGCGTGGTGATCCGGTCGAGGGGATAGGTCGCGGCAGGGTCGATGGCTGCACTTTCGTTGGCAAGGCCGGGCAGGCGGTCGGTGACGGGAAGGAAACCTTGGACAAGTGCGGCGACCACCGCCTCATCCTCGGGCGAGAGGGCCGCGCGAAGGGCGGGCGTCACGTCGAAGACCGGATCAAGCAGGCCGGGGGCGAGTGTCAGGACCGACCAGACCGGGAAATCGCTGGAGAACAGCGTCTGATAGGACCAGGCGGGCATCGGCAAGTCCTGCGACGCGGCGGTCAGCGGGGTGAACGGGGCGGAGGACAGGAGCGCCAGGCCGGTGATCCGGTCGGGCGCGAGTGCGGCGAGTTGCAGAGCCGGGGGCACGCCGCCCGACATGGCGATCACCCCGACGCGGTCGATCCCTTGCGCATCGAGCAGGTCGATCAGCGCCTCGGCCTGCGTCCGGGTCGAGGCATCCTTCGGCAGGTCCGAGCGCAGGTAGCCGAAGCGCGAGACGGCGATCCAGCGGTGGCCGGGCGGGCCGAACATCCGCGCAAGCAGCAACGCCTGATCATATCCGCCGCCCGCACCGTGAAGCAGAAGGACGGGCGTTCCTTCGCCAGAGGTGGCGACCTCGATCAGCCCGTGGCGGGTGTCAATCAGGGTGCTGCCCTTTGCCAGATCGGCGCGCAACCGGGCCATGTCGCGCTGGTACGCCCCATAGGCGGCGAGGCCGAGGAGGGCAGCGACGATCAGAAGCAAGGCGAGGGTCTGAAGGACTCGGCGCATTGGCAGACTCCGGGGCGCGGCAGGCTTGTGAAGGATGGCGCGGGCCGGTCGGGTACGCGATGATCAGGATCAAGCGCGCGGCCCTGCAACTGGACAAATGCGGGGGCTTGTGACAGGGAAGGGCGCTTGAAGGAGCCACTTCCATGACCGTTATCACCCGTTTCGCCCCCTCGCCGACCGGCTGGATCCATGTGGGCAACCTGCGCACTGCGCTGATGAACTACCTGATCGCGCGCCAGAACGGCGGGACCTTCATCCTGCGGCTGGACGATACCGATCAGGAACGGTCGAAGCAGGAATACATCGACGGGCTGAAAGCCGACCTCGACTGGCTGGGCATCCGCTATGACCGGGTGGAGCAGCAGTCGAAGCGGATGGCGCGCTATGCCGAGGCGGCGGAGAGCCTGAAGGCGGCGGGGCGGTTCTATGAGTGTTTTGAAAGCCCGGTCGAACTGGACCTGAAGCGCAAGAAGCAGCTGAACATGGGCAAACCCCCGGTCTATGACCGCGCGGCGCTGTCTTTGACCGAAGCGCAGAAGGACGCCTTCCGCGCCGAGGGGCGGCAGGGCTACTGGCGCTTCAAGCTGGATCTGGAGCGGATCGAATGGCAGGACGGGATCATCGGGCCGATCTCGATTGATGCGGCCAGCGTCTCCGACCCGGTGCTGATCAAGGCGGACGGGCAGGTGCTGTATACCTTCGCCTCCTCGGTCGATGACGTGGACATGGGGGTGACTCACATTGTCCGGGGCGCGGACCATGTGACGAATACGGCGACGCAGATCCAGATCATGAAGGCGCTGGGGGGCACCCCTCCGACCTTTGCGCACCATTCGCTGCTGACCGGGCCGCAGGGCGAGGAGTTGTCGAAGCGTCTTGGCGTGCTGAGCTTGCGCGACCTGCGGGCGCGGGGGGTGGAGCCGATGGCCCTTCTCAGCCTCATGGCGCGGCTGGGGTCGTCGAAGCCGGTGGACCTGGTCTCGTCGATGGATGAGCTGGTAGCCGGGTTCGATGTTGGAAGCTTTGGGGCCGCGCCTACGAAGTTCGACGCGGAGGACCTGTTCCCGCTGACCCGCCACCACGTCCAGTCGCTGCCGTTTTCGGCGGTGAAGGACCGGATCGCGGCGCTCGGCGTGCCGGAGGCCGAGGCCGAGGCGTTCTGGGCGGTGGCCAAGGGCAACATCACCGTGCTGGACGATCTGGGCGGCTGGTGGGTGTTGTTCCGCGACGGGGCCGAGCCGGTGATCGAGGACGGCGACCGGGAGTTCGTGGCGCAGGCGCTGGCGCTTTTGCCCGCGCGGCCCTGGACGACGGCGACCTGGGGCGAGTGGACTTCGGCGGTGAAAGAGGCGACGGGGCGCAAGGGCAAGGACCTGTTCCGCCCGCTGCGCCGGGCGCTGACCGGGCGCGATGCGGGGCCGGAGATGGCGGATGTGATGCCGCTCTTGCGCAAGGTGCCAAGCGTCTGAGCCTTGGGCTGATCCCGGAGGGTTTCACACCCTCCGGACCTCCCGTGGGATATTTGCGCCAGTATGAAAGTGCTTTTCGGAAAGGGAGAGCAAATTGGCGGGACAGGCGAAGTTCGTTGAAGGGAACCTGTTCCGCCATGTGTCGGTGATGGCGCTGACCTCGTCCATCGGGCTGATGGCGGTCTTCGTCGTCGACCTGGTCAACATGCTGTATATCGCGCTTCTGGGCCGCGAGGAGCTGGCGGCGGCGATCGGCTATGCCGGCGCGATCCTGTTCTTCACCACGAGCTTCGGAATCGGCATGTCCATCGGCGTGGGCGCACTGGTGGCGCGGGCGCTGGGTGCGCGGGACCTGCCCCTGGCGCGGGAGAAGGCGACGACCGGACTGGTCCTGGGTTTCGTCTTCGGGTCGCTGTTTGCCGCCGCGGTCTGGGTCTTCCTCTGGCCGCTGGTGGGACTTCTGGGCGCGACCGGGGCGACGGCGGCGCTGGCGGTGCATTTCCTGCAGATCGTGATCCCGTCCCAGCCCCTGTTGATGGTCGGGATGGTCGGGGGCGCGATCCTGCGCAGCCATGGCGATGCGCGGGCGGCGATGATGGCGACGGTCTGGGGGGCGGTGGCGACGGCGGTGCTGGACCCGATCCTGATCTTCGGCTTCAGGCTGGAGCTGACGGGGGCGGCGATTGCCAGCGTCGTGGCGCGGGTGGTGATCGCCTGGGTCGCGTTGCAGCCGATCCGCAAGCGGTATGGCGGGTTTGATCGGCCGAGCTTCGGGCAGGTGGTGGCCGACATGGGGCCGATCTGGGCCATCGCCGTGCCCGCGATCCTGACCCAGGTGGCGACGCCGGTGGGCCAGGCCTTCGTCACGCGGGCGACCTCGGCTTACGGCGAGGCGGCTGTGGCGGGGATGGCGATTGCCGGGCGGCTGACGCCGGTGGCCTTCGGGGTGATCTTCGCGCTGTCGGGTGCCCTTGGCCCGATCATCGGGCAGAACTTCGGCGCCGGGCGGATGGACCGGGTGCGGCGCAGCTTCTGGGACGCGCTGATCTTCACCGCGCTGGTGATCCTGCTGGTCTCGGCGCTGCTTTTCGTGCTGCGCGGGCCGATTGCCGATGCGTTCAAGGCCGAGGGCCTGACGCGGGAGCTGGTCTACCTCTTCTGCGGTCCCTTGGCGCTTTTGTGGTTTTTCAACGGGCTGGTCTTCGTCGGCAATGCGGTCTGCAACAACCTGGGGCGGCCGTTCTGGTCGACGCTGGTGAACTGGGGCCGGCATACGCTGGGGACGATCCCGCTGGCCCTGTGGCTGGGGCAGAGCTGGGGCGCGCCGGGGGTGCTGGTCGGGCAGGCGCTGGGGGGTGTGGTCTTCGGGCTGGCATCGGTCTGGCTGGCGCTTCTGGCGATCCGGTCGCCTGCGGCGCATCCGGTGCGCGGGCGGGGTGTCCCTTCCCCCGCGCCAGAGGCCGGGCCGGTGGCCAGTCCGGGCGAGCGGCGGGCCTGAAGCGTCGGTCTGCTGCGGCATACCGTCGTATTCCGATTTCCTCTTGCCCAATGCGGGGGCTTTGCGCTACCCAAGATCCGTCAGGTTCGGGAGAATCCGGCAGGCCGCAGGGCCTGACGGTGCCGAAGGAGCAACCGCCCCGGTAAACTCTCAGGCGCAAGGGACCGTAACTGACGACGACACTCTGGAGAGTTCCCGCCGCATGCGGGACGCCGAAGGGATAACGATCTCAGGCGCGCCAGTCGGCGCAGGGACAGAGGGGGCATCGAGCGGCGGGGATTGGCCCGCCGGGGCGGTGCCGGTGCGTTTTCCGGCCAAGGATGGAGGGGCGGCAATGGCCGACCTTGACGAACCGGAGCTTCTGCATCTGGGGCTGGAAAGCCTGCACGAAGAGCTTGGCGGCAAGATGGTGCCTTTCGCGGGCTACCTCATGCCGGTGCAATACCCGGACGGGGTGCTGAAGGAACATCTGCACACACGCACGGCGGCGGGGCTGTTCGATGTCAGCCACATGGGGCAGGTGATCCTGCGGCCCAAGGGCAGCATGGACGCGCTGAAGCTGGCCTTCGAGGCGCTGATGCCGGTCGATGTGCTGGGCCTGGCCGAGGGACGGCAGCGCTATGGCCTGTTCACCGATGAGGCGGGCGGTATCCTTGACGACCTGATGTTCACCAACCGGGGCGATCACCTTTATGTGGTGGTGAATGCGGCCTGCAAGGCGGCCGATATCGCCCATATGACCGCCGAGATGCCGGGTGTCTCGGTGGAGCCGGTGACCGACCGGGCGCTGCTGGCCCTGCAAGGGCCGGGGGCCGAGGCGGCGCTGGAGGCGGTGCTGCCGGGCGTGGCGGCGATGCGGTTCATGGACCACCGGGTGATCGGCGGGATCTGGGTCAGCCGGTCGGGCTATACCGGCGAGGACGGGTTCGAGGTCTCGGTGCCCGAAGCGCAGGCGGAAGCGTTTGCGCGCAAGCTGCTGGCGCAGCCAGGTGTGGCCCCCATCGGGCTTGGCGCTCGGGATTCCTTGCGGCTGGAGGCGGGACTGTGCCTGTACGGCCATGACATCGACACCACGACCAGCCCGGTCGAGGCCGGGCTCACTTGGGCGATCCAGAAGGCCCGCAAGGCTGGCGGCGCGCGCGAGGGCGGGTTCCCCGGTGCGGCGCGTATCCTGCGCGAACTGGCCGAGGGGCCGGAACGCCAGCGTGTCGGCCTGAAACCCGAGGGTCGGGCGCCGATGCGCGAGGGTGTGGAGCTGTTCGCCGAGGACGGCACGCTGGTTGGCCGCGTCACCTCGGGCGGGTTCGGGCCTTCGGTCAATGCCCCCATCGCGATGGGCTATGTCGCCCGCGCCCATGCCACCCTTGGCACCACCCTTCTGGGCGAGGTGCGCGGCAAGCGCCTGCCCGTGACCGTCTCCGAGCTTCCCTTCCATCCCACCACCTACAAGCGTTGAGGCAATGCGATGAAATACACCAAGGAACATGAATGGCTGCGCGTCGAGGGCGATCTGGTCGTCGTCGGCATCACCGAACACGCCGCGACGCAACTGGGCGACGTGGTCTTCGTGGAACTGCCGGAGACCGAGACCCAGGTGGCCGGAGGCGACGAGGTCTGCGTGATCGAAAGCGTCAAGGCGGCCTCGGATATCCTGGCCCCCATCGACGGCGAGATCGTCGCGGTGAACGAGAAGCTTGCCGACAATCCCGGCCTGGTGAACGAAGACCCGACCGGGGCTGCCTGGTTCTTCAAGCTGAAGGTCGATGACCTCTCCGTGCTCGACGATTTCATGGACGAGGACGAATATCAGGACCTGATCGGCTGATCGCGCATCCGGTGGCAGGCGCCGGGGGGCCAGCCCTCCGGACCCGCCGGGACTATTTGGGCAAAGATGAATGGGAGCGGGTCGGGATGCGGCCCGAATGAGGACATGAGTTTCACCCCGACAGACTACAACCCCTATGATTTCGCCAACCGCCGCCATATCGGCCCCTCTCCGGTCGAGATGGCCGAGATGCTGACCGCAACCGGCGTGCGCTCACTGGACGAGCTGATCGACCAGACCGTCCCGCCCTCGATCCGGCAGTCGGAACCCCTGACCTGGGCGCCGCTGGCGGAACATGAGCTGCTGGCCCGGATGAAGGAGGTCGGCGCGAAAAACCGGGTGATGACCCAGCTGATCGGGCAGGGCTATTACGGCACGGTCACGCCCCCGGCGATCCAGCGCAACATCCTGGAGAACCCGGCCTGGTATACCGCCTACACGCCCTACCAACCCGAGATCGCGCAAGGCCGGCTTGAGGCGCTCTTGAACTTTCAGACCATGGTCTGCGACCTGACGGGTCTGGATGTCGCGAATGCCTCGCTTCTGGACGAGGCGACGGCGGCGGCGGAAGCGATGACCATGGCCGAACGGGTGGCGAAGTCGAAGGCGAAAGCCTTTTTCGTCGACCGTTTCTGCCATCCGCAGACCATCGCGGTGATCCGCACCCGGGCCATGCCCTTGGGGATCGAGATCATCGAGGATGACGTGCGCAACCTTGATCCGACGAAGGTGTTCGGCGCGATCTTCCAATATCCCTCCAGCTACGGCCATGTGGTCGACTTCACCGTCCGCATCGCCACGCTGCACGCGGCGGGGGCCATTGCGATCATGGCGACGGACCTTCTCGCGCTCTGCATGCTGAAGGAACCCGGCGCGATGGGGGCGGATATTGCCGTCGGCTCGGCGCAAAGGTTCGGGGTGCAGATGGGCTATGGCGGGCCGCATGCGGGGTTCATGGCGGTGAAGGACGCGCACAAGCGGCAGATGCCGGGGCGGATCGTCGGCGTCTCCATCGACGCGCAGGGCGGCCGTGTCTACCGGCTGTCGCTGCAAACCCGCGAGCAGCATATCCGGCGCGAGAAGGCGACCTCGAACGTCTGCACGGCGCAGGCTTTGCTTGCCGTCATGGCCTCGATGTACGCCGTCTTCCACGGGCCGAAGGGCCTGCGGGCGATTGCGGAACGGGTGCATTTCCTGACCCAGCGCCTTGCCCGCGCCTTGAAGGCGGCGGGGGCGAAAGTCTCGCCCCGCGGCTTCTTCGACACGATCACGGTGGAGGTTGGCGTCGGCCAGGCCGGTATCCTTGCCGCCGCCCGCAACGAGGGGCTGAACTTCCGCAAGATCGGGCTTGACCGGGTGGGGATCAGCCTGGACGAAACGACGGATGAACGGGTGCTGATCAAGGTCCTGCGCGCCTTCGGCATCGACGGGGTGCCGCCGCACCGCGCAACGCTGGGCTTCCCCGAGGAGATGCTGCGCACGACCGACTACCTGACCCATCCGGTCTTCCACATGAACCGGGCGGAATCCGAGAT
>JAGPEG010000093.1 GCA_018057165.1 Tabrizicola sp.
GTCACCGCATCGGCCGAGGCAACGGCCTGGATCGCCTGTTCGGCGGTCGTGCCGGCGTTGTCGGCCAGGTATTGCACCACGGCCGGGGTTTCCGCTGTGTAGCTGGCCAGGTTCGCCGCCACCCAGTCCAGCACCGGCTGGCTGTCGGCCAGCGGGATCGGGAACAGCGCGTTCAGGATGTAGCCCGCCGCGATGGCGCAGCCCAGGCTCAGCACCGGCGACCAGGCGAACCAGTTGCACCAGACCGACAGGGGCGCGATCAGCTTGGAATAGCGCAGCCAGGCCGTCGCCCCGTAGACCGAGGTGCCGCCCGACTTGTTGCCGAACATCCCGGCCATTTCGGCGTAGGTGAAGCTTTGCAGAAAGCCCATCACCATCGAGATGATCCACACCAGGAAGGCCAGTTTCCCGGTCGTCCCCGCAATGCCGCCGATCGAGAAGAGGACCAGCGGCGGCACACCGGCCGCGACCCAGAAGGCCCCCTTCCAATCCAGCGCCCGGACCATCTGGCCCGAACCTTGTTCTGTCGTCATTCCCTCACTCCTGTTGGCCGGCGGATGGTTCGGTGCGCCCGGTTCCCGGGGGCGTCGCCGTCCTTCCGCGCTTCGATTGATGATGTCGGGGATCTGGCCGGCCGCTGGCGTCCGGCGCTTGGCCCCCGTTCCCTTTGTCTTTTCCCGCGTCCCTCCGGTTCGGGTCAGAAATCGCAAGACTGCGACCCGATGCCGCAAAGCAAAGCACGGCGCGCGCCGCATGGCGAGAGAAATTTTATCTTAGAGAAATATTGTTTCCCCGGCCCTCTGGCCGGCCCGGCATTGCCCGGCAATCAGGCAATGCAAGACGGCCCCGGCGCGAACCGGGGCCGTCTGCACGCATCCGCGGGGCGGATCAGTTCTTCAGATAGCTTTCCATCGAATCCTCCAGCGCGTCCTTCCAGGGCGTGTGGTGGACCGGAGCCATCGTGCCGGTGATGACCGATTTGTAGGCGTGGTTGCGGAAGGCCATGATGTCCTGCTTCTTGTGGTCCTTCCACTCGAAGAAGGCCTCGCAGGCGCCATCCACGTCGAACGACGGATAGTCGGTTTCCGCAATCAGCTCCTTGACGTAGTCGCCCTGGTAATGGATCGCGTCGTGGGCGTCCTTGCCGGCATCCTCGCCCGCCACCCGGTCGGCCACATCTTTCTGCAACACCGTCTTGTCGGTCGGGATCTTGATCCGGCCCATGATCGCGTCGCGCACCCACCACGCCTGGGCGTCGAACATGTTGAAGGTGAACCACTGGTCCTGCATGCCCAGGTAGAACAGCTTGGGGTTATGCACCCAGACCACGCCCTTGTAGAGGTCGGCGGTGGCCAGGCGGTTCGCCGTCTTCAGCCGCAGGTCGTCGGGCAGGAAGGGGAAGTGGTGCTTGTAGCCGGTGCAGAGGATGATCGCATCGACCTTCTTCGACGTGCCGTCCTTGAAATAGACGGTGTCCTCGTCGACGTGATCCAGCGCGGGCACTTCCTTCCAGTTGTCGGGCCATTTGAAGCCCATCGGCGCGTTGCGGTAGGCGACCGTGATCGACTTGGCGCCGTATTTCCAGCACTGGCTGCCGATGTCCTCGGCCGAGTAGGAAGAGCCCAGCAGAAGCAGGTCCTTGCCCTTGAACTCGCGCGCGTCGCGGAAGTCGTGGGCGTGCAGGACGCGGCCGTTGAACTTGTCGAAGCCCGGGTACTCCGGCACGTTCGGCACCGAGAAGTGGCCCGAGGCGACGATGACGTTGTCGAAGTCCTCGTCATACATCCGGTCTTTCACCAGGTCATGCGCGGTGACGGTGAAGTTGCCCTTGGCCTCGTTGTAGCGGACCATGCGGATGGTGGTGGAAAAGCGGATCCAGTCGCGGACGCCGGCCTTCTTTACCCGGCCCTCGATGTAGTCGACCATCACGGCGCGCGGCGGATAGCTGGCGATCTGCTTGCCGAAGTGTTCCTCGAAGGAATAGTCGGCGAATTCCAGGCCCTCTTTCGGGCCGTTGGTCCAGAGATAGCGGTACATGCTGCAATGCACCGGCTCGCCGTTTTCATCAAGGCCCGTGCGCCAGGTGTAGTTCCACAGCCCGCCCCAGTCGGACTGCTTTTCAAAGCAGACGATCTCGGGAATGTCGGCACCCTTGGCCTTGGCGGACTGGAACGCGCGCAACTGCGCAAGGCCCGACGGACCGGCCCCGATGACCGCGACTTTCTTCTTCATATGACCCTCCGGTGATGTCGATTCTGGCGGCTGTACTGGTGACGGCCTTGCCGAAAGCCTAGGAGGAAAGTTGCGTCTGTGTCAAATCTTCTTCCTGAAGGTAAACGTAGCGACCCCGACCGGACGGCGCCGGCCGGGGTTGCTGCAGTCGGATGGCAGGGAGGCGCCGTCGTCCGCCTAGCGGGCGATGGTGACCGTGCAATGGGCGTGGACCATCACTTCGGTCGCGACCGAGCCCAGGACCAGGCGTTTCAGGCCCTTCTTGTCGCCGGTGCCCATCACGATATGGGTATAGCCGTGCTGTTCGGCATAGGCGCAGATCGCCGGCGCCGCCTCGCGCGAGACCAGCTCAAGCGAGCCGACATCCGTGGCACCCTCGGCCTTGGCGATCGCCTCGGCGTCGGCCATCAGCTTCTGCGCCTCTTCCTCTTTCCAGTGGTTGATGGTCGGGCCGCGGGCGCCGCCATGGGCGATGTTGACGACACAAACCGTAAGGTGCCCGCCGGTTGCCTTGGCAACCTCGGCGGCCAGGCGAACGCCGATGGTGGCGTGGTCGCTGCCGTCGGTCGGGCAGAGGATCTTGCTGACCATGATGAATTCCTTTCGTGAAGATGCCTTGGGCACACACTTGCACGGCAGGCGGCAGGTTGCCTTGACTTGCGTCAAACTTTTTTCACCTGCAGGCAAGGCGGCCCAGCGGGGAAAAGAACGGTCCGGACCTTGGCTCACGTCCGGACCGTTGCAGGGAAAGACGGCCCGGGGAAGGGGCCGTCCGGGGGAAAGCGGTCAGATGTCCAGCGTGGTCTGGGTTTCCCAGGCCGAGAAGTGGCTGCAGTAGTCGTTCCACTCCTTGTGCTTGAGCTTCAGGTAGGCGGCCGAGAATTCGTCGCCCATCATCGACTTCAGCGTCTTGTCCTTGTCATACTCGCGCAGCGCATCCAGCAGGTTCAGCGGCAGCTTGGGCGCGTTCTTCACCGTATGGCCCATCTGGTACATGTCGATGTCATGCCGCTTGCCGGGGTCGGCCTTGGTGCGGACGCCGTCGATGCCAGCCGCCAGGATCACGGCCTGCATCAGGTAGGGGTTGGCCGCGCCGTCGGGCAGACGCAGTTCGAATCGGCCGGGGCCGGGCACGCGCACCATGTGGGTGCGGTTGTTGCCGGTCCAGGTCACCGTGTTGGGCGCCCAGGTCGCGCCCGACGAGGTGCGGGGCGCGTTGATCCGCTTGTAGCTGTTGACCGTCGGGTTGCAGATCGCCGCCAGCGCGCTGGCATGCTTCATGATCCCGCCCAGGAAGTGCCGGCCCTGGTCGGACAGGCCCAGTTCCTTGCTGTTGTCGGCAAAGGCGTTCTTCTTGCCGTCCAGCGACCAGACCGAGATATGGGCATGGCAGCCCGAGCCGGTCAGGCCCTTGAACGGCTTGGGCATGAAGGTCGCGCGCAGGCCGTGCTTTTCGGCGACCGATTTCATCATGAACTTGAAGAAGCTCAGCTTGTCGGCGGTGGCCAGCACATCGTCGTACTTCCAGTTCATCTCGTACTGGCCGGTCGCGTCCTCGTGGTCGTTCTGATAGGCCTCCCAGCCCATCTCCAGCATGTAGTCGCAAACCTCGGCGATGCAGTCATACTGACGCATCATCGCCTGTTGGTCATAGCAGGGCTTCTCGGCGTTGTCGTAGGGGTCCGCGATCTTGTCGCCCTGAGGGGTCAGCAGGAAGAACTCGGGCTCGACCCCGGTCTTGACGCGCAGGCCGTCCTTCGCCGCCTCGTCGACCAGCCGGCGCAGCACGTTGCGCGGCGCCTGGGCCAGAGGCTTTTCTTCCATCACGCAGTTCGAGGCGACCCAGGCCACCTCTTTCTTCCACGGCAGCTGGATGGCGGCTTCCGGGTCGGGAACCGCCATCATGTCGGGGTGCGCCGGCGTCAGGTCCAGCCAGGTTGCAAAGCCGGCAAAGCCGGCCCCGTCGACAGCCATGTCATTGATCGCCTGCGTCGGCACAAGTTTCGCGCGTTGCCCACCGAACAGGTCGGTGTAGGAAATCATGAAATACTTGACGCCCTTTTCCTTTGCCCACTTGGCAAGGTCTTTCGTCATTCTTGTAACTCCCTGTCGTCTTTTCTGAGTCGGTAAGGGAAACGGCGGCTTAGAAGCCGCCGTTCCGTCCCGGGATCCAGTTGGTTCCTGCCAGAGGTACCCCCGCCATTGCCGCCGCCTCGATGGTCAAGGAGCACAGGTCTTCGGGTTCCAGGTTGTGCAGGTGGTTCTTGCCGCAGGCCCGCGCGATGGTCTGCGCCTCCAGCGTCATCACCTTGAGATAGTTCTTCAGGCGACGGCCGCCAAGGACGGGGTCGAAGCGCTTGAACAGGTCCGGATCCTGGGTGGTGATGCCCGCCGGGTCCTTGCCTTCGTGCCAGTCGTCATAGGCGTCGGCCGTGGTCTGCAGCTTCTGGTATTCGGCCTCAAGCTTCGGATCGTTGTCGCCCAGGGCGATCAGCGCCGCGGTGCCGATGGCCACCGCGTCCGCCCCCAGGGCCATCGCCTTGGCCACGTCGGCGCCGGTGCGGATGCCGCCCGAGACGATCAGCTGCACCTTGCGGTGCATGCCCAGGTCCTGCAGCGCCTTCACCGCCTGCGGGATGCAGGCCAGGATCGGCATGCCGACATGTTCGATGAACACGTCCTGCGTGGCCGCCGTGCCGCCCTGCATGCCGTCCAGCACCACGACGTCGGCCCCGGCCTTCACGGCCAGCGCGGTGTCATAGTAGGGTCGCGCGCCGCCGACCTTGACGTAGATCGGCTTTTCCCAGTCGGTGATTTCGCGGATCTCGTGGATCTTGATCTCCAGGTCATCCGGGCCGGTCCAGTCGGGGTGACGGCAGGCGCTGCGCTGGTCGATGCCCTTGGGCAGGTTGCGCATCATCGCCACGCGGTCGCTGATCTTCTGGCCCAGCAGCATGCCGCCGCCACCGGGCTTGGCGCCCTGGCCGACCACGACCTCGATCGCATCGGCGCGGCGCAGGTCATCGGGGTTCATGCCATAGCGGCTGGGCAGGTATTGATAGACCAGCGTCTTGGAATGCCCGCGCTCTTCCTCGGTCATGCCGCCGTCGCCGGTGGTGGTCGAGGTCCCGGCCTCCGACGCGCCACGGCCCAGGGCCTCTTTCGCCGGGCCGGACAGGGCACCAAAGCTCATGCCCGCGATGGTGACGGGGATGTCCAGGTGGATCGGCTTCTTGGCGAAACGGGTGCCCAGCCAGACGTCGGTGGCGCATTTCTCGCGATAGCCTTCCAGCGGGTAACGCGAGATCGACGCGCCCAGGAACAGCAGGTCATCGAAGTGCGGCAGGTGCCGCTTCGTGCCGCCACCGCGGATGTCGTAGATGCCCGAGGCGGCTGCGCGTCGGATTTCCGCGTTGATGGCCGGGGTGAAGGTGGCCGAATAGCGCGGCGGGGTATGGGGAAAATCGCTCATCGTTTGCCTCAGTATGCCGCAGCGTTGTCGATGTTGAAGTTGTAGAGCTTGCGCGCCGAACCATAGCGGCGGAACTCTTCGGGCTTGGCCTTGTGGTCGGCCTCGCCGCGGCGCAGCAGATCCTCGAGGATCGCGTAGTGCTCGTCCCGCATCTCTTTCTCGATGCAGTCGGCGCCCAGCGACTTGACCGAACCGCGCACGAACAGCCGCGCTTCGTAAAGGCTGTCACCCAGGGCGTCGCCGGCATCGCCCAGGACGACGATGTTGCCCGACTGCGCCATGAAGCAGGACATGTGGCCGATGTTGCCATGCACCACGATGTCGATGCCCTTCATCGAGATCCCGCAGCGGCTGGCCGCGTTTCCCTTGATGACCAGCAGGCCGCCGCGCCCGGTGGCGCCGGCATACTGGCTGGCGTCGCCGTCCACGATGACGGTGCCCGACATCATGTTCTCGGCCACGCCCGGCCCGGCAGAACCCTTGATGCGGATCGTCGCCTGCTTGTTCATCCCGGCGCAATAGTAGCCGGTCGAGCCGCGCACCGTGATGTCCACGGGCGCATCGACCCCGGCGGCGATCGCATGCGCGCCCTTGGGGTTGATGACCTCCCAGTCGGTCATGTTGGTCTGGCCCTTCAGGGCGTGAAGCGCGCTGTTCAAGGCGCGCAGGCCCTCTTTGCCCAGATCGAAGCTTTGCATTCTCTCAACGCTCCCAGAAGTAGACGGTGGCGGGTTCCGGTTCCCAGACGCGGGCGTTCTCGATCCCCGGCAGGTTGACCAGCGCCCGGTATTCGGACCCGAAGGCGACGTATTCGTCGGTTTCGGCCATGACGGCGGGTTTGCAGGCGATCGGGTCGCGGACCACGCCAAAGCCGTTCTTGGTGCCGACGACGAAGGTGTAGAAGCCGTCCAGATCCTCAAGCCCGGATTCCAGCGCCTGACCCAGGCTCTGGCCTTCCTCGAGTTTCTGGCTGACGTAGGCGGCGGCAACCTCGGTGTCGTTCTGGGTCTCGAAGGTCTTGCCCAGGCGCACCAGCTCGCGGCGCAGGCCGTTGTGGTTCGACAGGCTGCCGTTGTGGACCAGGCACTGGTCCGACCCGGTCGAGAACGGGTGCGCGCCCATCGTGGTCACGGCCGATTCCGTTGCCATCCGGGTGTGGCCGATGCCGTGGGTGCCCTTCATCTTCGACACGTCGAAGCGGGCGGCCACGTCCTTGGGCAGGCCGACTTCCTTGAAGATCTCGATCGAGTCGCCGACGCTCATCACCTTGACGTTCGGCCGCAGGTGGGCCAGCGCCGAGCGGGCGGCGGCGATCTGATCCAGCGGCACTTCAAGAACGGCGTGGGTGGATTTCACCAGCATCGCCACCGGCTGGCCGATCGCGGCATGCAGGTCGCCATCCAGGTCCTTGAAATCGGTCTCGGGGTGGGCGGACTGCACGGTCAGCTTGCCCAGCCCGTCCCTCGCCCCGGAATAGATCGCGATTCCGGCGCTGTCCGGCCCGCGGTCGGTCATGGTGATCAGCATGTCCGTCAGCATGGCGCCCAACTTCGGCTCCAGCTTCGGGTCCTTCAGGAAAAGTCCAACGATCCCGCACATGGATTCGCCTCCTCTGCATTGGTTGAGGATGACGCTAGCACCGTCAATCGCACCTATCAACTGGTAAGAAACATTTTTCACCCATCGGGAAAATTACGGCCAGAGCACCCGGCGCGCGCAGTTTCCCTTGACAGAACGCCGCAGCAGGCTTTTCCTGCGGGAAAACAAATTTGCCGGGCAGAGAAACGGCGCAGGGGCCACGCCATATCCGGCAACAACCGGCCCGAGGGAGGAACAGTGGTGGACCTTGATCAAAGGATTAAGGCCATGCACAGACGCGACGTGCTGGTGGCATGGGCGTTCGTGGCGGGCCTTTGGTTTGCAATGATCTTCGTGGCGATGGCCACCTGGTCCCTTGCGCCCTCGTCGGGCGCGCGGACGATACTCCTGATCGCCGGGGCGATCATCCTGCTGTTCAACACGGCCGCGATCCTGGCCATGCTGCGCCACTACCGCGAAGACCGCGACTTCATGTACGGGCTGGACATCAAGTTCCTTGACGAAGCCCGCGGGCACAGGGGGCACTGATGGCACATTACGATCCCCCCAAGCAAAGCAAGGCCGGCCAGCTGATCGACGTGGTCGTGCTGGTCGTGCTGACCGTGGGCGCGCTGTTCGTGCCGCTGTGGCTGGGCATGGCCGGCGCCGCAAAGTCGGTCGCCGAACCCGTCGCCAACCCGACCTGGGAAACCCTGGGCCAGAACGCCGTGCAGGCCGCGCAGTACGAGGCGCTTGGCTACACGCCGGAAACCGCCCACGACCTGATTCTGGCGCGGTTCGACTACAGCTTCACCACCGGCGCGCTGGTCGTGATGATCGCGGTGATCGTGCTTTACTATGTGCTGATGCTGAAATTCTCCGACGTCGAATACCGCGAAGTCATCGCGGAAAAGTTCGGCGACCGCAAAGGGGGCTGAGATGGAAACATGGAACCTGCTGGAATACGCGGCCTGGGGCGTTTCGGCGCTTTTGGGACTGTACATGGTGATCGACTGGATCAAGGTCGACAGCACCTACTCCGAAGAGGTCCTGACCTCGTCCCGCGAGGGCGAGCTTGAGGCCCTGACCGAAGAACACAAGGTGTAGGGCAATGACCGATATCGACATCACATCCAAGACCATGGACGGCATGGGGCCGCATGGCACCAAGGTCGGCCTGTTGCGTGTTCTGGGGCCGGCGCACGTCTGGGCGCTGGGCGTGGGCATCGTTCTGGTCGGCGAATACATGGGCTGGAACTTTGCCGTCGGCAAGGGCGGCGCCTATGCCGCGCTGATCGCCTGCTGGGTCGCCGGCATCCTGTACACCTGCGTCGCCATGATCGACAGCGAGGTGACATCCACCGTCGCCGCCGCCGGCGGGCAGTACACCCAGGCCAAGCACATCGTGGGGCCGCTGATGGCCTTCAACGTCGGCCTGTACCTGGTCTTTGCCTATACCATGCTCGAGGCCGCGAATGCGATCACGGCGGGTTACCTGTTCTCGGTCGTGGCCACGATGACGGGCTACACCGGAGAGCTGGACCAGAGGCCCTTCATCATCCTGGTCATCATGTTCCTGGCCTGGCTGAACTATCGCGGCGTGCTGGCGACGCTGACCTTCAACCTGGTCATCACCGCCATCGCCTTTGTCGCCATCCTGGTGATATTCGTCTCGACCAGCGGCATTGTCGGCGACGGAATCATCCAGCATGCCGCCCTGTTCGAGGGCCACGAACTGCCCTACGGCTGGATCGGCGTGCTGGCGGCGATGCACTTCGGCCTCTGGTACTATCTGGGGATCGAAGGCACCACCCAGGCCGCCGAAGAGGTACGCTCGCCCGCCCGCGCCCTGCCTTTCGGCACACTGGCTGGCATCATGACGCTGCTGATCGCGGCGACGCTGACCTGGTACACCTGTTCCGGCGTGCTGCCCTGGGAATACCTGGGCGACGGCGTCAACGGCGCGGTGGCGCCGCTGTTCTCGACCGCGCAACTGGCAGGGTCGACCGGGCTGGTGTGGCTTCTGGGCTTCGGCACGCTGTTCGCCACCCTGGCCTCGGCCAACGGCTGCATCAACGATGCCAGCCGCGCCTGGTTCGCCATGGGCCGCGATCGGTACCTGCCCAGCTGGTTTGGCGCCGTGCATCCGCGCTACCGCACGCCCTACCGGTCGATCATCTTCCTGGTGCCGATCGCGCTGATCTTCGCGCTTGGGGCACCGCTGGACCAGGTGATCACCTTCTCGATCCTGTCGGGCCTGCTGGAATATACCTTCATGCCGCTGAACATCATCCTCTTCCGCAAGAAGTGGCCGATGGGCACCATCAAGCGCGGCTATGAGCACCCGTTCCACCCGCTGCCGGCGATCGCGCTGCTGGCGATCTGCGCCACCACCTTCTTTGCCGTGTTCCTGGGCTATGGCACGCAACTGGTGGCGATGATCGGGTTCTATATCGTGGTGTCGCTGTGGTTCCACTTCTGGCGCTACCGCTTCGTGAACCGCGGCGCGCAGTTCACCATGCCCTGGCCCAAGCCGCAGGGCTACTGATCCGGTCGGCCTGGCCCGACTCTTTTGCGGCCCGCCCATCCCGGCGGGCCGTTTCCCTGACCGAAAGCCGAAGATGCCCCCTGCCTATCCCCTGATCGCCGCGCTGGCCGCCGCCCTGCTGTTGTGGCTGACCTGGCGCCTGGTCCGCACGGGCCGGGACCGCACGGCGGCCCGTGCCGGTTACTTCGACGCGCTGAAACCGCTGTTCGACGGTGGCGAGACCCGGCTGCAGCCGACCGGCCTGCCGCGCATGACCGGGCGCCGTGGCGGGCTGGCCTACGACCTGCAGGTGCTGCCCGACTCGCTGTCCTACCGCAAGCTGCCGGCGCTGTGGGTGATGGTCAGCCTGCCCCAGCCGATTCCCGTTCCGGCCACGCTGGACCTGATGGCCCGCCCCTCGGGGGCCGAGCCGTTCAGCCGCTTTGCCGACCTGCCGCACAGCCTGCCGCGCCCCGCCTTCCTGGCCGACGGGGTGGCCCTGCGCAGCGACGATGCAGCCCGCATTCCGCCGCAAGAGCTGATCGCCCGCCACGCCGACCTGTTCGACGATCCGCGGGCGAAAGAGCTGCTGATCTCTCCGCGCGGACTGCGAATCGTCTTTCTGGCGGAAGAGGCCGACCGCGGCCGTTATCTGATCTTCCGTGATGCCGAGCTGGCGATGACGCCGCTGGCCCCCGCCCGGATCGCGCCGCTGCTGGACAGGCTGGCCGCCTTGCGCGACGATCTGGAAGCATGGAGCAGGGAAACCCGATGACACCGTCCGAAAGCCCCGCGCCCCCGAACCCGCGGCTTGTGCTGGCCGTGGCGATTGCGCTGCCCGGGATGGGCCAGGTGCTGAACCGCCAGCCGCTGCGCGGGCTGATCTTCGTCTTCTTCGTCGTGCTGCTGGGCGGCTTTACCCTGAAGACGGCCGATCCCTCGGTGTCCTTCGTGGGCAAGGTCTCGGGCGGGCTGTTCGTCTGGGCGATGGCGGCGATGGACGCCTACAAGGTGGCGCGGGTGCGCCGCGCGGTCTGGGATCACGCCCGGACCGCTCCTCGATGACTTCGTCACTCGTCGCGCGACGAGGAGACGAAGTCGAACGAGGAGCCGCCCCGGCTCTCTCAGGCGTTCGACGGGAAAACGGTCCACTGGACCGTCTTCCGTTCCGCATCACCCCTGCGGATAGGCGATCACCGACAGATAGCGCGCCGGCAGCTTGACCAGCACCTCGGGCCCGTGCGGCGAATCGGCGTCGAAGAACAGCGTGTCGCCGGGCTTCAGCGGATAGACCTGGTCGCCGTGGCGGTAATCCACCTCGCCCTCCAGCATGTACAGCAGTTCCAGTCCTTCGTGCTGGAAGGCCGGGAAGGTATCGCTCTCGGTCGTCAGGGTGATCATGTAGGGTTCGACCACGACACCCGACGAATTCGACCCGATGTGCCCCAGCAGGTTGTACTGGTGCCCGGCGCGCGTGCCGCGGCGTTCGATCTCGATATGCTGTCCCGCCCGCACATGCTGCGCCTCGCGCTTTTCCTCGAAGCTGCGGAAGAACGCGGTGACGGGCACCGAGAAGGCATGGCTCAGCACCTGCAGCGTGGTCAGGCTGGGCGATGTATTGCCGTTCTCGATCTTCGACAGCATGCCGATCGACAGGCCGGTGACGCCCGCCAGATCGGCCACCGTCATGCCTTGCTGGCGGCGAAAGTTGCGCACCTCGCGACCGATTGCGGCTTCGAGGTTGCGCTCGGCCACTTCGCGCACCCGGTGCGGGTCCTGGTCGAAGGCGGGCTTGGTGCGCGGCAGGGTCGGATCGTCGGCCTTGGGCATGGCAGTTCACCACCAGGAAAAACGCTTCACATTTTTCCTATAGGGAAACAGCCAAAGCATCAAGCCTTTGGTCAGGTGACGGAAGCTGCCGTGGTTTCAAGGCAATGCAGCAGGCTGCGGGCCGAAGAGCGGCCGCCGTACAGCGTGACCGCGCCGGCGCCCTGCTTGACCAGATAGCAGCCCATGTGCTCGATCACCGTCCGCGTGGCATGGCCTGCCGGGGCCTTGGCGAAGTCGACGTTGCACAGCCGCTCCATCAGCGGGACCAGATCGGGGGCCGACAGGTCGAACCGGACCCAGGCGTCGGTCTGTTCGGTGATCGAGGCGGCATCGCCAAAGGCCGGCTTCAGCTGCGCCACGATGTCTTCGTGCGTGGCCAGCGGCGCCTCGACGAACCACATCTCGGGCGCCGTCCAGAAGGCGGCATAGGTCTTGCCCGCAGCCCAGCGGGCCGCCGCCGGCAGCGGCACGCCCGCCGCCGCCGCGGCCTTTTCCACGTCCGCCGCGCGCCCCTTGCGGGTGGCCAGCGAGGCCAGCGCCACGTCGAACCGCTCGACGATCCGGTGCGGGCCAACCTGGTGGGTGGCGGGTTCCGCGGCGCCCAGCGCCGTCAGGGTGTGCAGGGTATCAGCCACGGAGACGTTCTCCTTCCGGGTCGAAGAAGTGGGGGCTTACGATCTCGACCATGGTTTCGGTCGG
>JAGPEG010000094.1 GCA_018057165.1 Tabrizicola sp.
GTACAAGACCGGCGAGCAGCAACTGGCGGTGCGGTCCTATACCTGGGACAATGCCGATATCGTCGACTGGTTCTTCGGCGGCGACCGGCTGGGCTATCCGAACGTGTCGATGTTCAACGACCCGAAGGCGGAAGAGCTGCGCACGGCGGCGATGACGGGAGCGAAGAACATGGACGAGCGGGTGGCGAATTTCACCGCCTATCATGAATATGTCCTGACCCAGTTCCCGATGGCGCCGATCTACCAGCCGGTGACGAACGTCGCCTACAATGCCGACAGGCTGGTGATGCCCGATCCCCTGAATGCGCCCGATGTGGGTGTGGCTGCCTTCATGGACATGGAGGTGAAGGAGTAAGCACAAGCGAAAGGGGAACACCGGCATGCTGTCCTGGCTGATCCGACGGATCCTGATGCTGATCCCGGTGTTCCTCGCCGTCTCGGTGGTGATCTTCTCGATCCTGCATTTCATTCCCGGCGACCCGATCGACAACCTGCTGAAGATCGGGTCCTCGCCCACGGCGCGGGCCGAGATGGAGGCGCGCTATGGGCTGGATCGACCGCTGCCGGTGCAATACGGCATCTGGCTGTCCAGGGTGGTGCAGGGTGATCTTGGCACCGCGATTGTCGCCCGCCGTCCGGTGGCCGACCTGATCGTGCAGGCCCTGCCGCATTCGCTGCGGCTGGGCGGGCTGGCGCTGCTGTTTTCGACGGTTGTCGGGATCGGGCTTGGCGTGGTCGCCGCTCTGAACCGTGACCGCTGGCCGGATCGGGCGATCATGGGAGGGGTGCTTCTTGGCTCGACCATGCCCGGTTTCTGGCTCGGGCTGATCCTGATGCTGGTCTTTTCGGTCTGGCTGGGCTGGTTTCCGGTCTCGGGCGCGCGGAGCTGGGAGTCGCTGGTGCTGCCGGTGCTGACCATCGGGCTTGGCGGCACCGCGCTGGTCACGCGCGTCACGCGGGTGTCGATGATCGAGGCGGCAGAGCGCGACTTCGTGCTGCTCTTGCATGCCAAGGGCCTGTCACCCTTGCGCATCCAGCTGCGCCATGTCCTGCGCCATGCGCTGATGCCGGTGGTGACGATCCTGGCGCTGCGCATCGGCTGGATTCTGGGCGGGGCGGTCACGGTCGAGGTGGTCTTTGCCCGGCCGGGCTTGGGCACACTGCTGATCAAGTCGCTCAGCCAGCACGACTATCCGGTGGTGCAGGCCTGCCTGTTGATGCTGGCGATGGCGGTGATGCTGGGCACGCTTCTGGGCGATGTCCTGCAAGCCCTGATGGACCCGCGCGTCCGGGCCGCGCTGGCATGAGCGCGCCCGTCCTGCTTCGCGCCCCGGCCCCCCTGCGCGCGCTCCGCCGTCCGCTTGGCGCGGTCGCGGGGGCCTGGCTGGGGCTGGTCGTGCTGGCGGCGGTTTTCGCACCGCTCCTGTCGCCCTATGGCTATGATATCCAGGCGTTGAAAGAGGCCTACCAGCAACCTTCAGCCGCGCATTGGCTGGGGACGGACGAATTCGGGCGCGACCTCCTAACCCGGCTGATCTATGGCGCGCGGACCTCGCTGTCGGTCAGCGCCACAGCCATTGCGGTCTCGGTGTTCTGCGGCATGGTGCTGGGGGCCTCGGCGGCCTGGTTCGGCGGCTGGTTCGACCGGGCGGTGACGGTGGTGGTCGACCTGACCTGGTCCTTCCCGGAAATCCTGATCGCGCTGATCCTGGTTGCCATCATCGGTCCCGGAACCACGGGCACGATGATCGCGATCTCGGTCGCATATCTCGCGCAGTTCACCCGCCTGACCCGGTCGCAGATCCTGACCCTGAAGGGCGAGACTTTCATCGAGGCGGCGCGGTCGCTCGGGGCGGGAAACGGGCAGATCCTGTTCCGCCACCTGTTGCCGAACACGCTGGCACCTGTGCTGGTTTCGGCGATGCTCGCCACGGGGGACGCCATCATCCTTGAGGCGACGCTGGGCTTCTTCGGGCTTGGCGCGCAGCCCCCGGTTCCCAGTTGGGGCGGGATGATGTCGGCGGGATCGGCGCTGGTGTTCAAGGCGCCCTGGGTGATCCTGTTCCCCGGCCTGACGGTCGCGATCACCGTCGTCGCCATCAACCTCTACGGCGATGCTCTGATCGCCGCGCTGGACATCAAGTCCAGGCTGCGGAAGGGCGCATGACCGCGCTGCTGGAAATCGAGCGGATCGAGGTCGCCATCGGGGCCTTGCGCCTGCTGGACGGGATTTCCCTGACGGTCGACCGCGGGAAGATCCTGGGGCTGGTGGGCGAAAGCGGGTCGGGCAAGTCGCTGACGGCGCTGGCGGCGCTGGGCCTGTTGCCGTTGATCGGCGGGCGCGTGACCGGGGGTGCGGTCCGGTTTGACGGGCAGAACATGGGCACGATGAGCGATGCGCAGCGCCGGGCCTTGCGCGGGCGGCGCATCGGCTTTGTCAGCCAGAACCCGATGACCGCGCTGGACCCGGTGCAGCGGATCGGGGCGCAGATTGACATCGTCAGCCGGTTGCATCTGGGGCTGAACCGGGCAGAGGCCCGCAAGCGGACGCTGGAGCTGATGACGCAGTTGCGGATTCCCGAGGCTGCGGCGGTGGCGGAGTCCTGGCCGCACCAGCTGTCGGGCGGGATGAAGCAGCGCATCGTCATCGCCATGGCCCTGGCGGGCGACCCCGACCTGATCATCGCCGACGAGCCGACCACGGCGCTGGATGTGACGGTGCAGGCGCAGATCATCCAGATCCTCGGCGGGCTGGTGCGCGACCGGGGGGTGGCGCTGCTCCTCATCACGCATGACATGGGGGTGGTGGCGCAGCTTTGCGACCAGGTGGCGGTCCTCTATGGCGGCGGCCTGGCCGAGGAGGGGCCTGCCGCGCCGATCTTTGCCGCCCCGGCGCATCCCTATACCCGTGCGCTGATCGGCTGCATCCCGCAGGACGACATGGCGAAGGGCACGCTGCGCGGCATACCCGGCGCGGTGCCTGGCGCGCTGGACTTTCCGTCGGGCTGCCGGTTTCACCCGCGCTGCCCACGCGCCTCGGACCTCTGCCGGAGCGAGGTGCCGGTGCTGACCCGGCAGGGGCCGGATCATGTCGTCGCCTGCCACCACCCGGAGGGGGCCGCATGACCGCCCCGTTGATCCGGATCGAGGCGCTGACCAAGCGTTTCCAGACCGGCGGCGGGTTACTGGCCCGCCCGCGTGAGATGCTGGCGGTGCGCGAGGTCACGCTGGACATCGGCAAGGGCGAGGTGGTCGGTGTCGTCGGGGAAAGCGGCTGCGGCAAGTCCACGCTGGCGCGACTGATCCTGCGGCTGATCGAGCCGACCGCGGGCCGGGTCAGCTTTGACGGAACCGACCTGTCCGCGCTGTCGCCTGCCGCACTGCGCCGGATGCGGCGGCGGATGGCGATGGTGTTCCAGGACCCCTATTCCAGCCTTGATCCCCGCTTCACGATTGCCCGCGTGCTTGAGGAGCCGTTCCGTGTCCAGGGCGAGGCGCTTGTCACGGGCCAGATGGGCGAAATGCTGGCGGCGGTGGGCCTGCCCGCTTCGATGGCCGAGAGCCACCCGCACCAGTTGTCGGGCGGGCAGCGCCAGCGGGTCGGGATCGCGCGGGCACTGGCGCTGCGCCCGGATTTCGTGGTGCTGGACGAGCCGACGGCCAGCCTCGACGTGTCGATCCAGGCGCAGATCGTCGCACTTCTGGCCGATCTGCGGGATCGTCTGGGGCTGACCTACCTGTTCATCAGTCATGACCTGGGGCTGGTGCGCTATTTCTGCGACCGGATCGTCGTGATGTATCTCGGCTCTGTGGTCGAGGTGCTGCCTGCCGCCGGGGCCGCGCCGCGCCATCCCTATACCCAAGCGCTGACGCAATCGGCCTTTGTCCCCGATCCGGCGCGCCGCCGCACCATCGCGCCCCTCGCCGGAGAGATTCCCAGCCCGTTCAATCTGCCGCCCGGCTGTGCGTTCGCGACCCGCTGCCCGTTGGCCAGCGACCGCTGCCGTGCCGAACGCCCGGCGCTGTCGAACGATCCTGACCATCCCGTCGCCTGTTTCCACCCGCTCTGAAAGGCCCATCCAATGCCGTTCCACGTTCTCACCGGCTCGTTCGTCCATGAAAGCAACACCTTCAAGAAGGGCGAGACCACGTTGCAGGATTTCCGCGACGGGGTGCTGGACGAAGGGCAGGTCGCGCTTGACCGCTTTGGCGACGTGAACGACGAGCTTGCGGGCTTTCTGGATGCGGGACGCGAGGCGGGTTGGCGGATCACGCATAGCGTCTCGGCCCATGCGAACCCCGGCGCGCGGGTTGCGCGGGAGGCGTTCGATCATCTCGCGGGGATCATCTGCGATGCCGCCGGGGCACATCGGGCCACGCTTGACGGAATCCTTTTGTCGCTGCACGGGTCCATGGTCCCGGCCTTCTGCGAGGATGGCGAGGGCGAGCTTCTGCGCCGGCTGCGGGCCATCGTCGGACCAGACTTGCCGATCGCGGTCACGCTGGATCTGCATGCGATGGTGACGCAGGCGATGGTCGATCAGGCGCAGATCCTGGTCAGCTACAAGACCTATCCGCATGTCGACATGCGCGTCACCGGACGCCACGCAGCGCGGCTCTTGGACGCGACGATGCGGGGGGAGATCCGGCCGCGCACCCTGCGTCTGGGTCTGCCGATGCTGGACGAAGCCAATGCCGGGCGCACCGATGTGCCCGAAACTGCCGCACTGTATGACCGGGCCGCTGCGCATGAGGCCGAACCGGGCATCCTGGCCGTGTCGATCAACGCTGCCTTCGCCGAAGCGGACATCCGCGAGGCCGGGCCCACGGTGCTGGTGACGCATGACGATGCGGCGGCGTCGCGGGCCGAGGCCATCGCCTTGGGTCTGGCGCAGACGATCTGGGACCAGCGCGCCTCGGTCTCGAACGAGTTCCTGACCCCGGAGGCGGCGGCGGCGGAAGCCTTGGGTTTCGACGCCAGCCGGGGGCCGCTGGTGATTGCCGATTATGCCGACAATCCCGGAGCGGGGGCCTATGGCGATGCGACGGCGCTGCTGGCGGCGCTGCTGCAGGCCGGGGTGACGGGCGGGGCGCTGGCGCCGATGATCGACCCCGAGGCGGCGGCGTTCCTGCACCGGCACCGGGTTGGCGATACCGTCAGTCTGGCTCTGGGTGGCAAGAACGACCCTTCGCTGGGGGGCGGGCCGTTGCAGCTGACGGGGACGCTTCTGCACCTGTCGGACGGTAGCTATACCGGCGACGGACCGATCCTGGGCGGGATCAGCCACAGCTTCGGCTCGACAGCGGTCTTGCGGGTGGATGGGATCGACATCCTTGTCGTCACCCTGAACGAACAGATGCTCGACCTTCAGCAGGTCCGCAGCTTCGGGATCGAGCCTTCAGACCTGCGCTTTCTGGTGGTCAAGTCGATGCAGCATTTCCGGGCTGCCTTCGAGCCTGTGGCGGGCAAGGTCATCGTCTGCGATTCCGGTGCCTTGGCGACCCCGCAGGCGCATCTGCGGCCCTATGTCCGGGTTCGGCGTCCGATCTGGCCGCTGGACCGGGACACCATCTGGCCCTGACCGTCAATCCAGTGTGCGCCGGAACCGGCTGAGGGCAAGGACCGCGAAGACCAGAACGAAAAGCGCAAGCACCGCAATATGCTGGGTCACGGCGGAGAGGTCTGCCCCCTTCAGCATGATGGCCCGGATGAAGCGCAGGAAATGGGTGAGCGGCAGGACTTCGCCCAGTGTCTGTGCCCAGCCGGGCATTCCCCGGAACGGAAACATGAAGCCCGACAGCAGCAGTGAGGGCAGGAAGTAGAAGAAGGTCAGCTGCATGGCCTGCATCTGCGTCCGGGCGACGGTCGAGATCAGGTAGCCCAGGATCACCAGCGCCATGACGAAAAGCCCGACCCCCGCCAGCAGAAGCGGGAGTGAACCGAGGAAAGGCACCTGAAACACCAGCCGGGCAACGCCAAGCACGACAAGCACCTGCACGCCGCCCACGGCGAAATAGGGCAGGACCTTGCCCAGCATCACCTCAGCCGGGGTGACAGGCATGGCCAGCAGGTTTTCCATCGTGCCGCGTTCGATCTCGCGGGTCAGCGCCATGGCGGTCATCATCACCATGGTCATCTGCAGGATCACACCCAGAAGACCGGGAACGATGTTGTACTGGGTGATGCCTTCGGGGTTGTAGCGGCGGTGAACCACGACCGACAGCTGTGCAGCGGCGCGGGCCTGGGCTTCGGCCTCGCCCCCAGTTTCCCGCAACAGCGCATCGGCGGCCACGGTGCCAAGGGTCGAGATCGCCCCCGAAGCTACCGAGGGATCCGTCGCGTCGGCCTCGATCAGGATCTGCGGATGGTCGCCGCGCAGGACGCGGTGGCCGAAGTCGGAGGGCACGGTGACGACAAAGCTGACATCCCCGCGCGAGATCAGGAACTCGGCCTCGGCCGCGGTCAGCCCGACATGGGTGAAGCGATAGTAGCCGGTGGTTTCCAGCGCGCTGACCATGGCGCGGGTGAAACGGTCCTGGGTGGGCGCGACCAGAGCAGCAGGCAGGCCTTTCGGATCGCTGTTGATCGCAAACCCGAAGAGCATCAGCTGCATCAGCGGCACGCCGATCATCATGGCGAAGGTGATCCGGTCGCGGCGCATCTGGATCACCTCCTTGGTGATCAGCGCGCCAAGCCTGCGCAGCGAGAAGAGGCGACCAGATGCGCGGCTCATGCGGCATTGTCCTGGGCTTCGCCCATCAGCTGAATGAACACGTCCTCCAGACTGGGCGCGGCTTCGGTCATGACCGTGCCGGTCCGGGTAGCAACCTCGCGCGCGGCGCGGAGCAGGGCAGGGCCGTCGCGACCGATGACATGGAGGGTGTTGCCATAGGCCGCCACCTGATCGACGCCGGGGCGCCCGCGCAAAAGCTGCGCGGCCTCGGCGACGCTGGAGCCTTCCAGAATGACCGTCGTCAGACCGGCATCCCGCACCATCTCGGCCACCGTGCCCTGCGCGACAAGCTTGCCATAGGCGATGTAGTTGATCCGGTGGCACCTTTCGGCTTCGTCCATGTAATGCGTCGAGACGAGGACGGTCAGGCCCCCGGCGGCAAGCTGGTGGATTTCATCCCAGAATTCGCGCCGGGCCTTGGGGTCGACCCCGGCGGTGGGTTCGTCCAAGAGCAGGAGCCGCGGGCGATGCATGATGCAGGCGGCCAGCGCCAGCCGCTGCTTCCAGCCGCCAGAGAGCGAACCCGCCAACTGGCCCTTGCGTGAGGTCAGGCCAAGGTCGGACAGCGTGTCGGCGACTGCCTGGCGCGCGGAGTCGAGCCCGTAAAGCCCCGCGACGAAGGTCAGGTTCTCCTCGATGGTCAGGTCTTCATAGAACGAGAAACGCTGGGTCATGTAGCCGACCTCGCGCTTGATCGCCGCGCCGTCGCGGCGGATATCGTGGCCCAAGACCTGTCCTTCGCCCGCATCGGGGGTCAGTAGCCCGCACATCAGGCGGATCGTCGTGGTCTTGCCCGAACCGTTCGGTCCAAGGAAGCCCGCGATCTCTCCGGTCTGCACCTGCATCGAGACATGATCGACCACCGTGCGGTCGCCGAAACGCTTGACCAATCCCCGGACGTCGATGGCCGCGGTCATTTCTCGCCCCCCGTCATTCCTCGCCCTCGGCCAAGTCGACATCGACGATCTGGCCGGGCTTGAGACTGGAGCCATCGGCAGGTTTCGCTTCGACGAGGTAGACAAGCTTCTGGCGGCTGTCGACCGAGTAGATCACCGGCGGGGTGAATTCCGGGCCATCGGCGATATAGCTGATCGTGGCGAAAAGGTCGGGTGGGCAACCGTCGCAGCGCACGGCCAGAAGATCGCCGGGGGCGATGCGGGCAATGGCGGCCTCGGGGACGTAAAGTCGCAGACGGACCGCCCCGTCCGGCAGCAGCGCCAGGATCGGCTGGCCCGCCGTGGCGATTTCGCCGGGGCGATGGATGATGTCGGTGATCACGCCGTTGGCGGGCGCGGTCAGGTCGCGCTTTTCCAGCTGCCAGCGGGCATGGTCCCGCGCGGCGGTGGCTTCGCGCAGCATGGCTTCAGCGGCGCCGATCTCGTCCGGCCGGGCCGGCAGGCGCGCCACCGCGAGATTGGCCTCGATCTCGGTCACCCGGGCTTCGGCCACCGCCGCGGCGGTCGCTGCGTCGTCACGCTGGGTTTCGGTCGCGACCCCGCGCGCGGCCAGGTCGAGCAGCCGGTCGGCGGTGCGGCGCGCTTCCCCGGCCTGGGCGCGGGCCGAGGCAAGTGCCGCCTCGATCACCTGGATCTCCTCGGCCCGCTTGCCCTGTCTCAGGTTGGCAAGCTGGCTTTCCGCCCGCGACAACGCGGCCTCTGCCTGCGCCAGCGCGATTTCCGCATCGCGCTTTTCCAGTTCGACAAGCGGCTGCCCGCTGGCCACGCGGTCGCCGGAGGTCACGGACAGGGCCAGAATCTGCGCAGTCGCCACCGAGGCGATCTGGACATAGTTGCCTTCGACATAGCCGGTGGCAAAGGGCATGGGCGGTTCGCAGCTGGCAAACAGCCACGAGACAAGCGGAATTGCGCAAAGCATCACGTCACGGCCCCCTGTCGGTGTCGAGCATGGCGTCTAGGTTCCGGATGATCCGGCTGGCGATCTGCCCGATCTCGGGTGCGTCGATGGTGGTCCAGCCCATGCGGCGGGCGACGACAGAGCGGCCAATGCGGAAATACATGAGCTGCCCGATCAGGGTGAAGACGGCAAGGCGGGTGCTGTCGGCTTCGGGATCAGTGCCGGTGGCCTGGCCCCAAAGCGCGCAAAGCCTGCGGTGGGTCGGTTCGGCAAAGCCGGTGTAGACCGCGTCGATGCCCGGCCCGCCCTCGGCCAGTTCGCGCAGCATGAAGGGAACAATCTCGCTGGCGCCCGCATCACCCAGAAGGAAGCCCGCCATCCCCTGGACAATCCGATGCAGTTCCGCACGCGCATCCTCCGCCGTGGCGAACTTCGTGCCGGAGGCCGCAAGGATCGCCGCGCCCATGCGGCGCCCGAATTCCTTGGCACAGGCAAGGCGCAACCCATCCTTGCTGCCGAAGTGATAGGCGATGGCGGCGATGTTCGCCCCGGCTTCGGTCGCCAGCTGGCGGACCGACGTGGCGGCAAAGCCCTGTTGCCCGAAAAGCCTGAGCCCCGCGTCGATCAGCGCGCGACGGGTTCCTTCGGGGGGCGGGGGAGGGGACTCGCTCATACAGAAAATATAATCAAACGTTTGATTGAAGTCAAGATCGGCGATCACCGGAGTATCGCGGCAAGAAAGGATCCGGGGGCTTGACCTTCCCATGATGGGAAGCCCCATATGACAGAGGTCACCGGCCAAGGAAGGATCGACCATGACTGCGCCCATCCGGGAAACCACCCTGTCGCTGTCCATTACCGGAATGAGCTGCGCCTCTTGTGTCGGCCGCGTCGAGCGGGCCTTGAAGGCGGTTCCGGGGGTCACGACCGCCGCTGTCAACCTTGCCACCGAGACTGCCGAAGTCCACGGCAACGTGGCCCCGGAAGCCCTGTTCGAGGCGGTCACGGGGGCAGGATATGCGGTTGCCACGACCGCGCGGGAATTGAGCATCGACGGCATGACCTGCGCCTCGTGCGTTGCGCGGGTCGAACGCGCGTTGAAGGCGGTGCCGGGGGTCAGTGCGGCCACGGTGAACCTTGCGACTGAAACCGCTCATGTCGAGGGGGTGGCCGATCCTGCGGCGCTGATCCAGGCGGTCAAGGGAGCGGGCTATACGGCGCGGGAGGCGACGCTTGCCGCCGAAACCCCGGCCCTGCGCCGTGAGCGTGAGGCCGAGGGGCTGACCCGCGACCTGATCCTTGCCGCCGTGCTGACGCTGCCGGTCTTCGTGCTGGAGATGGGCGGGCACATGGTCCCGGCCTTTCATCACTGGGTGATGATGACCATCGGCCAGGGAACAAGCTGGCTGATCCAGTTCGCGCTGACGACGCTGGTCCTGGCCGGGCCGGGGCGGCGGTTCTTCGTGAAGGGCATTCCGGCCCTGCTGAAGGGCGCGCCGGGCATGTCTTCGCTGGTGGCGGTCGGGTCCGGCGCGGCCTGGGCCTATTCGACCTTGGCGACCTTCCTGCCGGACCTGCTGCCCCCCGGTTCGGTCGCGGTCTATTTCGAGGCCGCGGCGATGATCGTGACGCTGATCCTGCTGGGTCGGCTTCTGGAGGCGCGGGCCAAAGGCCGGTCCTCGAAGGCTATCGAGCGGCTGGTGGGTCTGCAACCCGTCGTTGCGCATCTGCGGCGCGGCGGTCAGCTACTGGATGTGCCGGTGGCCGAGATACGCCCCGGCGATCTCTTGGAGCTGCGTCCGGGCGAGCGGGTGCCGGTGGATGGCCGCGTGGCGGAAGGCGCAAGCTGGATCGACGAGTCGATGGTGACGGGCGAGCCGCTGCCGGTCGAGAAACATCCGGGCGGCCGGGTGATCGGCGGCACCGTGAACCAGACCGGCGCGCTGGTGATGGAGGCGGTCGCGGTGGGCGCCGACACCATGCTGGCGCGGATCATCCGCATGGTCGAGACGGCGCAGGGTGGCAAGCTGCCGATTCAGGCGCTGGTCGACAAGGTGACGCTGTGGTTCGTTCCGGCGGTGATGGCGGTTGCGGCGCTGACCTTCCTTGCCTGGCTGCTCTTTGGCCCCGCGCCGTCGCTGCCGATGGCGCTGGTCAACGGCGTCGCCGTCCTGATCATCGCCTGCCCCTGCGCCATGGGTCTGGCGACCCCGGTGTCGATCCTGGTGGGCACGGGCCGGGGGGCGGAACTGGGCGTTCTCTTCCGCAAGGGCGAGGCATTGCAGGCCCTGCAAGGGGTGCAGGTCGTGGCCTTCGACAAGACCGGCACGCTGACCGAGGGCAAGCCGGTGCTGACCAGCTTCCAGCCTGCGGAAGGCGAGACGAAAGAGCTGCTGCTGCCGGTGCTGGCGGCGGTCGAGGCGCGGTCGGAACACCCGGTCGCCCGGGCCATCGTTGCGGCGGCGGAGGGGATGGTCCTGCCTGCGGTGGAAGGGTTCCTTGCCAAGCCGGGCCATGGCGTTTCGGCGCGGGTCGGCGGGGCGGAGATCGCTTTGGGATCCGCGCGCGAGATGGGCAAGCGGGGCGTGGACATTGCCGCCTTCGCGACCGAGGCCGAGCGGCTGGCCGACCGGGGTGAAAGCCCGCTTTATGCGGCGCGGGATGGCAAGGCTGTGGCCCTGCTGGCGGTGGCGGACAAGGTGAAGCCGACAACCCCCGCCGCGATTGCCGCGATGAAGGCGATGGGGCTGAAGCTTGCCATGATCTCGGGCGACAATGCCCGGACGGCACGGGCGATCGCGCGCGATCTTGGCATCGACGAGGTGGTGGCCGAGGTGACGCCGGAAGGCAAGGTCGAGGCACTGCACAAGCTCAAGGCGCAGGGTGCGCTGGCCTTTGCGGGCGACGGGATCAACGACGCCCCGGCGCTGGCCGAGGCGGATGTGGGCATCGCGATGGGCACCGGCACCGACATCGCCATCGAGGCGGCGGATGTGGTGCTGGTCTCGGGCCGTCTGCCGGCGCTGGCGGATGCCATCGGCCTTAGCCGCGCGACGATGCGGAACATCCGGCAGAACCTGTTCTGGGCCTTCGCCTACAACGCCGCGCTGATCCCGGTGGCGGCGGGGGTGCTGTATCCGGCTTTCGGTATCCTTCTGTCGCCGGTGCTGGCCGCCGGGGCGATGGCGCTGTCCTCGGTCTTCGTCCTCACCAACGCCTTGCGGCTGAAACGCTATGGAGTCCACGCATGATGAACATCGGGGAAGCCGCCCGCGTCAGCGGCGTGTCGGCGAAGATGATCCGCTATTATGAGGAGACCGGCCTGATCCCCCCCGCCGGACGGACGGGGTCGGGCTACCGGACCTATGGCCCGAAAGAGGTGCAGATCCTGCGCTTCGTCCG
>JAGPEG010000231.1 GCA_018057165.1 Tabrizicola sp.
CCGCCTCGGGCGGCACGTTCTCGGTGATGACCGATCCGCTGGCCGTCAGTGCCCCGTCACCCACCGTCACCGGCGCGACCAGCATGGTGTCGGACCCGATGAAGGCGCGTTTGCCGATGGTGGTGCGATGCTTCATCACGCCGTCATAGTTGCAGGTCACGGTGCCCGCGCCGATGTTGGTATGCTCACCGATGGAGGCGTCGCCGATATAGGTCAGATGGCCGACCTTCACGCCTTCGTCGAGAATGGCATTCTTGATTTCCACGAAGTTGCCGACATGGACGTCTTCGGCAAGCTCTGCGCCCGTGCGGAGCCTTGCGAAGGGGCCGACTGTCGCGCCGCGGCTGACGTGGCAGCCTTCGAGATGGCAGAAGCCCTTGATCTCGGCGCCGGATTCCACGGTAACGCCGGGGCCGAACAGGACGTTCGGGCCGATGATCGCATCGCGGCCGATATGGGTGTCGAGTGCGAAGAACACGGTTTCGGGCGCGGTCAGGGTGACGCCGTTCTCCAGCGCATCGGCGCGGGCGCGGGCCTGGAAGGCGGCCTCGGCCCCGGCGAGTTGCGCACGGGTGTTGACGCCCAGCGTCTCGGCCTCGTCGCACAGGACGACCCCGGCAGAGAGGCCGCGCTTGCGGGCAAGTTCGACGATGTCGGTCAGATAGTATTCGCCCGCCGCGTTGTCGTTCTTCACGTCCGCGATGAGGGAGAAGAGCGTGCGGGCTTCGGCGCAGAGGACGCCGGAGTTGCAGAGGGTAATCGCGCGTTCCTCGGGGGTGGCGTCCTTGAATTCGCGGATGGCGAGGAGTTCCTCCCCTTCGGTCAGCAGGCGACCGTAGCGGCCCGGATCTTTCGCATGGAAGCCGAGGATGACGACGGCATGCTTCGCGCGGGCGGCGAGCATGGCGCGCAGGGTGTCTTCGCGGATCAGCGGGGTGTCGGCGTAAAGCACGATGGCCTCGCCGGGTTCCTCGGCGAGAAGGGGGGCGGCCTGGGCGACAGCATGGGCGGTGCCTGCTTGCGGGTCCTGGACGACGGTTTCCACCACCTCGTTGAAAGCCGTGGCCGAGGCCGCGACCGCCTCGCCGCCATGGCCGGTGACGGTGACGATGCGGGCCGGGTCGAGGCTTTGCGCGGTGGCAAGCGCGTGGTGGAGGAGCGGGGCGGCGGCGACCTGGTGCAGGACCTTGGGCCGGTCGGAATTCATCCGCGTGCCCTGACCGGCGGCCAAAACGATGACTGAAACCTGCATTCTGCCCCTTCCAATGTCTTGGCGCCCGTTTTACCCCCGTGGCGGGGGCTGGCAAGGGGGCTGGCTTCACGACAGGTTACAGGATTGCCAAGATGCGCTGTGTGGTGTTCGATCTGGACGGAACTTTGGCGGATACTTCGGCGGACCTGCTGGCGGCGGCGAATGCCTGCCTGCCGCGGGCCTGCCTTGGACCGGAGGATGCCTTGACCGCGTTCCACGGCGGGCGGGCGATGCTGCGGCTGGGGTTCGACCGGCTGGGGCTGGACTGGACCGAGGCGGAGGTCGACGCGGCCTATCCGGTCCTTCTGGAAGCCTACCGGGGCGGGATCGCGACGCATACGCGGCTCTATCCGGGGGCGATGGCGGCGGTGGAGGGACTGAAGACCGCCGGGTTCGCGGTCTCGATCTGCACGAACAAGCCGGAGGAGCTGGCGGAGCTGCTGCTGTCGGCCCTGGGGGTGCGGGGGGCGTTCGGGGCGCTGGTCGGGGCGGATACCTTGCCGGTGAGGAAGCCCGACCCGGCCCCCTACCGGGCGGCGGTCGAGCGGGCCGGGGGGCTGGTGGCCCGGTCGATGCTGGTGGGAGACACCGAGACCGACGCGAAGACGGGGGTCGCCGCCGGGGTGCCGGTCGCGCTGGTTACTTTCGGGCCGGAGGGGGCGGGGGTGAGCCGGTTCCGGCCTGCCGCCCTGCTGGACAGGTTCGAGGACCTGCCGGGGTTGGCCGGGCGGTTTCTGGGGTAGCTGTCCACGGTGGACATTTTCAGATATCTCAATGAAATCAGCGCATTGATCGCGGGTGTTCAGGGTTTTTTAAGATTTGCGCCGGGGCGGTTTTCCGGCTTCTCGGACGCCCTCCACCCCCCATCCTCTCGCCACGGAGGGGGCATTTTACGGGCAGGTTCTTGCGCGGAAATGGAACAGGCAGTTTGCCAATGCGGCGCTTCGCGCAAGCTGGAGGCTGGCTGCGGCCAACCGGCTTGGGCGAAGAGCCTCCGGCGGGGATATCTGGAGCCAGGTGAAAGACATCTGGGCCTGCCAGATTGGCGGGTATGCGGGACCGGAAACGGACCCGTGGAAGCGGGCCTGTGCCGGTTTGACAGTGCCGGGCCCGACCCATAGGGTCGCGCGTCATGAGCGAGATCACAGAAACCAGCCTCGGCTCCCCCAAGCCGGTCAGCCGCCATGCGGTGACATTCGTCCTGATCACCGTCTTCCTCGACATGGTGGGCTTCGGGCTGATCATGCCGGTGCTGCCGAAGCTGATCGAGGATGTGGGTCATGTCACCATCGACCGCGCCGCGATCATCGGCGGCTGGATGTTCGCGGCCTTCAGCCTGGCGCAGTTCGTCTTTGCGCCGCTGATGGGAAACCTCGCCGACCGTTTCGGGCGCAGACCGCTGCTTCTGCTGGCGATCTTCGGTCTGGGGATGGACTTCATCCTGATGGCGCTGGCCCCGACGCTGGAATGGCTGTTCGTGGGCCGGATCATCGCGGGCATTTGCGGGGCGAGCTGGATCATCGCATCGGCCTATATCGCCGACGTGACGGCACCGGATGACAGAGCCAAGGCATTTGGCTACATGGGTGCCGCCTTCGGCGTGGGGTTCGTGATCGGCCCGGCCATCGGCGGCTTGCTGGGAGAGTTGGGCCCGCGCGTGCCGTTCTGGGTGGCGGCGGGCATCTCGCTGATCAACTTCCTGTATGGGCTGTTCGTGCTGCCCGAATCCCTGTCGTCGGAGAACCGCCGCAAGTTCGAGCTGTGGCGGGCCAATCCTTTCGGGGCCTTCCGGGTCTTCGCGACCTACCGGGGCGTCTTGCCGATGGTACTGGTGCTGGGGCTGTTCTTCTTTTCTACCTCGGTCTACCCGGCGATCTGGACCTTCTGGGGCATCGCCAAGTTCGGCTGGTCGGAAGCGATGGTCGGAGGGACGCTGGCGATCTTCGGGCTGATCGCCGGGGCCTTCCAGGGATTCCTAACCGGACCGGCGACGGCGCGGTTCGGGGAATGGCGGGTGGCACTGTTCGGGATGGTCTGCGCGACGCTGGTCGTGCTGGGCTACGGCTTCGTCTGGTCGGTGCTTGGGGTCATCGTGCTGATGATCCTGCATGGGCCGGAAGGCTTCGTGCATCCGCTGTTGACCGCACTGTTGACCAAGCGGGTGCCAGAGGATGCGGAGGG
>JAGPEG010000095.1 GCA_018057165.1 Tabrizicola sp.
TGGCCAAGGCGCCTGCGATCTTCGGCAGCTGGATGAACCTGAACACCGCCCAGCGGGAGGCCCCGTCGACGGCGGCGGCCTGAGCATAGGCCGGAGGGATCGCCGACAGCCCGGCATAGGTCAGCACCACGACCAGCCCCAGCCAGTGCCAGGTGTCGACCATCAGGATCAGCACCCAGGTGTGCCAGCCGGTGAACTTCCAGTCGAACCCCACCGCCGCAAGGCCCGGCCCCAAGAGCCCGGTCTCGGGCTGGATCAGCCCCAGCCAGAACATCGGGATCATGTTCCACGGCACCACCAGCGGCAGGGCCACCAGCATCAACCCCCAGACCGCCCGCCTGCCGTAGCTCAGAAGCAGGAGCGCCACCCCGATCCCCAGCGGCACCTGGATGGACAGCGCGAGGGTAGAGAAGAGCAGGCTTCTGCCCAGCGAGGCCAGGAAGCGGTCGGAGCCGAGGATATCGGCAAACCACTGCGGCCCGACCCAGTAGACATCCTGCAGGGTGAAGATGTCGTGGAAGCCGTAGTTGATGACGGCCAGAAGCGGCAGCGCGCCCACCAGTCCCAGCAGCGTGAGGGCAGGAAGAACCAGGAACCAGGCGCGATTGTCATGCGGGCGCATGGGGATAGGGGAGGGGGATGGGCGCAGGAAGTCAAGGGCGCGCCCGCCCCCTAGATCACCATCTGCTGCCCAAGCTCGATCACCCGGTTCGCGGGCAGCCGGTAGAAGCTGGTGGCATCCGCCGCACTGCGGGTCAGCGCCAGGAACACGCGCTCCTGCCAGAGCGGCAGGCCCTGCTTGCGCCCCGACTTGAACGACCGGCGGTTCAGGAAGAACGAGGTCGCCATGATGTCATACTTGACCCCCATCCGCCGCGCCTGGGCCAGGGCCTTCGGCACGTTGGTCTCCTCCATGTAGCCGAAGATCAGGTTGATCCGGGTGAAGCGGTCGTTGATCGGCGTGATGACAACCCGGTCCTCGTCCTCGACATAGGGCGTGTTGGCCATGTTCACCCCGACGATCAGGTTCTGGGCATGGACCACCTGGTTGTGCTTCAGGTTGTGCAGCAGGGCGGCAGGAGCAACCTCGGGATCGGCAGTCAGGAAGACGGCGGTGCCCGCGACCTCCTTGATGCGCTTCGATTTCTGGATCGTCATCATCAGCGTGTCGATGCTGACCGCATCGCGGCGCGCCTGCGACAGCACATGCGCCGAGCCGCGCATCCAGGTCCACATCATCAGGCACAGGAACGTGGCGATCAGGATCGGGACATAGCCGCCATCGACGATCTTGGTGGCGTTGGCGATCAGGAACATCACCTCGATGGCCAGAAGCGGGCCGATGACCAGATTGGTCAGCAGCGGCGACCAGCCCCAGACCCGGCGGAACAGCACCGCCGCCAGGATCGAGGTGATCACCATGTCGCCCGTCACCGCGATGCCATAGGCCGAGGCGAGGTTGGACGAGGACTGGAACTGCAACACCAGGAAGACCACCCCCGCCGCAAGGATCGTGTTGACGTTCGGCAGGTAGATCTGCCCGACCTGACTTTCCGAGGTGTGCAGGATTTCCAGCCGGGGCAGAAGACCCATCCGCACCGCCTGCTTGACCATCGAGAACGCGCCCGAGATCACCGCCTGGCTGGCGATCACCGTGGCGCAGGTGGCCAGCAGGACCAGCGGTAGCAGCGCCCAGGCGGGCGCCATCAGGAAGAACGGGTTCGCCGCCGTTTCGGGATGCCCGAGAACCATTGCGCCCTGACCAAGATAGCTCAGCATCAGCGACGGGAAGACCAGCACGCTCCAGGCGATGCGGATCGGGCGGCGGCCGAAATGCCCCATGTCGGCGTAAAGCGCCTCGCCCCCGGTGACGGCGAGGAAGACCGAGCCCATCACGATCAGCGAGGCATGGCCGTTCTCGATCAGGAACAGCACGCCGTGCCAGGGGTTCACCGCGCTGAAGATCGTCCAGTCATCGCCGATGTGGCGCAGGCCCAGGATGCCGATGGTGAAGAACCAGACCAGCATGATCGGCCCGAACAGGACCGAGACCACCGCCGTCCCGAACCGCTGCACGAAGAACAGGACCAGGATGATCGTCAGGGTGACGGGCACGACGAAGGGCTCGAAATTCGGGGCGACAAGCACCATGCCCTCGACGGCGGACAGGACCGACATCGCCGGGGTGATCATCGCATCGCCGAAGAACAGCGAGATGCCGACCATCCCGATCCCGATCAGCCACTTTGGCCGGGTCGAAAGCGATTGCTGGATCAGCGCGACCAGCGACAGGGTGCCGCCCTCGCCGTGGTTGTCGGCCCGCATGACCAGGATGACGTATTTGACCGTGACGATCAGGATCAG
Source organism: Tabrizicola sp. (assembly GCA_018057165.1). Lineage (GTDB taxonomy): Bacteria > Pseudomonadota > Alphaproteobacteria > Rhodobacterales > Rhodobacteraceae > Tabrizicola. The sequence continues at coordinate 2,365 of JAGPEG010000095.1, forward strand.
CGTCCAGAGAAGAAGCGAGACGATCCCCAGCACCTCGTGCCGCATGAGGCCGTTTTCCCCGGCGGTGCGCAGCGATTCCCGCATGGCATAGAGCGGGCTGGTGCCGATGTCGCCGTAGACGACCCCGATGCAGCCAAGGACCAGGATCGCAAGGCTTCCCTTGGGGCGATGCCCGGAGGCCCTCGGCTCGGAGTCATCGGTAGATTGGTCTGACATAAGGCACCCCCGGGCGGATCATCATTTACCGGAACCCGGCGAAGGCGACAAGGTTGCGCAGAAAGGGGCAAGCACCACGAGCAAGGCGAAACCTCCGGGGCGGCAAAGCATGCCAGCCCTGTCATCTGCCCCTGTCCGTCCCCAAACCCGTCGCATGAGACGGGGATCACGGGTTGTGTCGGCAAGACAGGGTTAAAGCACTTTGCCTTTACGCTGGATCTGGGGGTTCCCAAGCTGGTCGGGTTGTGATTCATCCTTTTCAGAGGATGCGTTATGCCAGCCCCGTTATCGTCTGACCTTCGCCAGCGTTTTGAGGCTCTCGTTCTGTCCGGGCTGACTGGCGCTGAGGCGGCGCGCCGGTTGATGGTGTCGCCTGCGACCGGGGCGCGTCTGGCGCGCAAGGTGCGGGAAGGTGGCTCGCTTCAGCCGCGCAAATGTGGGTGCCTCTTGGGCTGGGGCAAGCTTGGGCCGTACAAGGCGCTGCTGGCCGGGTGGGTGGAGCAGGACCCCGACATCACGCTGGCCGAACTCTGCAGGGCGCTGGCGGCAGCCGAGGGCGTGCGGGTGAGCCAGGGCGCGCTTTGCCGGGCGCTGCGCCGCATGGGCTTCACCTTCAAAAAAAAATCGCTGGTCGCCGATGAGCGGCGGCGGGCCGCTGTCACCCGCGCCAGGCACGACTGGACCAGCCGCCGCCAGCCCCTGATGCGCGAAAGCCCGGAACGGCTGGTCTTCATCGACGAGACCAGTGTGAAGACCAACATGACCCGCCCGCGCGGCCGTGCCCGCAAGGGCAGACGCCTGCACGCCCGTGCCCCCGCAGGCCTCTGGAACACCCAGACCTTCATCGCGGTCTGACCGGCGACAGCCTGATCGCGCCCTGGGTGATCAAGGGCGCGATGGACCGTGAGGCGTTCGACACCTATGTCGAAACCCAGCTGGCCCCGGCACTCGACCCCGGAACCGTTGTCATCCTCGACAACCGCCCCACCCACAAAAGCCCCCGCGCCGGGCAAGCCCTCAAGGACAGGGGCTGCTGGTTCCTGTTCCTGCCGCCCTACTCCCCCGACCTCAACCCAATCGAAATGGCATTCGCCAAACTCAAGGCCCACCTCAAGCGTATCGGCGCCAGAACATACGATCACCTCATGACCGCCATCGGCGACATCTGTGATCTCTTCTCTCCGGAAGAATGTTCAAACTACCTCAGACACACAGGATATCTCTCAACGTAAAGGCAAAGTCCTCAAACCATCCGTAAACGCCCGCGACCAACCCATTGGACTCCCACGGAAAACCCAATCTGTCCACCGTGGACACTCTTCACACCAGCGCCACCGCCACCGCCGCGAAATGCAGCCCGGCGGCCACCGCAACGAAGCCGTGCCAGATCGCGTTCTGGAAGCGCAGCCGCTCCCACACATAGAAGCCCACCCCGGCCACATAGGTCGCGCCACCTGCGACCAGCAGCCAGAGCGAGACCGAGGGCAAGGCCGCCGAAACCGGCCCGATGGCGATCACCCCGACCCAGCCCAGCATCACATAGGCCAGGATCGAGAGCCGGTCATAGCGCCCCGGCAGCACCACCTTCACCAAAATCCCCAGCACCGCCCCGGTCCAGACGACGGCCCCGAGCAGCCAGGGCCAGCCCCCCTCCAGATGCGGGATCACCGCCGTATAGGTCCCGGCGATCATTACATAGATCATCGAATGGTCGAACCGGCGCAGCAGCCATTTCAGCGCCGAGGGCGGGGTCATGTTGTAGGCGAGCGAAAAGCCCCACATCAGGAAGAAGCCGCCAGCATAGACCGCAAGCGCGGCGAAGGTGCCGATCCCGGCGGTCTGCAGCCCGTGGAACAAGAGCAGCGGAAAGGCGATCAGCCCGGCGAGCAGGGCGAGCGCATGGACAATGCCGTCAGCCAGCAGCTCACCCAGCGAAAATTCGCGTTTCAGGACGCGGTAATGGTCGGTTGGCAGGGTCATGGGGTCAGTCTTGCAGGCAAATGTTGCGAAAGCATGACCTTGCCACGGCACCTGCCCTCCGTGCGAGCCGTGACGTGGCGTCACCCGCTCCGCGCGGCCCGGAGAAGCCCATCCTAGCCCCTGGTGACGATGACCCGCACCCGATCCGGTTTCCCCGCGTCGTTCCTGGCAGGATCGGGTGTCACGCGGCGCAGGGTCAAGCCGCATCGGCGCAAGGTTTCACGCCCGGCCGATCACCAGATGGCTTGCGTCTTCGCCCGAGACCTGCCGCTTCACCCCATACCCCAGGGCGGGCAGGTCGAGGCCTGCGAAGACCGCCTCGCCCCGGCCCAGAAGCACCGGCGCGACGGCGAAATGCGCCTCGTCGATGTCGCGGCGCCGGAAGGCCTCGCGCAGGGTGGCGACACCGCCGCCAAGGCGCACGTCCCGGCCTCCGGCTGCGGCTTGCGCGCGTGCAAGGGCGGCCTCCAGCCCGTCGGTGACGAAGTGGAAGGTCGTGTCCGAAAGCGTGAGGTCCGGTCGGGCATGATGGGTCAGGACGAAGACCGGGCAGTGATAGGGCGGCACGTCCCCCCACCAGCCCTGCCAGCTGTCATCCGGCCACGGCCCCCTGACCGGCCCGAACATGTTGCGCCCCAGGACCCAGGCCCCGATATTGCGGAAGCCTTCGGTCGCGAAACCTTCGTCGACGCCCTCGGCGACCCCGATGCCTGTGCCGTGCATCGCCTGGAAGGTCCTGGTCTTGAACATCCAGTCGTGCAGCGCCATGCCACCCTTGCCCAAGGGATCGGCCAGCGATTGCTCGGGCCCGGCGCCGAAGCCATCGACGGACATGGAAAAGCAGCGGACGACAAGTCGGGACATCGCAGCCTCCGTTTCAGCCGATCATAGCGGCGGCAAGGTCAGCGAGGCCAGCAAAAACCAGAGCGCGGTCGAGTAGAGGAACGCCCGCTCGGCCAGGCCGAAGAACCGATGCACGGGAAACGAGATGGTCAGCACGACCGCCACGAAACTGACGCTGATCACCTGCTTCAGCACCTGATCCGCCACCGACAGCGCATTGTCGTGCCGCAGCACAAGTTGCGGCGTCACCTCGACCACCACCAGGAAAGCGCAGGTGAAGGCCAGAAGCGTGGCCGCGCGGTGAAGCTGGCCCCTGCGGGTGTGGGGTCCGCCATGCGGATCGCTGTACCAGACCGCGATCCCCAGACGCCCCAGCGCGACCAGCCCCAGATAGACCAGGATCGACGCCGGAAAGTCCGGATTGCCCGAGTCATGCACCTGCCAGGCGAAGAACGGCGGCGCGATGCAGCCCGCGATGAGGTAGACCCGGAACAGCCGCGCCGTCCGCCCCAACCCATAATCGCTGATCGGGCGGGCAACGGCGGGCATGTCGCGGTTCAGCAGCTGGAGCGACAGAAGGAACATGAGGTCGAGGCCGTAAAGCGCGGCCGCGACCCACTCCATCAGCGGACCGCGTAGATCTGGGCGATGCGGTCGACGGCGGCTTCCGGCGAGACTTCCTCGGACTCGCCCGTCCGGCGCGAGGTCAGCTCCACCACCCCGTTCGCAAGGCCGCGCGGCCCGACGGTGATCCGCCAGGGCAGGCCGATCAGGTCCATCGTGGCGAATTTCGCCCCGGCGCGTTCGTCGCGGTCGTCATACAGCGCCTCAAGCCCCCTGGCTTGCAGGGCCTTGTACAGCCCCTCGCAGGCCGCATCCGCCGCAGCATCGCCCTGCTTGAGGTTCACGATCCCGACCGGGAACGGAGTCACGCCTTCCGGCCAGATGATCCCCTTGTCGTCGTGCGACGCCTCGATGATCGCGCCCAGCAGGCGGCTGACGCCGATGCCGTGCGACCCCATCTCGACCGGGACTTTCGTGCCTTCCTTGGTCACCACCTCGGCGCCCATCGCCTCGGAATATTTGGTGCCGAAGTAGAAGATCTGCCCGACCTCGATCCCGCGCCCGACCTTGCGATGCGCCTCCGGGACCTGATCGAACACGGCTGCATCGTGGGTCTCGTCGGTGCGGGCGTAAAGCGTGGTGAACTCCTTGCAGACATCCGCCACCTGGGCCCGGTCATCATAGTCGATGTCGCGCTGGCCCAGCTTCAGCCCGGTCACGCGATCGTCGTAGAAGACCTCGGACTCGCCGGTCTGGGCCAGCACCAGGAATTCATGCGTGTTGTCGCCGCCGATGGGGCCACTGGCCGCGCGCATCGGGATTGCGGTCAGGCCCATGCGTTCGTAGGTGCGCAGGTAGCTGACCATGTGGCGGTTGTAGGCGTGGAGCGCGGCGTCCTTGTCGACGTCGAAGTTGTAGCCGTCCTTCATCAGGAACTCGCGCCCCCGCATCACCCCGAAGCGGGGGCGCATCTCGTCGCGGAACTTCCACTGGATATGATACAGGGTCAGCGGCAGGTCCTTGTAGCTGCTGACATGGCTGCGGAAGATGTCGGTGATCATCTCCTCGTTGGTCGGGCCATAGAGCAGCTCGCGCTTCTGGCGGTCGGTGATCCGCAGCATCTCCTCGCCGTAGTCGCCGTAGCGGCCGCTCTCGCGCCAGAGGTCGGCGGGCTGGATCGTCGGCATCAGCAGGGGAATGTGGCCCGCCCGGATCTGTTCCTGATGCACGATCTCCTCGATCCGCTTCAGGACCCGGTAGCCCAGCGGCAGCCAGGAATAGATCCCCGCCGCCTGCTGCTTGATCATGCCGGCCCGCAGCATGTAGCGGTGGCTGACGATCTGGGCCTCGGCGGGGTTTTCCTTGAGGACGGGGAGGAAGTAGCGGGAAAGACGCATCTTGGCCTGCCTTGGAAAGGGACTTGGGTTTCCTAGCGGGTCGGGGGCGGGCAGGCAAGTGTCCACGGTGGACAGTTTCGGATTGTTCATCGATTACAAGGGGTTGGTTTTTCTGTTAACCGGATGGAAAGGTTTGGGATTTGGGGAGGAGTCGGGGTGAACCCCGACCTACAGCGGCCTGTCATCCCCGCGAAGGCGGGGATCCAGATGCAACGGCTCAACATGGATCCCCGCCTTCGCGGGGATGACAATGGGAGAGGAGCGCCGGGGTGCAAAGCTGACCGCGACGGGTATGCGGGGGTAAGACGGATCAGAAAACAGTCCAGTGGACTGTTTTCCCGTCGAACGCCCGAGCAAACCTGCGAGGGTCGGGAGGGAGGGCGCGGTCAGATTTGCTTTGGGCAAATCTGACGTGGTGAGTGCCCCACGTTGGTTTACTGCAACCTTGAATTGGCCTCAGAAACTTTCGCAGAGACTTTTCGGCTCGGTATTGCGGTCGAAAGATTCTTTACTGAGTTCGGGCGCAGAATCGACGCACCAATGAAGCCCGTAATGATTTCGATGATCGACATCAGCTCAATATCGCTGGGCATCCAGCCCCGATGGGCTGCTGCACCCCCAGCGTCAATTAAAACCTCAAGGAACCCCTTTTCCTTACCGCTTATGTGACCAATCTTTCGAAGAGCCTCCAATTTATCTGAAAATGGCAAATCTGGCTCGATTTTCAAGTACTCAGCCGCACTATCAAACGTCGTTCGCGCGCCAATGGCTGAAAGTGTATTTAATCCCGAGTTTGCAGCTCTGACGGTTTCGGCAAGCAAAGCAGAGACCCTTGGCGCAATCTGTGCAAGTTCCGGGTCAACTTCCAATAGGAAATAAGCCCTGCCTTCAGTTGGAAAATACTCCTTCCTAAATACAAGATCTTCAAACGAATTACCCTTCTCGTCCTCTAGCTGAAGAGTATCTTCACTATTTGCACTTGACCGGCAAAAGAAGGTTGTATCGCAGCCTTTGCATTGAAAAGCGAAGTACTCATGAATGCACTCGAGCCCATTATCATATGTCCAAGCGCTGCGCTTTTCAAAGAGTGTTTTCACTCTTTGGTCCCTACCACACTCCGGGCAATGCGCTTTCCTAGTCTTGCGCTTTCCGAAGCTATACATCCAACTCCTCCACGAACCGCGCGTTTTCCTGGATGTACTGGAACCGCAGCTCCGGCTTCTTGCCCATCAGGCGCTCCACCAAATCAGACGTGTCCCCCGGCTCGTCCTCGTCGATCGACACCCGGATCAGCTTGCGGGTGGCGGGGTTCATCGTGGTGTCTTTCAGGTCCTTGGCGTCCATCTCTCCCAGTCCCTTGAAGCGCTGAACGTCGATCTTGCCCTTGCCGCCCAGACCCTTGGCGAGCCAAAGCTCTTTCTCGGCGTCGTCGGCGACGTACATCCGCCGCGCGCCTTGGGTCAGGCGGTAGAGGGGCGGGCAGGCGAGGTAGAGGTGGCCCTTGTCGATCAGCGGGCGCATCTGGGTGAAGAAGAAGGTCATCAACAGGCTGGCGATATGCGCGCCGTCGACGTCGGCGTCGGTCATGATGATGATCTTTTCATAGCGCAGGTCGTCCAGCTTGAAGCGGGTGCCCATGCCGGTGCCAAGCGCCTCGCACAGATCGCGAATTTCGGCGTTCTCATTGAGCTTGGCCGAGGCCGCGCCAAGAACGTTCAAGATCTTGCCCTTGAGGGGGAGGAGGGCCTGGGTCTCGCGGCTTCTCGCGCCCTTCGCTGAGCCTCCGGCGGAGTCACCTTCGACGATGAACAGCTCGGTATTCTCGCGGGTTTTCGACGAGCAGTCGGTCAGCTTGCCGGGCAGGCGCAGCTTCTTGGTGGCGGTCTTGCGCTGGGTTTCCTTTTCCTCACGCCGACGCAGGCGTTCTTCGGCGCGCAGGACCAGGAAGTCGAGGATGGCACCCGCAGATTTCGGGTCGGCGGCAAGCCAGGTGTCGAAATGGTCGCGGACGGCGTTTTCGACCCATTTGGCGGCTTCCTCGGTGGAAAGCCGGTCCTTGGTCTGGCCGACGAAGCTGGGTTCGCGGATGAAGATCGACAGCAGCGCGCAGCCGCCGGTCAGCAGGTCGTCGCGGGTGATCTCAACGGCCTTGCGGTTCTTCACCCGCTCGCCATAGGCGCGGATGCCTTTCAGGATCGCGGCCCAGAACCCCGCCTCATGCGTGCCGCCTTCCGGCGTGGGGACGGTGTTGCAGTAGCTGTGCAGATAGCCGTCCTGCGCCGGGGTCCAGTTGATCGCCCATTCGACGGAGCCGGGGATCTGATATTTTTCCTCGAAGCTTACACGCCCGGCGAAGGGGCGTTCGGAATAGGTGGTGAGTTTCTTCAAGGACTCGTTCAGGAAATCGGCGAGGCCGCCGGGGAAGTGGAAGGTGGCTTCCTGCGGGGTTTCGCCATCCGCGACGGCGGATTTCCAGCGGATTTCCACGCCGGAGAAGAGATAGGCCTTGGACCGCGTCATTTTGAACAGGCGGGCGGGTTTCAGGACCTGGTGGCCAAAGATTTCGGGGTCGGGGTGGAAGGTGACATTGGTGCCCCGGCGGTTCTGCGTCGGCCCAAGCTTCTGGATCGGGCCCTGCGGAATGCCGCGCGAGAAGCTTTGTTCGTAAAGCTCCTTGTTGCGGGCGACCTGGACCACCATCAGGTCAGACAGCGCGTTGACCACCGAAGAGCCGACGCCGTTGAGGCCGCCCGAGGTGGAATAGGCCTTGTTGGAAAACTTGCCCCCGGCGTGGAGGGTGCAGAGGATCACCTCCAGCGCGGATTTGCCGGGAAACTTGGGGTGGGGATCGACCGGGATGCCGCGCCCGTTGTCGCGGACGGTGACGGAGTTGTCGGCGTGCAGTTCGACCTCGATCCGGTTGGCATGGCCCGCGACGGCCTCATCCATCGCATTGTCGAGGATTTCGGCAACCATGTGGTGCAGCGCCCGTTCGTCGGTGCCGCCGATATACATGCCGGGGCGCTTGCGGACGGGTTCCAGCCCTTCCAGCACCTCGATCGAGGAGGCGTCATAGGTGGCGGCGGCCTGGGAAAGAAGGTCGTTCGGCATGGTCTGCTCATCTCATGGGGCGCAGGTATTAGACCACTCCCAAGGGGCAGAACGCAAGATGTGGTGGAGGGATGAGGGGCCGGTCTGGCCCCTCGCCTGCATTGCGTCAGCGCCAGCCGAGGGCCGGGGCGACATGTTTCAGGATGCTCTCGATCACATGGGCGTTGTACTCGACGCCAAGGGTATTCGGTACGGTGAGGAGGAGCGTGTCGGCCTCGGCGATGGCGGTGTCCTTCCGCAGCTCCTCGATCAGCTGGTCGGGTTCCCCGGCATAGCTGCGGCCAAAGACGGCGCGGGTGTTGTCGATGACGCCGATCTGGTCCTGTTCCGGGCGGCCCTGACCGAAATACATCCGGTCAAGATCGCTGGTGATCGGGAAGATCGAGCGGCTGACCGAGGCGCGGGGCGTGCCGGGGTGGCCAGCCTCTTTCCAGGCCGCGCGGAACTTGGCGATCTGGATGGCCTGCTGGACGTGCAGCGGTTCGCCGCTCTCGTCCCATTTCAGGGTCGAGCTTTGCAGGTGCATGCCCAGCGTTCCGGCCCAGACGGCAGTGGCATCCGAGGCGGCGCCCCACCAGATCCGGTCGCGCAGGCCGGGCGAATGCGGTTCCAGCCGCAGCTTGCCCGGCGGGTTGGGGAACATCGGGCGGGGGTTGGGCTGGGCAAAGCCCTTGCCGTCGAGAAGTTCCAGGAAGGTCAGCGCGTGGTCGCGGGCCAGATCCTGATCGGTCTCGCCCGCTTTCGGCGCATAGCCGAAGTGGCGCCAGCCGTCGATCACCTGTTCGGGCGAGCCGCGCGAGATGCCAAGCTGCAGCCGCCCGCCCGAGATGAGGTCGGCGGACCCGGCATCCTCGATCATGTAATGCGGGTTCTCGTAGCGCATGTCGATGACGCCGGTGCCGATCTCGATGGTCTTGGTGCGCGCGCCGACAGCGGCCAGCAGCGGGAAGGGCGAGGCGAGCTGGCGGGCATAGTGGTGCACGCGGAAATAAGCGCCGTCCGCGCCCAGCTCCTCGGCCGCTTCGGCCAGTTCGATGGATTGGGTCAGCACGTCGGCAGCGGAACGGACGGCAGAGCCGCGTTCGTCGGACCAATGGCCGAAGGACAGAAAGCCGATCTTCTTCATGGCGGGACCTTTCCCGGAAAGCTTGCGTTGACGGAAAGGTAAGGGCGACCGGCCCCTTGCGCCAGAGCGCGGGGCCGGTCGGACTGCACAGCTGCTGTGCCGTTTTACGCCGGTTCCGCCAGTCGCGCCGCCCACATCCGCTGGAACGCCGCGCGGGACTGGCAGGTTTCCAGCCAGGCCTTCACCGCCGGAAATTCGGCCAGCAGGGTCGGGTGGCCCTGGGCATAGCGCAGGCATTCGGCAAGGTTC